>JBBSAX010000026.1:0-34328 GCA_038251885.1 Pyrinomonadales bacterium | reverse complement strand
GTTGTAACCGACGTAAAACGCCGTTCCGGGATTCGGATTCCAGCCAAACAAAACTTGTCCGCTCGCGTTTGAATTCAAAGTGTCATAATCCCAACGCAATCTCGTAAATAAAAATCGTGTAAATTGATAAGTCGAGCGCAAAGTAAAGATATTTGTATCAAAGGAATCACGGTCAGTATCGTAACGCGTCAATTTACTTTTCTGATAATTAAGAGAAATGCTCAAAGGATCGGTCGGTATATATTCAAAGCCGACTTCCATATCAAATTGCCGTCCTTTGCCTGGATCAAGACGCGGAGCATTCGGATTCGGAAAATCGTTGTTATCAGGGTCAGCTTGGTAAATCGCTAATAATCTCAAATATTCTCTGTAAGCGTCGCTGTTTAAATAATCGAGAAACGGCTGACTCACGCGATTAAAACGATTATTTGCGCCGAAATCATAATCGAGTGCGTTAAAAATCGTGCCGACAAATCCGTAAGCCGAAAATCTTTTACTAAATGATTTATTGATGTTAATGCTGCCGTAAGGCGAAGAAGCCGAGCGCGTCGGCGCACCGAAAAATGCGCCTTGCCTCGATATTTCTCCCAGACTCGATATTCTTCGTTTCGCGCCGAATTCATCTTCGTAAATTTTTGTGTAATCGAGTCCGATTTCCGCGCCGACAAACAAATTTCCTTGAAAATTGAGATTTAAGTTCGAGCCGACTCCGCTGCCTTGCGTGCGTCCTTCCCAATCCAAATTATAACGCACGTTCTGACTCCAGTTGACGCGAATCAATTTCCCGTTCGGATTCGATTTCGTGCTGACGCGATTGGCAAATAAAAAACTGTTCGTGTTTGTCCGGCGCGTAAATCCCGCGTCGGTGCGGTAATTTTTGGAGCGTCCCGACGCTTCGATAAACCAGCCAGAAGTGTCGGTCGTGTGATCTACGCTAAAATAATAGCCGATCCCGTTTCCGGAACGATAGCGCGAAAATCCGTCGTCGGCATCGAAAAAGAATTTTTTGGAGTGTGTTCCCAAAACCTGAAAACTCATCACCGTCGCCTTATCGAGTTTGAATTTTCCGTCAAAACCGCCAACAAAATTGCGGTTTCGCGGGAAAACCCGCATTGTGCCGAAAAAGCCGATATTGTTCTCCTGCCCGATGTCGTGTTTCAAACGTACAACGCTGAAATATGCGTTTTTGTCGAGAAATTCCGCGCCCGGTCTGAATCTCGGATCAGGATCGTTGCGCTCGTCTTCCGAGAAATTTCCCGGCGCATTGTCGGAAGCGACCAAAAATCCGAAAGACGTTTTTCCCACCTTTCCGGTTAATTTTGCCGCAAGATCGGGATCAATAATCGTGCGCGAATAAAAAGGTCGCAAAGGCGACTGAAAAATTTCCGAACCTTCGAGAAAAAACGGACGCTTTTCCTGAAAGAAGATCGGAAAACGCTGATTTGCCGTAACGACCGGCGCATCGGCTTCAATTTCCGCAAAATCAGGATTTATCGCCGCATCCAAAGTGATGTTCGGAGTGATCGTATATTTTACGTTTAAGCCGATGTCGTGTTTTATCGGATCGTTGACAAATCTTCCCGGATCTCGAAGTCCGTTCGGATTAAAAACCGGATCATAACCATTTGCCGCCGCGACAGAAATCGGCATCGTTCTTTTGCGGCTTCCGGTTTCGCTCAAAGTAATGCTCGGAACGATTTCCAGAGTTCTTTCCGTTTTAATTTCATTAAGACCGGAAATCTTGCCGCTTTGAATCAAAAACCCGGAAATACTGCGATCATCCGGCATCCATTGATCGAGTTCGTCATTCAGTCGGTCAATATTTCGAGCAATATTAATTCCCCATTTTTTCCCGTTTCCGGCTGTGTAACGCAGAGATTTGAACGGAATTTTCGCTTCGACTGACCAGCCCCAATCTTCGATCACGCCTTTTGATTCCATCACGATGTCAACCGAAAAATCCGCGCCTTGTCCTTCCGTGAAAATTCCGTCTTGCTGAATTCCCAGAGGATTAAAACCTAAAACATAAGCACGGCGTTGATCGTCGTAAGTATCGAGCCAAATGCGAACATTGTCTTCCCCGAAGACCTGATCGCGTTTGGCAACCGTTGCGCGAATTTTGTCCTTTTCGTCCCAACATTTAAAACCGATGTAAAGGTTTTTTTCGTCGTAAAAAATATATGCCTCGGTTTTTCTGGATGGCTCAATATTATCGCCCGGTCCGACCTGTATAAAATCCTTAAAAACTGCCGCGTTTTTCCAAATTTCCTCGTCTAATTTTCCGTCAATTACCGAAATTGTTTCCAGTTTCGGTATATTTACCGGATTGGCTTTTTCCGGCGGAAGTATAAGTTTCGGATTTCCCTTTCTTATTTCATTCGGCTCGGCTGAAGTTTTTGAAGGCTGTGCTTGTGTATGAATTGAAAAAAGTATAATTACGACAAATATGAATATGGTTTTCATATTTCACCTCATTTTGTTTATTAATGGTAAAAAATTGATTATCAATAGAGAACTTAATGTCTTTGACTAAAACGAAGTAATAGTCATAAAGTTTCATTATTATTCACAAAAAAACTGCAAAATAAGAATGAAAAAATAAAAGATCAAAAAAGAGTGTAAGAATTAATATGAATTATGAACAAAGTTTATAACAAATATATGAATGCAAACTTATTTATTCAAATAAGATTCAAGTCATACTAATTCTTTTGAAAAAAAAACTTGTTTCGGCAAACTTCCGAATTATAAAGATGCGTTTAAGTCGCTTCGATTGCGGATTATCAAATTGCCCTCTGAAAAATTAAAATTAAAATCTTTTCCGCCCTTTCCGATGCGCCAGCGGCTTTTTTCATTGACGGATTTTTCCGCTATTAATTCGATTCCATCGCTTTCGACGGAATTCGTATTTGCCGTGATATTTGCGTTCGTTTGTTCAGAAACCGTTAAGAAAACAGTTCCATTCTCGACATTTGCGCTAATCTTTTGGAAATCGCCTTCGAGAAACATTTCGCCGTTAGAAATTTGGGTATCGAGTTCACCGCTGAAACCGATAACGCGCACGATTCCGTCTTCGGCTTTGAGAGTCAATTTTCCACTCGTATCACGAATATTGATTCCCTGATCTCCGCCTTGCAGATCAATGTCGCCGGAAATGCCTTCGAGCCGAACCTCATCATTCGTAACTATCTTCAGATTCGACTTTTTTGGCACGAAAACCTCCAGGTAAATCGTGGTTGATTCAGGATTGGAGATTCCTCGTCTGCCCGATTCATTTTGATTGATAACTTTCAGTTCGACGTTTCCCGAATCTTTCTGCGTGGTAGTAAATTCAACCGGTTGCTGTGCGATATTCGACGCAACTTTCGACATCGAATATTTAACTTCCGGTTTGTCCCAACCGCGCACCGAAACTTTGCAATTTACGGTTTCGATTTTGATGGTCGGTGTTCCTTTTACTTGATATGAGCCATTTTTTTCTTCCAAAAAAGGTGAACGCCACGGAAATCTTTCGTCCGCCACAACCGCTTTGATTTCTTTGACACGCCGCTTTGCCGTTTCGACATTGACATTCATTTCAGCCAGATCAATCGCCGCGACCGCTTGTTTTAACGCTTCTTCGCTGATCTTTGCGATTTCAGGCTTAACTTTTTCCATTTCAATTCGCATTGTTTCAGCAGCTTTCACATTGACTTCGGCAATTTTTGCGGCATCTACGCTTGAAACTCTGACATTTTTTTCCGTTTCACGACGCGCTTTTTCCAGTTCGCGTTGCGCTTCGCGCAAACCGCGTTGGGCATCTCTCATCGCCGCTTCAAAATCGTTGTCAAAATCGGAATCTTCATTATCATCATCAGCCGATTTTTGCGGCAAAAGATCAACTGCCGGATTTTGATTTTTCCCGTCGTTTTTGCGTTTGACATCCAAACCGCCGTTGACGCTTTCGAGTTTGATTTTGACATCGCCGCTGCCGATTTTGCCGTATAAATCGCGTCCGACATATTTTCCTTTGCGAACCGGCAAACCGAAATCATTGGTGATCGAGCCGTTGACCGATTCGGCGCGAACCGTTGCATTGGCATCGGAAGGAATGGTCAAAATCGCTTTTCCGTTGACGGTATCCAGAGAAATAATATTTCCCGACTGCAATCGGTCAAAATCGGCTTCGACTGTTCCGTTGACGGTTGAAAGTTCGGCATTTCCCTGCAAATTTGTCGCTTTTACCGAACCGTTGACGGCTGAAGCCTTTGTAAAATTCATCGAATTCGTAATCGAAACCGAACCGTTGACGGTTTGAATTTCATCCAAAACAGCCGTTTTCGGAACAGTCAAGCGAAAATTCACGATCAATTTTCCGTTTCTGTTCCAATTGTTTCGATCTTTATTTTTCCAATTTCCGTAATCGGCTTCGACATCGAAACTATTTTCGGTTGCATCAATTTTAACTTCCAAATCCGCCAGACGTTCGCGGCTGTCGGCAATTTTCACCGCTTCAAATTTGATTTGCGGATTGTCCCAAGTTTCAATCGTAATCGAACCGTTGACGTTTGAAATATTGATCTTGCCGGTCGGACTGAAAGGATAAGTTTTGTCAATCCGTTCAGTTTCATCCGTTTGAGTGTAACTTTGGGAAGTTTGATTGTTGTATATTTGACCGACAGGCACGTTTCCGTTTGTAAATAATGCGCCTGCTATAACTAATGAAATTAACCAAGACATAATTGCTTCTCCTTGCCGAAATTTATAAATTTGTCGCGTTTCCCTGTTTGATGGCAATTGTTCCATTGACGCTGCTGAGTTTCACATTCGAACTTCCGCTGCCCAAAGTACCGCTCAAACTACTTCCCGAACCGTATTTTCTTTTCGTAACGGTCAATCCCAAATCTGTTTTAATGCTTCCGTTGACCGTGCTTCCGGTGAAAACCGCATCAATAAATGACGGAAGATATAAATTAACCGTTCCGTTGACCGTGCTTAAATTCACTTCGCTGCCCGCTTTCATTTGGGCTAATTCGGCATTAACTGTTCCGTTGACGGTTGAGATTTTCAATGCCCCGCTCAAGTTTTTGGCTAAAACATTACCGTTGACTGCCGATGCTTCAACTCTATTCGTCATATCGGAAATATTTAAATCTCCATTAACCGATCTGATATTGTCCAAAACTGCCGTTCTCGGAACTGTCAAACGAAACTCGACATAAAGTTTTCCTTTATTCCAGCCGTCTTTTTGTTTGACATAATCTGTTTTGACGCGAAAACTGTCTTTTCCGGCTTCGATTTTTACATCAACATCGGCTAAACGCTCACGGTCATCGGCAATTTTTGAATATTCCAGTTTGATTTGCGGATTGTCCCACGCCTCTATCGTAATCGAACCGTTTATATTTCCGATTTCGATTCTGCCGTTTGAATCAAATGAATAAGTTTGTTCAAAACGTTCGGTTTCATCTGTATCATTTGTTGTTGCGAAAACCGAAACGGATGTATTTGTTTTTCCAAAACCGACTGCGCTGAAAGATATTGTTAAGATAAATATAAATAATAGCGAAAATAATTTTTTCATTTTACCTGTTCTCCCGAATTCTGTTTATGAATTTGTGTTTGTTTCCCTGTAACTAACAAAAGAACACCACACGATTTTGTTTTGTGACAAAAAAAGTTGGAATTTTATTCGGAAATTTGGATTTAATATAATTGAACAAATTAAAACAACTTTCGTTTGAATTAATGAATGATTTCACAAGCCAAATAATTTAAGAAGGAAATTGTAACAACGATTTAAGAGAATCAGGCATCCGACGTATTTACTTTGCACCGCTGATTTGATAGTTTATTTAACTTGGTTGATGCAATTTTACGGAGTAAATAATGAGTTTAAAACAAACAAATTTGCATATTTTACAAAAAACTGAAGATTTGAGTAACAGGGCAAAAACGGGCGTTTCGCTTCATTGTCATACCGAACATTCAAAGGAAATGTTGGATTTTGTTCCGCATTATGCTGAAAAACTTCCCATTATTTCTTATTACTGGAAGCGTGAGCGTAAAAAATACATCGAACGCGAAGGCAGAGATATAGATTTTACAACCGGATTTTGGTCGCCTCCGATGACCGCTTTAGAAGTTTTCGGAATTGAAAAAGAGCAAATAAACAAAGTCGGACTTGAGGCAGTAATTTCTTTGACAGACCACGACAGCATTAGTGCAAATCTACAGGTCAATGAAGTAAGAGATAACGATCACGCGCCGATTTCGCTCGAATGGACAGTTCCGTTTGAATACGGATTTTTCCACGTCGGCGTTCATAATTTGCCGAAAGATCGCGCTGTCGAATTAACTAAAACTTTACTTGACTACACTTTTAACGAAGAAAAACACAGCAACGAAAACTTACGCGAAATGTTTTCGTTGCTCAACGAAATTCCCGAAGTTTTGGTTGTTCTCAATCATCCGATCTGGGACATCGAATTGGTCGGTAAGGAAAGACACGAAACGCTTCTCAAACATTTTCTGAAAGAACACGGAAAATGGATTCACGCGCTCGAAGTCAACGGATTTCGCTCGTGGTCGGAAAACAAAGCCGTCATCGAAATGGCTGAGGCTTTAGGCTTTCCGCTTGTTACAGGCGGCGACCGCCACGGTTGCAAACCGAACACGGTAATTAATTTAACAAACAGCAAAACATTCGCCGAATTTGTCGAGGAAATCCGCGTTGATCGGCACAGCGAAGTTCTTTTAATGCCTGAATATAGTCAACCGCTTCATTCGCGCCAACTACAATCGTTTTCGGAAATACTGAAAGAGTATCCCGAATTTCCCGATGGACGTAAACGGGGATTTGACCGTATTCATATTGATGCCGGCGATGGCAAAGGCGTGCAAAAAGTTTCCGTTCACTGGCAGTTAGGAACTCCGAAATGGCTGCGTGCGGCAATTTGGACGCTCGCCGTTTTTGGCAGTGAGAAAATGCGACCGTTTTTTAGCCTTGCCAGAAAGAAAAAAGACAGAGTTCCTGACGATGTGAACAAGACTAATTTCGAAACTCCCGATTTACAGGAAATCGCTTCGAGTCTTGCGGCTGAACAATCTCAAAACAAGACGGAATTTGCATCGTAAAATAGAGTTTAGCAAAATAATATCGGAGCAAGTTGAAGAAAACTTGCTCCGATATTATTTTTCAGAGATTGAAACATTGTGAATGAACAACTCCGCGTCGCCTATTTTCCCGATTCATATCTGGAGGTCAATGGCGTGGCAATGACAAGTAATCGGTTGACCGGGTTTGTCCGTAAAAAAGGCTACCCTTTTTTGTGTGTCTATGCGGGCAAAAAAACCGAAGTTACGCAGGACGAAAACATCACTTTCGTTTCACTCAAACGATCACCTTTTTCTTTTTCAATGGATGAGGGATTGAAATACGACCCGTTTTTCCAACGCCACGTCGGATTAGTTCGCCGCGAATTGGAAAAATTTCGTCCCGATGTTTTTCACATCACGGGTTTAAACGATGTCAGCATTATCGGCGCATATCTCGCGTGGAAAATGGATGTTGCGCTGATCGCTTCGTGGCATACCAATCTTCACCAATACGCCGCCCGCCGTTTGCGGAAAATGTTCGGAATTTTGCCGACTAAACAGGTTAATTCTTTTACAAACTTTCTGGAACATAAGATTTTGGACGGCGCGAAACTTTATTATAAAATGCCGCAAAAAATCCTCGCACCCAATCAGGAACTGATTGATATACTTGAAGAAGGAACAGGTAGAGAAGCGTATTTAATGATTCGCGGTGTTGATACCGAACTATTTTCTCCCGAAAAACGCACCGTCAACGATGATATTATCCGGTTTGGTTTTGTCGGCAGACTTCGCGCCGAAAAAAATGTGCGGATGTTGGCTGAGCTGGAAAAGGAATTGTTGAAAGCCGGTAAGCAAAATTTTAAATTTTTAGTAGTCGGCGAAGGCAGCGAACGCGCTTGGCTTGAGCAAAACATGAAAAAAGCCGAATTCACGGGTTTTCTGCAAGGTGAGCAATTATCTGAGGCTTATGCTAATATGGACGTTTTCGTGTTTCCGTCCGAAACCGATACTTATGGAAATGTGCCGCAAGAAGCGATGGCTTCCGCAGTTCCCGCACTCGTCACCGATAAAGGCGGACCGAAATTTATCGTCAAACACGGCGAAACGGGATTTATTGCCAAAGATTTAGACGATTTTGTGAAATATTCACTTGATCTGATGGACAATCCTGAAAAATTGTCGAAAATGAAACAGACATCTTTGGATTTCGCCCGTTCGCGCTCGTGGGATTCGGTTTTTGAAAGCGTTTATGAGGCTTACGGCGAAACAAAGAAATTTTTGGACGGTAAAAAAAAATTAAGGAAGGAAAAATAATTTATCGAAAGACTTTCAAACACTCATCCGCGAAGTCATAAAATATAGTGTTTTTCAAAGGTAAATGACAAACTTGGAACATATTCATCTTTCAGAAGAAATACATCTTTCGGTCGCTGATGCCGATGACTTAGAGGAAATGCAAGACGGAGAGATTTCTATCGGCGATGTTTTTCGCAATCTGATTCAGCATCCGGCGCAAATGATTACGCGCTGGAATTGGAAAGCAGCGTTACTCGGTGCATTGCTTCGGGCGACGTTTTATTTCACGGTTTATAAAGCGAGCAAAGAAAGTTGGCTTGTAACCCTGACGGCGATGATGGTCGAATTCAGTTTCCGCTTTTTTTCTTCGGGAATTTCCGGCGCACTCGTCCAATCTTTCCGCCGCGCAACTCCGGTTTGGCTGGCAACTTCAATCGTGACGATTTCCCTTCCGATTTTCAGTCATTCAATCGAATTTATGACGCATTACGCGCAGGAAAAATATTTCAGCAATGTTTTTGCCGCCGCCGAGAATAATGCCCGTCAGAAAGCATTTGCCATCTCCGTTCTTTTTTCCATTCTTTCAGCAATGTTTAATATTTTTATGATGCGGCACGGCGTTTTGCTGGTCGGCGCAGGACAAGAAACGAAATCCTTTTGGAGCGACTTGAAAAAGATTCCATACTTAGTTGTCGAATTTATAGCATTTCTCCCGCTTCAAATGATGAAATTTGCACGAAGCGGAAAATTGGTATATTCGTTGGGGATTTTTCTCGGATTCGGTTTTACCGTCGGTTTAATTTTGGGAGTGTTTCGCGGAAAATGGTCTTGGGCGTGGACAACCGCACTCGGCGCGTGGGCAATTATGTTCGTCTGGACAATAATTGTTGCGATAGGTTCACATTTTTATTATAACCGTGCAGACAGCTAGTTTTCTTCAAATTAATTTTTTCAACCAGTGCAGAATAATCCTATCAAAACAGTTCATTTAACCAATTATTATCACAAAAATTCCGGCGGAATCAGCACATCCTACAATGCTCTGATGGCAGCTGCCGGACGGCATAAACGGCAAATGCGCCTGATCGTTCCGGGTGAAACCGAAGCGGTCGAAGAAGTCAACGAATACGCCAAAATCTATTACATTCCCGCCAAACAATCTCCGGTTTTCGACAAACGCTACCGCATCATAATGCCGTGGCAATATATGCAGGACGATTCGATTATCCGCAAAATTCTGCTCGCGGAAAAACCGGATTTGATCGAAGTTACAGATAAATATACGCTTTCGATGCTCGGCGCGATGATTCGCATCGGGAAATTCAAACAGCTTGAAAGACCTGTTCTCGTGCATTTTTCGTGCGAACGGATGGACGATAATATCGGTTCATTTTTAAGTAAGGGGAAGATCGGAAAATGGGTTGCGCGGCGAATTATGGGGAATTACAATCTTCCGTCGTTCGATTATCACATCGCTAATTCGCCATATACGGCGGAAGAATTTTACCAATCGGTTAAAAAAAGCGAGAATCCAAGCCGTTCGGATTGGTTTTTCAACAAATGCTGGCAATTTTTCAAAGCCCCGCGTGTGCCGTTTGAAGAAAGAATTTACGTCTGTCCGCGCGGCGTTGATATAAAACAATTTTCGCCTGACAGAAAATCGGAAAAAATTCGTCAGGAAATGATCGAAAAAGCCGGAATTCCGAAAGACGCGGTGATTTTGCTTTACGCCGGAAGAATTTCGCCCGAAAAAAATATCGGACTTCTTCCCGAATTTATGAAATTGCTGACGAAAGATGAAAAAGATTATCGCCTTTTAGTCGCCGGTGCGGGACCGCAGGAAGAGTGGCTGAAAGAACAAACTGATAAATTTGTTCCAAATAAAATCATTCAATTCGGACATTTAGATAAAGAAACTCTTGCCAATTATTATGCCAACGCAGATATTTTCGTCCATCCGAATCCGCGCGAACCGTTCGGCATCGCGCCGCTCGAAGCGATGGCTTCCGGCGTTCCGACCGTCGCCCCAAACGCAGGCGGGCTTTTATCTTACGCGACAAACGAAAATATGTGGCTGTGTGAACCGAAAGCCGAAGATTTTGCGAAAGCAATTCGTGAAATTGCCGAAAATCCGGCTTTAACAGAAGAAAAAATTAAAAATGCTTTAGAAACTGCGGCAAATAATACGCGGGAAAAATCAACCGATTTTTTACTTGAAACCTACGATAAAATCCACGCGGATTTTCAAAAACGCACAGAATTATTTACAAATAAAGATGAAGCGAAAACCTTTGATTTTGTCGGAAAATCACTTTCGTAAAAATCGAGCTTTCTGCTCTGGTTCTAAAAAATTAAAAGGCTTAATTTTGTTTGGTGTTTTTCCTTACGCGGGATAAATTGCTCATTCCATAAACAAGATTTGCACCAAAATCAGGAATTTCTTTTTTTGTAACTATCTCTTTCCACTGATCTAATTTACCGTCTTGCATCTTCCAAAACTTAACGCAAAGTTCAAGATAGTTCAAAACTGTTTCATATTCTTCTTTTTCCAACAATTCTTTGGCTAATAACATATTCGGTCCAAAACTATCTAGCTGCGGCGAGCCGGACGTTTTTCCGGCTTCCAACAAAAAGCGTTTAGCTTCGTCAATATCGCCTGAATCCAAAGCTATATGACCGAGAACGAGATTAGCGACGTGAACGGCGTTGCCGTAATTCCAATCATCGCGGAATGATTCCGCTTGCTTCAGAAGCGTTTCCGCGTAAGTTTTAGCTTTGTCCGATTCACCCTTTGCCAAAGCATTCGGAGCTAATTTTGTCAGTTCGTAAAACTTTTCATTGTCATCTGCGCCGATGTCGCCGGACAGTTTATTCTGTGAAATTGCAACAGCACTGAGAACAAAAATCAGACAAACTGTCAGACAAATTTGTTTTGGCATTTTAATTGTTTTCTTCATAATTTAATCTCCTTTGCTCGGTTTTATAATCTTTGCAGTAAATTGCACTTGAAAATTAACCACGCAATAGTTGAAGAAAAGTTTCGCAAATTTTTGCAAAACTAACAGAAAAAATTAAAGTCCCGCATACCAATCGTAGCCGCGTTCCGCCCAGTAATCTTTCGGTTGTTCGTTTGTAAATTCGATTGTTCCGATTCGTTTTAGATTTTTGATGCCGTATTTTGTCGTAATCAAAAGCCGCAAAGGTGCGCCGTGTTCGGGTTTGAGCGGTTCGCCGTTCATTTCATAGCAAAGCAAAGTCTGCGGGTGCGTCGCGCTTTCCATATCGAGTCCGACATAATATGTGCCGTCGGGAGTTGTTAAACTGACATATTCGGGCAAATTATTTATGTCCAAAAGCTGATATTTTTCGATAAAGTCCGAAAATCTCACGCCAACGTAATTCATAATTCTACTCCAACCTTCGATACATTTGAAATTGATCGCAATATCTTGGCGCGGCAGAGAGCGAATGTCTTCAAGCGAGAATTCCAAAGGTGTTTGCGAACTTTTTGCCGTTCCCGAAACCTTTAATTTCCAAATATTTGCATCAAAATCCTCGCCTAATCCGACTGCGCCATTTGCGCGTAAATCTCCGACTTGAGATTTCGGATATTCGGGCGCAAGACGAGAATGGCTGAAATATTTTCGAGCTAACACTTCATTAAATTGAAAACCGTAGCGCAGCGGATACTCGATGCCGCCGAGTGTCAGCGAGGGTCGCGTACGAAGCCAATAATACAAACCGCCGCCGAGAATTCCCGCCGCGCCGAATGTCATAAACGAACGCCGCGAAATTTGTCTAAACTCTTTGACGATTTCTTTGTCATTGCCTTCATCTTCAACCTCTAAAGGCTTTTCATCAATTTCCAAGAAATCTTCTGATTCTTTTAAATTATTTTCTTCCATAATTTTTTGACTATTCCAAAACCGGAACGCGAACTTTAATTCGCCAGACATAATTTTTAATTTATTAGAATTAAAAAGGTAAAACTATATTATTCCGATTTTACCGGCGAACTAAAGTTCGCGTTCCGCTTCAACAAGTTCGCGTCCCGTAACTATTGATTGAAAATTGTTCCAACCCGCAAGAATAACTTGCATAATGTGAATCACGAAAAACATTAAATATCCTATCGTCAGCCAAAAATGTTCCCAACGCGCCCATTCGTAGCCGCCCAAAAGCCAAGTCAGCCACGAAAATTGAATCGGTTTATAAATCGCCAGTCCCGTTAAAAACGAACCTAAACCCATTACAATTATTGACGTATAAGCGATTTTCTGCGCTCCGTTATATTTGATCTGCGGCGGCATATATTTGCTGATATGCAAATCGTGCAAAACGACTTGAAACGCTTCTTTGAATGAATTTTTGTCGGGAAATAAATATCGCCATTCTCCCGAAACCAAAGTGTAACCGACATATAAAATGCCGTTGATGATAAAAAACCACATAAAGAAAAAATGCAAAGACATTCCTTCGGCAAGCCTTTGCGGAACTCCCAGAAAATCATAAAGCCATTGCGGGAAAAGTTTTATCGCCCAATCGCCTACTCCGATTTTGTAAATATCGTTTGCCCAGTAAATCAGCAAACCACTCCAGATCATCAAAAACAAGATCGGAAAATTGAACCAGTGAAACCAACGAATCGCCAACGGATGTTTTTTCTTGATTTTTTTCATCGTATTTATCTCAAAAATTTTATCTGGTTATAATATCAAATTGCGTTTCGATTTTATTCCATCATACGATATAATCCACATTTTCATATATGTTTGAATTAGTTTTAGCAAATTTAAGAGTTCGCCCGTTTCGCACTTTGATCAGCGTGATCGGAGTTGCTTTGGGCGTAGTTTTGGTCATACTTTTTACGGGTTTGGCGCAGGGAATGAGCAACGATATGTCGAAACGCGCGGCGAATTGGAAGGCGGAAATCGTTTTCACGCGACCGGGAGCGATGGAATTGACGAGTTCAAATGCTTCCGTCAGCACGACTTACGCGCAAAAGCTGCTTGAAATTGAAGGCGTTCAGTCAACTGTTCCCGTCATTCGATACATTACGGCGAACACGAAAGAGCGTTGGGGAATTCAGCAACTCGACGGCGTTGATTGGCAGCCGTTTGCGGCGATGAATGAGATGCAGATTTTGCAAGGACGTGCGCCGCAGACAAACGACGAAATTATTTTGGATGAACGCTATTTAACTGAAAACAATACTAAACTCGGCGATCAAATCAATCTTTTAGGTAAGGATTATAAAGCTGTCGGAGTTTTTTCGCCGCCTTCGGGAGCGCGTATCAAAATGTCGCTCGCGGCAATGCAAGACGCACTTTCGGCACAAAATAAATGTACTTATATTCTCGTGAAAATCAAAGACGGCGCAGATGTTGACGCAGTTGCGGCGCGAATCGAGCAAGCACTTCCGGGCAATAAAATAAATTTAACCAGAGATTTAGTAATTGACGCACAAGACAGAATTCCGGGTTTAGCTACATTTTTGCGCGTTCTTGTCGGACTCGGTGCGTTCGTTTCGACAATTTTCGTTTTGCTTTCGATGTACACGACGATTACCGAAAGACGAAAGGAAATCGGCATCTTAAAATCACTCGGCGCATCAAAATCATTTATCGTTAAAGTCATCGAAGGCGAAGCATTTTTGATCGGAATTTTGGGACTTGCGCTCGGTTTTACAGTTTCATTTCTCGCCGCTTTTATTATTCAAAATCAATTTGAACTCCAATTTGAATTCAGTCGCGGCTGGATTATTACCGCAATAATTATCGCCGTCGCCGGAAGTCTTTTCGGCGCACTTTATCCGGCGTGGCGAGCTTCCGATATTGATCCGGTTTTGGTTTTAATGAACGAATGATTATTTAATTGATGTTGGACAATGGATAATTAATAATTAAAAAGGAAAATTATCCGTTATCCATTATCAATTATCAATTATTAAATATGAGTGAACAACAACTCGTCCTTGAAGCCGTCAAACAAAAAGATGCGTCAAAAAAGCAGAGCATTTTGCAGAAACTGTTCGCCGTTTGGTTCGATGCGTTTGTCTATAATCAGATTTGGGAAGACCCGCGTGTTGACCTTCAGGCATTAGAATTAGACGAAAATAGCCGCGTTTTGACGATTTCTTCCGGCGGTTGTAATGCTTTGAATTATTTACTGGAATCTCCTAAAAGCGTTACCGCAGTTGATCTTAATCGGCATCATATTTACCTGTTAAATCTAAAATTGACCGCACTGAAAAATCTTCCGACTTATGAGGATTTTTTTAATTTCTTCGGTTTCGGCAAACACAAAAACAATCTCGAAAATTACAAAGAATTCATCGCACCGAATCTGGATGAAGACACGCGGAAATTTTGGGAATCGAGTTCACTTTTCGGCAAAATTTCAAGCGGAACGCGCATCAATTATTTCAAAAAAGGCGGACTTTACGAACATTCGCGCAACGGTTATTTCTTACGATTTTTCCATAAATTTTCCAGACTTTTGGGATGCAAACCCGATGAATTATTAAAAGCGGAAACGCCCGAAGAACAGGAAGAACTTTACCAAAAATTCATCGCGCCGTTCTTTGATTCATTCGTCATCAAAACTATCGGAAAATTGCCAATCACGATGTTCGGCTTGGGCATTCCGCCGCAGCAATATGAAGAATTGAAAAAAGATTTAGCCGAAGGCGGAACGCTGATTGACGTTTACCGCGAACGCGCCCATCGGCTTGCGGTCGAATATCCGATTTACGAAAACTATTTCGCGTGGCAGGCGTTTGCGCGAAAATATGATACCGAAAACCGTCAGGCAATCCCCGAATATTTGAAGAAGGAAAATTACGAAAAACTAAAATCAAATGCCGGAAATTTGCGGACAAAGATTGGTTCGATCACGGAAGAAATCAAAAATTCGCCGCAAAATACATTTAACCGCTTCATTTTTCTCGACGCGCAAGATTGGATGAACGCCGAAATTATGACTGATTTGTGGTCGGCAATAGCTGAAAAAGGCGAAAAAGGTGCGCGAATAATCTTCCGAACCGCCGGAGCAAGTTCGCCGATTGAAACAAATTTACCAAATGGCTTACGCGCGAAATTCGAATACGAAAAAGAATTTTCCGCACAGCTTTTCAAACAAGATCGCGCTTCGATTTACGGCGGATTTCATTTATATACTTTGAAATAGAATATGGAAAACGAACAAATCATCCGCAAATTTTATGAATCTTTCGCAGAAAATAATGCTGATGAAATGGTTTCGTGTTATCACGACGAGATCGAATTTTCCGATCCGGCTTTCGGGTTGTTGAAAGGCGTTGAAGCGAAAAACATGTGGCGAATGTTGCTCGAACGCGCTAAAGGAAATATCAAAATCGAGTTTTTAAATGTTTCCGCAAATGAAAAAACAGGTTCAGCAGATTGGACGGCAGATTATCTTTTCAGCAAAACCGGCAGAAATGTTCACAACGAAATTCACGCCGAATTTGAATTCAAGAACGGCAAAATCTTTCGCCACACGGACACTTTCGACGTTTGGAAATGGTCGAAACAAGCGTTAGGAATTCCCGGAGTTTTGCTCGGTTGGTCATCATTTATGCAAAATAAAATTCGCCAAAATGCCGGAGAATCTTTAAAAGAATACAGCCAAAAACAATCAAAATCGTGAGTTCAAAAGAAATCCAAAATCCAAAATCTAAAATCCAAAATCCAAATGATGCCTTCGAGAAAATGGACAAGATGTATCGCCATCAGCGATATTTCTACGATCTGACGCGCAAATATTATCTCTTGGGACGCGACCGACTTATCAAGGAAATGAAGATTTCCGACGGCGAAAATGTTTTGGAAATCGGTTGCGGAACAGGCAGAAATCTAGCGATTCTGGCAAAAAAACACCCGCGAATAAACTTTTTCGGACTCGATGCTTCCGCCGCGATGCTCGAAACGGCGCGAAGAAAAGTCGAATCTAAAAACTTCAAAAACATCACGCTAAAAACTGCGCTTGCCGATGATTTTTCGTTTGATAAAACTTTCAATTTGGAAAAACCGTTCGACGCGATATTTTTCAGCTATTCGATTTCAATGATTCCGCCGTGGCAGGAATCAATCCAAAACGCGCTCAAAAATCTTAAAAGCGGACAATCTTTTTACATCGTAGATTTTTTTGACCAAAGACATTTGCCAATGTGGTTTCGCAAAATCCTGCAAACTTGGCTCAAACAATTTCACGTCAAATATCCGAAGGATTTGATTCCGTATTTGGAAAAATTAGAAAAAGAAAATGAAGGAAAATTATCCGTAAAATCTATTTTTAAAAGCTATTCATTTATCGCTGAATTTAAGAAAAACTAGATTTTACTTTTCCATCCTCTTTTCTCAATTTTCCTAATATTTTCAACATTTTTTAGTTTTGCGAGGAATTTTATTAAAAGTTGCAGTTCTTTATCTTGAGTTTCACCTAAAAATTTCTTTACTCTTACCAGATTTCCGTAACTATCGCGCCATTGTTCAGGACTGTCATCAACAATAATTACCGATTCAAGATTGATTTTGCGTTTTCTAAGTTTTGTCAATTTTTTAGAGTAAAAATTTTCGCGCAACTCTTCATCAAACGAGATTGTGCAACGCTCACGACTATACAAAAATATAAGATTTTGATTTTCAGTTAGAATATTTTTTACAATTGTTTCTGCATAGTTTTTAGTTGAAGAAGTCCAAACTGCAACTGAAAAAGTTTCAAAACAAAACTCTAAAAACTCCGTTAAATGTGGACGCTTATATGTGAAAAAAGTTCCGGTATAAAAGTCAGGTTTTCGATTTAATAATGTTTCACTTGAATAAATCAGCGTTTCATCAAGGTCTAAAATCAATAATTTTTTATTCATTTTGAATACTTGCGTCCCCAAATCGCCAAACCTATTCCGCCAAGAATCAAACCGCTTGCCAGCAATAATCGAATCGAAATTGTTTCCGATAAGAAAATAACACCGCCGATTGCCGCAATTGCGGGAACGGAAAGTTGTAGAATGGCGGCTCGTGTTGCCGTGTGAAATTTCAAAGCGGCATACCAAACCGAATAACCGATTCCCGAAGCGATTGCGCCGGACAAAACCGCGTAAAGAACTCCGCTCCAAGACAGTTTCATCCAGAGAATGAACGGAACGCTAACGATAATTATCAATGGAATCGTGCGAACAAAATTTTCGGTAGTTTCGGCAAGCGGATTTTCGCTTTTTTTGCCGCGCAAAGTATAAAAACCCCAGGCAATTCCGGCAAATGCCATCAAAACTGATTGAATAAGCGGCGGTGATTCGAGTCCGGGAAAGACGAGATAAATCAAACCGAAAATTGCGGCAATAAAACCGAGCCATTCCAAGATTTTCGGTCTTTCGCCGGAAATCAGTGCGACCGAAATCATCGTCGCCTGCACCATTCCGAATAAAATTAACGCGCCCGTCGCCGTTGTTAATCCGGTGTAGGCAAACGAAAAACAAGTCGCGTAAGCAAATAGAAAAAATGCCGAAACCGGGCTTTCCTTTTTCTTTTCCGAATCGTTTCTTTTTTTCAAGAACGCCGAAATTAACAATAGCGTGATCGCACCCGAAAACAGTCGAATCGTCGTAAAACTCGCCGCATCAATCGCTTCCGTGCGAAGTGCAAGTCGGCAAAGAATCGAATTGAAGGCAAAGGCGAGAAGTGCGAAACTTGTGTAGAGAAATGCTTTCATTTTTGCGTTAGAAGAAGTTAATAAAAAAAGCATCGCCCGATGTTAGACGATGCTTTTTTGTTTAATTAAATGAAGTATGTGCAAATTAAAGCAGCTTTGTTTTCAATCATTTATCGTTCGGAATAGCTTATAGATGAAAGATGATAACTGATAGATTAAATCCCTCATTTACTACCTATCAGTTTTCATCTATTCCGAATGGTTTTTCTTGATTTTTTAATTTGCACGCGCCTTCAATTAAATTTTTAATCTTTTGAGTTTTCAAATAAAATCTTCAAGGCTAAGTTTTTTTTTATTCGATAATATCATCGTCTAATTCATCGCCTTCGTCCTCATCTTCGTCATATACGCCGACTTCGCCGAATTCCCAACCGTCGTAGGTAAAAATTCCGTGTTCTTCGGCGAGTTTTGAAAATTCGACGTTTCGCTCCGCGAGAGATTCCGGCGTGTGTATTTCTTCCTTGTCTATGTGCAGAAGATATTCGCCCGTCGCTTCGTCGGTGTCTTCGTCGCCGAGTTCAAAAATGTCTATAAAATCGTAGCCTTTTTCTTCGAGAAAATTCCCGAATTTTTCGAGTTTTTCGACTTCTTTATCAACAAAGTAATAGCTGTAAAGCATTTCTTCGTCCAAATTCCAATTATCTTCGCGCTTTGCTTCAGCGAAAATTTCTTTTATATCTTCGATTTGTGATTCTGTTTCTGTAAAATTCATTATTTTATGTTTATTAAATTTTTTGGGCAGTAAATTAAAAGTAATGTTTTTATAAATTGCCTCCAACTTTAGTTGGAGGATTGTTTCATTCTTGATTTATGGCTTTAGCCGAACTTAATAAAAAATATCAATCATCCGATGAGCTTTAGCTGAAGCACTAAGGAATTTATTTATTTTTATAATTTGGCTAAAGCCTTTTATTATTTGACTTTTAACCTCCAACTAAAGTCGGAGGCAATTGAAAAAACTCTCAGCATTATTTTCAGTTCACTACCAATTTTTTGTTATTTTTCGTCTTTGATGTGTGCGACATCTTCCTTAATCAGCGAACTGTCTTGAATTGCGCCAACGCCGTCGCGCGGTGCTTGATCTTCGTGATGTTCGGTCGAATGATCTTGTCCGGTCGGTTTGTCATCCGATTTGCCGGAAATTTTATCCATATCTTCATCGGAAATCGTGCCGTCGCCGCCGGGAATGTCTTTTCCGGTTTTTTCGTCGTTCGTATCTTGTGCCATTTTTGTTTTCCTCATTAATAATTTATCGAGATCTGATTATCTCACAGTTTGATATTTAATTTTCCGTTTCTTCGTCGCTATGTTTTTTTTCCGGTCGCATATGCGGGAACAGAATTACATCTCGAATCGAATGTTTGTTGGTCAAAAGCATTACGAGGCGGTCAATTCCGATGCCGATTCCGGCGGCGGGCGGCATTCCGTAGGCGAGGGCGCGGATGTAATCTTCGTCCAAAACCATCGCTTCCGCGTCGCCCGATTCGCGCTCTTTCGTCTGGTCGGCAAAACGTTCGTATTGTTCCTGCGGATCGTTGAGTTCCGAAAAACCGTTGGCGCATTCCATCCCGTTTATAAACAATTCAAACCGCTCGGCAATGTTTGGATTCTCCGGCGACGCTTTCGACAAAGGCGAAATTGATTTTGGGTAATCTATGATAAAAGTCGGTTGGATTAATGTTTCTTCAACCGCTTCTTCAAAAAGCCAAACTAAATCTCGAACTGATTGTTCGGCAGTATTTTCAGATTCACTAATAGATTGCCGTGCTTCCGCGACAGATTCTTGCCAGAGTTTTTTTGTGCGGTCAAATTGCTGTTCACGATAAGTTTTGCTTTCTTCTTCTGTCATTGCCGTCAATTGTGGGGGTTGTTTAGCATATTTAGCAAAGTATTCTTTGTTTTTGATGCCCGTAATAACAAGAGCGCGTAATTTTTCGGGATTTTCCAACCACGAAAGGTCGTATATTTCGCCGAAAAAATCATTGATCGAAAACCCGTGACTGGATTTAGATAAAATTCGGTGAATTGATTCTTTCATCGAAAGTCTTTCAAACTTTGAAAAATCAATTTCGCTCTCGATGGATTTAACTTGAGAGCCGCCACCATAGCTACCCGATGTTGTCATTTTGTCAAAATCCTGACTAGAAAAATTGCTTTTATTTTCACCGTATTTCACCTGCAAACTTCCACCTGTCGCTTTCTGCACCGATTCTTTAATCATCGCTTCAGAAAAATCCATCATTCCGTTCACGTCCATATAGGCGCAGTAAAATTCGAGCATCGTGAATTCAGGATTGTGTTTGTGCGATAAACCTTCGTTGCGGAAATTGCGGTTGAGTTCGTAAACCTTTTCAAAACCGCCGACGGTCAGGCGTTTCAAATAAAGTTCCGGCGCGATTCGGGCATAAAGCGGAATGTCGAGCGCGTTGTGGTGCGTCGCAAACGGAGTCGCCGCCGCGCCCGTCGCTTTCGGCGTGAGCATCGGCGTTTCGACTTCGATATAACCTGCGTCGTCCAAAAAACGGCGCATTCCGCTGATTAATTTGGCGCGACGCTCAAAAACCTCGCGCGTCGTCAAACCTTCGTGTTCGATCTGCAAACTCGACGCGATCAGATCGGCATAACGATAACGCCGCTGCAATTCGGGATCAGAAATTCCGTGAATCTTGTCCGGCATCGGCAACATCGCTTTTGCCAGAAACTGCAATTTTTCAACGTGAACGCTCAATTCGCCCGTATTTGTCAAAAATAAAAAACCTTCCGCGCCGACAAAATCGCCGTGATCGAGAAGTCCGAACATTTCCCAACCATTCACCGCATCGGCGGGCGTTTTCGCGTCAGAACCGTCTGCGGTAGCGGGCGGTTGAAGATTATCTTCCAAATTGTTTGAATCAGAACTTAAACCATCCGCTACCGCAGACGGTTCTGACTTTCCGTTAAAAACTCCCTGAACATCGTCGCGGCGCACATATATTTGCAAACGCTCAACGCCGTCCGACAGATGAACAAACGCCGCTTTGCCCATCACACGCGGCGGAACTGCAAGTCGCCCCGAAATTCGCACGTTTCCTAATTCTTTTAATTTTGCATTGAGTTTTTCTTTCAATTCAGGATTCGGACGTTCGCGTTCTGCCAGAGTCGCAATGTGTTCTTTAATTTCTTTAACAACTTCGATAATCGGCGCAAAACTGACGAGATTCGTAATCGTGTCTTCTTCGCCGGAAACTTTTGTGCGTTCAAACTTGTTCGGATAAACATTGCCGACAATTTCGCGCAATTTATTAAGATGCTCAAGCCGCGCTTCGGTCTGATCGTTCGGTTCGATAATTTCGTTAAATGATGGAATATTCATAATTTTGCTCAAAAGAGAAATTATAAGCGAGCGCGATGGCAACGGCAATTTGCGAGATTTGAAAAAAGCCGGGAGCGCGGGCTGCCAGCCTGCATCGTCGCGTAAGCGGCGGAATGGCGTTTGGAATGAAATCAAGTTTATTTCAATCAAAGACTTTTTCGCGCTCACGCGCTTATGCAGGCTGGCAGCCCGCGCTCCAGTCATTTATCTTTGTTCCCTGTGTGCATCCGCACCGGATTTTATCTAAAATCATCAAAATGACTTTTGCAACCGAAACAACTGACGAATTAAAATCTCTGCGCGACGAATTAAAACGCGGTTCGCGCATAATTTCTCTGAGCGGTCTGACCTCAATCGCTTCAAAAGCGTTTATTTTATCGAAACTTCAAGCCGAAACGCAAAAGACTTTCGTCGTCGTTGCCGACTCAAACAAAGAACTCGAAACTTGGGAATGCGATTTGGATTTTTGGGTTCAAAGTTCAAAGGTCAAAGGTCAAAGTTCGGAAGAAAATCAATCACAAACCAAACATCAAACATCGCAAATTGCTTCGTTGCCTTCAATGGAATCGGACGTTTACGCTGGAATTTCGCCGCACGCCGAAACTCTGGAAAAACGCGCTTTGACGCTTTGGAATTTATCTTTCAGCCAGCCGAATTTCGTCGTAACTTCGGCAAAATCTCTGATTACCAAAACGCTTTCGCCCGAAGAAACTCGAAAATTAGGCGCGATTCTGAAACGCGACGAAGATTTTCCGCCAGAAGAATTACTGGAAAAACTCGCCGCTTCCGGCTATGTGCGCGAAGAACCGATCAAAAATATCGGCGAATTTTCCGTGCGCGGCGGAATAATTGATGTCTGGTCGCCCGACGCAGAAAATCCCGTTCGCATCGAATTCTTCGGCGACACGGTTGATTCGATCCGCGAATTCGACGCGGAAACACAGCTTTCGACCAATCAATTAAAAGAAATCCGAATTGTGCCAATGCGCCCGTTTTCCGCTTCTGCGAAAGATTTTAAAGATTGGGCGTTTTTTGCCCGCGAAAGATTTTCAGACGAAAAATTTGCCCGCAACTTATCCGACCGCACACAATTTGCCGCAGAAGGCGAAGATTTTTCAGGTTGGGAATTTCTGATTCCGCTCGTCAAACCGCAAACTTCAAGCGTTTTCAATTTTTTAAAAGACTGCATTTTTGTTTTCGACGAACCCGCAATGATCGAACAAACTCTTGCCACATTTTACGAAAATACCGAAAATCATTTCGCACAAATTACCGAACAAGGCGAAATCGGTTTACAGCCGAACGAGTTATTTTTGAGTATTGAAGAATTGCGCGAAAAATTGGAAGAAACCAAAAGAATCGAACTCCGCGCACTCGGCAAAACCGCCGCGCAGACCGATGAAGAATTTCAAGCACTTTGAAATCATTGCTAATTTGCCTTATTTTCGCTATTTTATTTGTATGGAAGTTACGCTGAATTTACCGAAAAAAATCTACGTTGATTTGTCAAAATCCGCTAAAAAATCGAAGCGGAGTTTTGACGAAATAGTTTCCGAAAGACTCCAAAATGATACCGAAAATCCTCTGATAAACAGTTCGGATGCAGAAGTTTTGGAAGCGGCAAAAATCTGGATTCCTGAAAATCAGTCCGCAAGACACAGCGAACTTTTATACAAAAATCAAGCAAATACATTGACCGCAGCAGAAAAAAAAGAACTACAATTTTTTCAGCAAATTTACCAAATCGCTTTACTTAGAAAGGCGCAAGGCACAACGGAAGCATTGCGACGCGGGTTAATTAAATCGGTTGACGAATTGAAATGAGCAGCAGAATTCCGCTGAAAATGCAGAATAAAATCCGCATTCAAGCGCAAAATCGCTGCGGATATTGCCTGCTTCCGCAAAATTTGAATCCGACGCTTCTGGAAATTGAACATATTATTGCGACTGCCAACGGCGGAACTGACGAAGAAGAAAATCTCTGGCTGGCGTGTCGTGAATGTAATTCACATAAATCTAGTAAATCAAAAGGTTTTGACAAAAAATCAAAGCGTCGCATCAAACTTTTCAATCCGCGAAAACAAAACTGGAAAAGACACTTTAAATTTAATCTCAAAAAGACGAAAATTATCGGCAAAACCGCTTGCGGCAGAGCAACCGTCGAAGCATTAAAACTGAATAACGAAACGCTTGTCGCGGTTAGAAAACTTTGGGTTAAATTCGATTTGTTTCCGCCGAAAGATATAATTTCATAATCAAAAAAATGTCAAAAAAACCTTTATTTTTATTTCCGGCAACCGAAAAAAGCGTCGAATTTGAAATCGGCTCGCGTTCAACGCGCAAATTTCACGGCAACATCAAAGATTTCGCCAATGAACTAAAAAACAACAAACAACGAACGACGAACAACGAACAATTTTTCGTCTTTCAAACCCACGGAATCGCCGAAAGGTTCGCGGAAATTTTGCGCGATTACGATGTCGTCTTGCCGGAAAACACAATTCAGATCGGCGACTTATCGAGCGGTTTTGAAATTCCAAATTTCAGTTTGAAAATTTTCACCGAAACAGACATTTTCGGCGAATCATCACAAGGCGAATTTCAAAGAACAAAGACCAAAGATCAAAGACCGAAAACCAAAACTTCCGCATTCGTTTCCGATTTCCGTGATTTAAAGCCCGGTGATTTCGTCGTTCACGTAGATCACGGAATCGGGCGTTTTGAAGGTTTACAAGTTTTGGAAACGGGCGGCGTTTCGCGTGAATTTATGCTCTTGATCTACGCCGAAAACTCCAAACTTTTCGTTCCCGTCGAACGTCTCGATCTGGTTTCGCGCTATTCTTCGGGTGAAGCCGCGCAACCGACACTCGACCGACTTGGCGGACTCGGTTGGCAGAAAACGAAGGCGAAGGCGAAACGCGCGATGCGCGATATGGCAGACGAACTCCTTCGACTTTACGCCGAACGCAAACTCGTGCAAGGCTTTGCGTTTTCAGGCGATACGCCGTGGCAAGAAGAATTTGAAGACGCATTTCCCTATCAACTGACAACCGATCAGGCGAGCGCGATTGAAGACACGAAAAAGGATATGCAAACCGCCGTTCCGATGGACAGATTAATTATCGGTGATGTCGGTTACGGGAAAACGGAAGTTGCGATGCGGGCGGCATTTAAAGCCGTGATGGACGGCAAACAAGTCGCAATTTTAACGCCGACGACGATTCTCGCTTATCAGCATTTTGAAACTTTCAAACAGAGATTTTCGGCTTTTCCCGTAAAAATTGAATTACTATCGCGTTTTCGTTCCAGAAAAGAACAAAAGGAAGTCGTCGAAAAGACAGAAAAAGCCGAGGTTGATGTTTTGATCGGAACGCATCGAATTTTATCAAACGACGTGAAACTCCCGAACATCGGGCTTGTCGTCGTTGATGAAGAACAAAGATTTGGTGTCGCGCACAAGGAAAAGTTGAAACAGTTAAAGAAAAAAGTTGACGTTTTGACTCTAAGCGCAACGCCGATTCCGCGAACTTTGAATATGTCGCTTCTCGGAATGCGCGATATGTCCGTCATCGAAACGCCGCCGCGCGACCGTTTAGCAATCAACACGCAAGTCGTACAATTTAGCGAAGGCGTAGTAAAATCCGCAATTGAACTGGAATTAGCGCGAAACGGACAAATTTTCTTTATACATAATCGCGTCGAAACAATCGAAGCAATGACCGCGCACATCCAACAGATCGTGCCGAATGCGCGTATCATTTTTGCTCACGGACAGATGAACGAAAAAGTTTTGGAAGAAATTATGCTCGATTTTGTTGATTATAAATACGACGTTTTAGTCGCAACGACAATCATCGAAAACGGCATAGACATTCCGCGTGCGAATACGATACTCATCAATCGCGCCGATAATTACGGGCTTTCACAGCTTTATCAGCTTCGCGGTCGCGTCGGACGTTCGAGCCGCAGAGCTTACGCATATCTTTTAATTCCGGGCGAATTGCAATTAACGCCAATCGCGCGGAGACGTTTGAGCGCGATTCGTGAATTTTCCGATCTCGGCGCAGGTTTTCGCATTGCAGCACTCGATCTGGAACTTCGCGGCGCGGGAAATATTCTGGGCGGACAGCAATCGGGACAATTAGACGCGCTCGGTTTTGATCTTTACACGAAAATGCTGGAGCGCACAATTTCCGAATTAAAAGGCGAAGAAGTCGAAGACGAATCGAGCGTTTCGATCAATTTAAGCGTTGACGTTTCGATTCCGAACGATTACATCAACGAAACTTCCCAAAGACTCAGAACTTACAAACGAATCTCTTCCGCTGATTCAGAAGAAACCTTGCGACGAATTTACGCCGAAATCCAAGACCGCTACGGCAAAATGCCGGAATCAGTCGAAAATCTCTTTGAATTCGCACGCCTCAGAAAACTCGCTGAACAAATGCGGATTATTTCGATTGATAAAACAAAGGAAGGTTTTGCAATAAAACTCAGCGAAAATGCTAAAGTTTTACCTGAAAAATTGATGGAATTTTTAGAAGAAAACGAAGGCTCGAAATTTTCGCAAAGCGGAATTCTACAAGTTGTCGGAACAAGCGGAAACCCAATCGAAAAAGCACGGGAAGTTTTGTTTAGGGTAAATGGTTAATTAAAAAAATTAGAAAGAAATTGACGAGTATTTTGAATTCTGCCTTATGTCACTTTAAAATTAAATCCGATACTACAACATCAACTGTCAGCTGGGAGCGCACGCAGGGATGCGCGCGCTCCCAGCTTAAAGCCTTCAATTGTTTTTCTCGTATTTAATTTTTAAAGAACCTGAGGCGGAATTCTTTATAAATTGAATTTTCAGGAGATTTTTTAATTTAATTATTTGCTATTTCATCGCTTTAGCATCAGCTTTTTCGGCGGCGTGTTCGGACGCTTCTTCGATGTTCGGCTGATGCGAGCGGTCAATCGCTTCGTCTTCGACTTCACCGCCTTTGCTGATCGGAATATCGGCGGGATTTGAATAGCGCATTCCGCGTTCTTCGGAATCTTCTTCGATGGTAATACTCGGCAGAGATGTGGGCGGTGTGTAGCCCGGATATTCGACTCTCGAATGGTATATTGCCACAAGCGATTTGATCATTGATTCGCGGATTTGAGTCAATTCGCGCAAGGTCAGATCGCATTCGTCGAGTTGATCGTCGCTCAGAATCGCATCAATAATTTTCGTCACAATAAAACGTATATTTTCCGGTGTCGGTTCGGCGAGCGAACGCGCCGCCGCTTCGCAACTGTCGGCGATCATCATAATCGCCGCTTCTTTAAATTGCGGTTTAGGTCCGGGGTAACGAAAATCATTATCGGAAACATCTTCGCCTTCTTTGGCTTCAGATTGAGCTTTTTTCAAGAAATAATGCAGAGTTCGCGTGCCGTGATGCTGCGGAATAAAATCCACGATTCGTGCGGGCAAACCCATTTCTTTTGCCAGTTTTGTGCCGTAAGTTACGTGGCTGATGATGATTTTTGCGCTTTGTGCCGGTTTTAGTTTGTCGTGCGGGTTTTTCCCCTGTTGATTTTCAACAAAATGTTCGGGCGCGGCGGTTTTGCCGATGTCGTGATAAAGCGCACCGATTTTTGCCAGAAGTCCGTTTGCGCCGACCTTTCGGCAAGCCTCTTCCGCAAGTTGTCCGACGGCGTGTGAATGCTGATTTGTTCCCGGCGCACGAAGCGCAAGTTGTCCGAGAACAGGCAGATCGGCGTTTGAAAGTTCCAGTAATTTAACGTCAGTCAAAATCCCGAATGAAGTTTCGCAAATCGGTAGAAATACGGCAGTAACCCCCGCTGTGACGACTCCGCTTGCCAGACCGCAACTGATCGCCAATAAAATCGTGTTCAAAATAAAAGGTTGCTGCGTGTAAGCGATTAATGCAACGGCAACCGCCGCGCTGCCTAAACCGACCAACGCGCCCGCAATTGTCACCGATTGACGACTTCGATAACGACCGATTCCATAAACCGCGACCGCTGAAGTAATTGCTGCGTAAAGCGCAAATTCCAAAGAGCGCGGCGCAATCATTCCGGCAATTAAAGAGGCAAATAAACCCGTAAAAAGTGCCGTTCGACGGTCAGCAAGCAAAGTCATCAGCAAACTTCCGAAAGCAAACGGAATCGCAAATCCCCAGAGCGTCGGATCGTTGAGCGGTGCTTTGACATTTTGCAGAGCAGTAAATTCGGCGAGGCGAAAACAAATCGCCATCAGAGCGGTTTGCACAATAATTATAAAACCGAAAAGGGCAAATGTTTTTTGCTCGGAAAGCACGAGGCGCGGCATAACTCCGCGATGTTGGATAAATTTCCACGCCACCCAAAAAAGTGCGGAAATAAGCGCGAGAAGTCCGAAAAACCGATTAATTTGCCGACTCGAAGTGCTATAACTACGAATCGCCGAAATTTGCGAAAGCGCGGTGTCGGTAATCGTATCACCTTCACGCACGATTGTTTGACCACGTTTGAGCGAAATCGTGGTCGGTGTGGTGTTTTTAGCCATTGCATCGCGGATATTTTCCGTCGCTACACTGTCATAAATCATACTCGGCTTAACCAAAGGTGCAAGCGCAATATCAAACGCGTCAACTTCGCGCGGCGAAAGACTGACGATCTGACTCAAACCTTTTCTCAAATTCGCCCGTGCCTCTGAAAGCGGAATGGAATTATTTTCGGGAAATTTCAATAACTGTTGTTGGTCGGGTTTTTGGCGATCATTAAGCGTGATTTCTTCGCGGAAATATTGTTTATCTTTATCATCGAAAATACGACCATCGGAATTCTCGCGCAAAACTCGCGTTATAGAATCCAGTTCATTAGGGCTAAACCGGCGGCTCATCATCATTTCACCGACATCCGCACCGCCCGCGCCCGTCCAACTTACGCTTGATTTTGAATTGGCGTTTTCTTTGACATTGGCGTTCAGTTTGTCATTTTTAGGAATTGTTTTGTCGCTTTTGCGCTGTAAATCTTCCCACGCCGAACGAAAACTTTGCACCGCGCTTTCTGCCAAATTCGGTTCGTAGGAAAAAATCGGCGGAATACTTTCGCGGGCATCTTTCATTGTTTGCGCCGTTTTTTCTTCATCCGTTACGGTGATGTCAGCGGGCGAAATAATGCTTTCGCGGGCAATGTCGCCTTCCTTATATTGTTCGGCGGTCGAACGCCAGAACGGATTATTGATTAAGAATGTGGTGATGATGCAGAGAAACACAAAACCGACCCAAAATTTCTGGCTTTCAGATAAATTTTCCAAAGGCTGGCGAATGTATTTCACCGCCATTTTTCTAAATTTATCAAACGGCGTTGCTAAGTTTTGAAGACGCTTACTCATATTTTCCCTATGCGTTTTTTGGATGCTTTTTCAGCATTTTGTTATGCCAAAAATCATCTGTTCACCGCAAAGTGTAAATCGGATGCAGTCGCAAATCTTTCGATTTTTTCAAGTAAAGGCTCTAATGTTTTCGGTCGGATAGCTGAAATTGCCACGCATTCGATGTCTTTGTCAAGCGAAATCTGCCGCTTCAACGCTTCGACTTCTTCCGCGTTAATCAAATCCGCTTTGTTCAGAACAATTACATTCGGAATGTTGTTTAATTTCAAGTCGAGCAAAATTTTATTGACAGATTCGATCTGCGCTAAAACATTCGGATTTGAAGCGTCAACAACGTGAACGAGCAGATCGCTGTCGCTGATTTCTTCGAGCGTTGCACGAAACGCCGCGACAAGA
Organism: Pyrinomonadales bacterium; assembly: GCA_038251885.1. Lineage (GTDB taxonomy): Bacteria > Acidobacteriota > Blastocatellia > Pyrinomonadales > Pyrinomonadaceae > JAHCHG01. Next base: position 5,106 of record JBBSAX010000026.1, on the reverse strand, counting down.
GTTTCGGGCAGATCGCGGATAAAACCGACCGTATCGTTGATAATAACTTCCTGTTCAAACGGCAAACGCAGACGGCGCGAAGTCGGATCGAGCGTCGCAAACATCTGTTTTTCGGCGTAAACTTCGCTGTTCGTCAGCGTGTTGAGCAGAGTAGATTTTCCGGCATTCGTGTAACCGACGAGCGAAATGATCGGCACGTTTTTGTTCAGACGATTTTTGCGGCGTTCCTGTCTTTGCTTGCTCAATTTATCAACTTGTTTTTCGAGTTGTGTAATCTTATCACGCGCACGACGACGGTCGGTTTCGAGTTTCGTTTCGCCCGGACCGCGCCCGCCGATTCCGCCTGCAAGTCTTGATAAAGCAGAATTCGGACCTTGTGCGAGTCGCGGCAGAAGATATTTCAGTTGTGCGAGTTCGACCTGCAATTTTCCTTCTCTCGATTGGGCGCGTTGGGCAAAAATGTCGAGAATCAATTGCGGTCGGTCAATGACTTTAAGTTCGGTCGCTTCGGAAATCGAACGCACTTGTCCGGGCGTTAGTTCCGTGTCGAAAACGATCATATCCGCGCCGAGACGCATTGCGCGAATCAGCAGTTCTTCGAGTTTTCCGCCGCCCAAAACAGTTTTCGGATTTATCTGATTTCTGCGCTGAACGATTTTATCCAAAACAACAACATTTGCCGAAAGAGCGAGTTCTTCGAGTTCTTCGATGGATTCTTCCGCGTCGGATTTATATCCGGTCGTTACGCCGACAAGAATTACGCGGTCGCGGTTCGTATGGCGATTTCGCGCCGTCTGACGAATTCGCGCCATTTCGTTTTCGAGCGAATTTATCAACGAGATAAAATTCGTGTCGAGTTGCGAAGGAATATTCGGTTCGAGAAATTCGTAAGGCAGCGACTGACTTTCTTCTTCGAGAGTTTCCGCCGTCGAAGGCAAAAGATGCGCTGAATAGACGTTGTTCGGCAAACCCGTTTTTTCATCAACCTGAATCGCCGCCATTAAGTCTAAACGAAGCAAAGCCAAATCGGTTAAATCGTCTTGATTTAATTTTTCGCCGAGCAAATGTGTGTGAATACATCGAAGTCCGCGAAAGCGATCTGCCGCGACGCGAATACGTTTGAAATCGGGCATTTCGATCTTCTTCGCATCGCCGACCATTACATATTCGACCTGTCCTTTGCGATTGAGAAGAACGCCGACTTGTCTGCCGGTTTCAAAGGAAATTTCCGATAATTGTCTGGCGAGTTCGGGCGAGATGATTTGTTCGGGAGTAACGCGCCGCGTGGAAAGTCTTTCGATGCGCTTTAATTGATTGTGCTTTAATCCTTGCGTAAAACCGTGAACGATACTGATAAATGATACCTCCGAATGCTGTTTTGCAATGTGTTTATTATATCATATTCGGTTTTTAATAATAAAAGCTATTAACCGGAGCGTTCTCCGGTTAATAGCTTCTTGGAAAAAAATGACCGTAATCGGTTTTGATTACCTACCGCTAACGATTTGTGGAACTGTTTTGAGCCGTAAAGTCCAAGTTCGCAATGTTGTCATTGACCGAAACGACCTGCGGATCAAATTGATATTGCTTGTGAAAGACATTGACGATCAAAGTCTGCCCGACCTCGACATCGGTAAAGCGATAATAGCCGAACGGATTTGTGCGAGCCGTTCTGATATTGCCGTCCTGATCGGTCAGATGAACGATTGCTCTCGCTATGCCGCGATTGTCGTTTGACACGCGACCGCTGATCGAAACATTTGCCGCCGACGGTGCGAGTGCGCCGAACAGGGTTACGATGTTGTCGAATGGACGACCGACGGCGATCTGATTGTTGACGGCATCGAAAGAGAAATTCTGCGAACTGCCGCCGTTTGCCGTCGTGCCGAGAATGCTGTTGCTCATCATCACGGCGAGATTACTGCCATAACTACCTTCGTCCGCATCATCTTTCCCGCCCGCCTTTGCCAGCGGATTCGTTCCGGTAAAACCGTTCAGATAGCTGACCGCTCCGGCATTGACAATCGCGCCATTATCCCAACTTCCACTGCGGACGACGTAATTGCCGTTCGTCAACGCCGCTACTCCGAAGTTGCTGACAGAATCGTTTGCCGTCGAACCGACGAGCGAGTTGGCGGATGACACCGCGCCGGAAATGCCGGTCGCGCCGTCGCCCCACGTTGCCGCGCCGACATCCGCCGCCGCGCCGTCCCAACTCGAACTGCTGACGACGTAATTGCCGTTCGTCAGTGCCGTTACTCCGCCGCCGCCGACAGAATCGTTTGCCGTCGAACCGACGAGCGAGTTCGATGAAGAAACCGCGCCCGTGATGCCGGTCGCGCCGTTGCCCCACGTTACCGCGCCGATATTTATCGCCGCGCCGTCCCAACTCGAACTGCTGACGACGTAATTGCCGTTCGTCAACGCCGTTACTCCGTTGCCGCCGACATTATCGTTTAACGTCGAACCGACGAGCGAGTTCGATGAAGAAACCGCGCCCGTGATGCCGCTCGCGCCGTTCCCCCACGTTGCCGCGCCGACATTTGCCGCCGCGCCGTCCCAAATCGAACTGCGGACGACGTAATTGCCGTTCGTCAATGCCGTTACTCCGTTGTTGCCGATATTATCGTTTAACGTCGAACCGACGAGCGAATTCGATGAAGAAACCGCGCCCGTAATGCCGGTTGCGCCGTTGCCCCACGTTGCCGCGCCGACATCCGCCGCCGTGCCGTCCCAAAACGGACTGCGGACAACGTAATTGCCATTTGTCAGTGCCGTTACTCCGCTGGCACCGACATTATTGTTTGCCGTTGAACCAACAAGCGAGTTTAATGAAGAAACCGCGCCCGTGATGCCGGTCGCGCCGTTGCCCCACGTCGCCGCGCCGACATTTGCCGCCGCGCCATCCCAACCCGAACTGGTGACGACGTAATTGCCGTTCGTCAGTGCCGTTACGATGCCGACAGAATCGCTTGCCGTCGAACCGACAAGCGAGTTCGATGAAGAAACTGCGCCCGTGATGCCGGTTGCGCCGTTGCCCCACGTCGCCGCGCCGACATTCCCCGCCGCGCCGTCCCAAACCGGATTGCGGACGACATAATTGCCGTTCGTCAGTGCCGTTACTCCGTTGCCAACCTGATCGCTTGCCGTCGAACCGACGAGCGAGTTCGATGAAGAAACCGCGCCCGTAATGCCGGTTGCGCCGTTGCCCCACGTTGCCGCGCCGACATCTGCCGCCGTGCCGTCCCAAAACGGACTGCTGACGATGTAATTGCCATTCGTTAGTGATGTTACGTTGCCGACATTATCGCTTGCCGTCGAACCGACGAGCGAGTTCGATGAAGAAACCACGCCGGAGATGCCGGTCGCGCCGTTGCCCCACGTTACCGCGCCGACATCCACCGCCGTGCCGTTTTAACCCGGACTGCTGACGACGTAATTGCCGTTCGTCAGTGCTGTTACGTTGCCGACCCCATCGCCTGCCGTCGAACCGACGAGCGAGTTCAATGAAGAAACCGTGCCGGAACAGCCTGAAGTTTTGTCGCACCACGTTACCGCGCCGACATTTGCCGCCGCGCCGTCCCAAAACAAAGTGCCGACGACGTAATTGCCATTTGTCAATACGGTTACTCCGTTGTTGCCAACAAAATCGTTTGCCGTGCTACCCGTGATGGTGCTGATTAACGCGCCCGTCGAGCCGTTATACAGATAGACCGCGCCGACGTTTGCCGCGCCCGCCGGGATGCTGTAATTCGGATCGATAACGACGATGTTGCCGTTCGGCAGTGCCGTTACCTGTGTGCCGAACCGGACACTGCCCGCCGGACCGTTGATGTCCGTCTGCTGTGCCGCAATGTTTCCGGCAAATGTAAATAAAGTGATGATGGTGAGCGCAAACAGCGCGTAGTTATTTTTTATGTGTTTCATATCTTTTTCTCTCCAAAGTTTGTGGCGAACAAGTCTGATGAGGTATTGAAAAACTTTCCCGTGCAAGAGATTTTTCTCGAACGTCAGAATTTTCGCGTCAATTTGTTCCGCGTGTAATAGCGGAAATGGTTAATAATGCAGAAACACGCACGAGGTAAGTGTGCCTTTCCCGATAATCGAAACACACTTACTTCGTGCGTGTTTCTGCAAAAAATGAATCAGCCTTTCGGCGGCGTTTTCGTTTTGCGCGTCAAGCCCGAAGCGCGATCTGATTTGCGGACAAAGCCCATCGCGCCGTAAAGCGGTGAATCGTCGCCGTAATCCTTGCTGCCGCGCACGCCGTTTGCCACGTCAACCGTCGTGTCGTCCAATGCGCCGTAATCGTCCTGTATTTCTTCTTCGAGCATCTTGACCTGCGCCCGCAGATCGTCGAGCGTCTGTTCCTTCGTTTCGATGGCGGTGATTTGCCCGTTCAAAGCGGTTTGCGTTACGCCCATAAATTCCACCTTATCCGCGCCTTCTTTCCAAGCGTCGTCCATTTTCACGGCGCGTTTCTTGATCGCTGTTTTATCTATTCGTTTTGCCATTTCGTAAGTTTCTCCTATTTTGTTTTTATTTTTATGTTCATTGCCTCTTAATCCGACATTTTCCTTGCCGTCATAAAAAAACACCTCTTTTGCAAGTCATTTCATATCGTTTGCAAGTTGTGCAGTATCGTTTGCAAGTTGTGCAATATCGTTTGCACGGCTTGCAGATTCACTTGCAAGCAGCACGATCTCTTTTGCAAATCGTTCTATATCGCTTGGAAAGCATTCCAAGTCTTTTGCAGATTGTGCAATATCGTTTGCGACATTAATAATTCTAACGGAATTCTGAAACTACAAACTATTTTTTGAAAATAATAGACTATTTTTTTTTAAAAACCAATATTTAAAAATGTCCCGAAAATCTGCAAAAAAATTAAGCGGCAATGAATAAGTGCCACTGAAAATGAAAAATGAATAAAAGTTTGAGTATTTTTAAGTATAACGTGAGTTTGACATAAGAAATTTAGATTTAGTCGGTGAAACCGACGTTATATTTGTAGCCCACGATGCAAATCGTGGGGAAATTGATCGTAATTTGATAAAGCCGTTGAAAATGGCGGCATAAAATCGTATGTCGCGGTTTTCTACCGCT
>JBBSAX010000025.1:0-34493 GCA_038251885.1 Pyrinomonadales bacterium | reverse complement strand
TGCCGTAATATAGATCCGCAAAATCAGCACCGGCAAATGGAGCGCGATCTCTCGGCGTAAATTCCTTAAATTTTTGTATGGGTGAATTGAGTTTGATAATATCGGCTTGTGCTTTGATCCGGCTATTTCCATTTTGATCTTCAAAGCCTTTATTATTGGTCATCACGCCTGAGTCCAAAACGGCAATCCCGACACCTGTGCCGTCAACTCCCGAATATTGATTCGTAGCTGTGTTAAAACTTCTTTGAAGCGTAGTTCCCGTCACCATTTCCAGACTGCTGGCAGATTTTTGAGTTGCATAATTCGGACTGATAACTTCAACGTCGCTTCGACCGGCTATTTCTAGAAGTTTATTTACCGGAATCCAGGCATCAACACCGTTGATCGAATAATATCTTGCCCAAACCGAACCGCCTGATGATTTAATCGCTTGTCTTAAAGGTGCCGTGTTAGACGTATAAGTTTGAACCAATACAAGCACAAACGGGTCAGCCGGATTTGCTTCAAACCATGAATTTGAGATAGTGATTTGACCGTTCAATACCTGTTGCAAAGGCTGGGCAAGTTTTTTCATAGCAGATGAACTGCCGGTTTGAGCTTTGATTGAAGACCTTTCAGTGTTCGGTATCAGTAAAATTGAAAACACCAAAATCAACAAAAATGCTTGAATTTTGGTAAATATATTATTCCGTAGGGATTTCGACATAAATTCTCCTAATCAAATTTGTTCGGGATGACAAAACTCAACTGCCAAAGAAATGCGTGGCGATTGTCTTTAATCAATCTCCGTGCCAAAAACCACAGAAACTTCTAAGTTCTGCAATAACTCAGTTTCCACTTAAACAACCAATAATATTTGGTAAATTTTCAACTTCAAATGTCATCAATTTGACACAAAAATCGGTCAAATTGAGCGATTTTTTTACTAAATTCAATCATTCACTTAAACAACAGGAATAAAAACTTGTCCTAAAAAAGGAGACTAAAACTATGGCTAACAAAACAATTTTCAACTCATTCGTCGGAATGTTCACACCGAAAACCGACACATTTAACGAAGCGGGCGGACGCGCTTACGAATTCACGCCGAAACACGCGCTGGCGCAATATGCCGTTACGGGTTCGTTTAACGCGACATTTTATGCCAACGCCGAAGATCAATTCGCCAAAGTCGTCGAACTCTGCGAAAAGACCGAACCGGAATTCGTCGCAAAACTCGCGGTTTTCGCCCGTGAAAGAGGTTTTATGAAAGATATGCCCGCGTTTCTGGCAGCGATGCTTTCAATAAAAGATAAAACTTTGCTCGAAAAGATATTTCCGCGAGTTATCAATAACGGCAAAATGCTTCGTAATTTTGTTCAAATAATGCGTTCGGGCGCGGTCGGTCGTAAATCGCTCGGTTCACTTCCGAAACGACTTGTTCGTGAATGGTTTCAAAATCGTGAGCCGGAAAACATTTTCAAACAATCCGTCGGGCAAACTCCGTCTTTCGCGGATATTTTGAAAATGATTCACCCGAAACCGAAAACGGACGCGCACGAAGCACTTTACGGTTATCTGATCGGCAAGGAAATCTCTTTCGGAAATCTGCCTGAAATCGTCAAATCATTTGAAAATTTCAAGGAAGATATGAATGCGGAAGTTCCCAAACTTCCCTTTCAAATGCTGACGGCTCTTCCGCTTCAAACAAAGCATTGGAAGGAAATCGCGCGAAATGCGGGTTGGACGATGACGCGTATGAACTTGAACACTTTCCAACGTCAAGGCGTTTTCGCCGATGCGGAATTGGTCGAAATTATTGCAAATCGTCTGCGCGATGCCGAAGCGATTCGACGCGCTAAAGTTTTTCCGTATCAATTGCTGATCGCCTATAAAATGGCAGAAGCAAATAAGGAAATTCCGCGTGAAATTGTCGAAGCGTTGCAGGACGCGATGGAAATTGCGACGCAAAATGTTCCGCGAATTGATGGAAAAGTCTTTATTTTTCCCGACATTTCCGGTTCGATGCAATCTCCCGTTACAGGCTTTCGTCAAGGTTCAACCTCGGCGGTTCGCTGTATTGATGTTGCGGCTTTGATCGCGGCGGCGATTCTCCGCAAAAATCCGGCGGCGGAAGTCATCCCGTTTGAAAGCGACATCGCCAAAGTTTCGCTCAATCCGCGAGATTCGATTATGACCAACGCACAAAAATTGGCAAGCCTGCCTTTCGGCGGAACAAACTGCTCCGCACCGCTGCGTTATCTGAATCGAACAAAAGCAAACGGCGACGTGCTGATCTACGTTTCAGACAACGAATCGTGGATTGACACGCCGCACTACGGACGCTTCGGCGGAAGCGGAACAGAAACAATGAAACAGTGGAACGAGTTCAAAGGACGTAACAAATCCGCCAAACTCGTCTGCATTGACATCCAACCTTACAACTCAACTCAAGCCCAAGAACGCTCGGACATCCTCAACATCGGCGGCTTCTCCGACAACGTGTTCAACCTCGTTTCAGAATTCTCAAAAGGAACTCTAAACGCCGAACATTGGGTTGGTGAGATTGAAAAGGTTGAGTTGTAAATATAAAAAGTGAACGGTAAAATTTATTTTGTCGTTCACTTTTGGAACTTTTTCACATCTTTAGTGTCTAATGAATTATGAAAAATATTTTAGGAATTCTTTGTGTCGCAATTATTCTCACATTTTCTCTGAACGCCCAAGTTGAAAAAGAAAAAGTGGAATGGTATGAAAATTTATTGGCAAAAGATGTTAAATACGAAGATTTTGCTTGTGAAACAGAATATCAGAAAATCGTCAAAGATTATTACGAAAATCGTCCAATTAGTAAGTGGTCACCAATTTGCCATAATGATTGTCCGATAGTTCAATGTCGCCCTGTCATTCCATATCCAAAGCCCGCCCAAATATTGAATATCGGAGGAATTGTTTCAGTTCACATATTGACGAATGAAACTGGAGATACTATTTACGCAAGAGTTTTAAGCGGTCATCCTTTATTGAGAAAACAGGTCAGAAATGCTGCTTGTCAGACAAAATTCAAATCTTATTTAAAAAGCAAACAACAAGGCGTGATGCACTTCAATTTAAATGCTGATTCGGAAGATATTGAAATACCAAAACTAGCAAATGTCGTCCGAGCATACTAAGATTTTTGGCGAATGCAGGTTGGGAGTACATTGGAGTAGAAAGTTTCGATACTTTCCCGCCCTTTTCATTTAACATTGACCATTTATCATTTATCAAATTCTGTTAAATGGTCAATGTTAAATGAATTAGCGAAACTCTCGCTATAAACTTGTCGCCGATTTTATTTATGCAGGTTGAAGTTCGGGTTTAGATTTTTGAGTGAAGTAATTCTCTTTTTCTTGGCGTGTCCAAATATGACCGTCCGCTTTGTCAACGCTGACGAAGAATGCTCCGGGAACAATTCCGTCATTGAACATCGCATCCGAACCGGAAACATAAGTCCAGAAAGCATCGGTTTCTTCTTGAAATACAACGGGAGTAAAATCATTATAATTTGATCTTTGTTGCAATGCTTTAATTCTTTGTTCGGCGATCTCGAAAGCCTTTTTTTTGTCTAACATTTAATTACTCCAAATCCCGTTTCACCGTTTCTGAAAAACACTTCGGAAAATGTTTCGACGGTAACTGCGTAACTTTGCCCCTCATTTCTCGGCAAAGGATCACGCAAGCGGATTTCACTATCAAATATAGCATCTACGACTAAAGCGTGTCCAAAAATTTCACCTTTGCGTTTGACGGAAACAATTGCATTTCCTTGTTTTAATGATTTGCTTAAATCGGAAAGATTCAAATCTTTTCGCCACTCATAAATTTGTGATAAACTGAAATCTTTTAGAGTTTGAGGTGATTGTGAAAGAAACGCGCCATCTGAGGTTTCCAAAGCCGATGCAATATAGCTTTCAGGGGCAAAAATCCCGAAATCGTTCAAAATCATCCGAACGCAAGCCGCAACACAAGTATCATCCGAATTTTGAGGAACCAATTCGTGAGGTGTTTGATATTCGATTTGCTCATTTTCGGCAAAGAATGAAAATAGCAATTCAAAACCTTTATCGGTAGTTTGCATCGTTTGGGATTATAACAATTTTGATTGTTTTGGCGAATGCAGGTTGAGATTACATTGAATTTGAAAGTTTCGATACTTTCTCGCCCGCTTCTTTTTTGACGGGCGGAACTCTCGCCATAAACTTGTCGCCAATTTTTATTTAGCTTGAAACCGCATATTTTGTGTTAAAATTTGCATTATGGAAAACGAACTTTTACAACGAATAACCATCAATCCGAGCATTTGCCACGGGAAACCGACGATTCGTAATAAACGCTATCAGGTGGAAAACATTTTGGAATTGATGGCTTCGGGAATGACTCACGAAGAGATTTTGGCGGATTACGAAGACCTTGAAGAAGCGGATTTGAAAGCCTGTCTGCTGTTTGCGGCAAAACTCGCTAATGTCGGCTCGATCACAGACCTCGTTTCGGTATGAAATTTTTGATAGATGCACAACTGCCGAAAACTCCGGCTTATTCGTTGCGCGAGAAAGGTTTTGATGTCGTTCATACCAGCGAACTTCCCGACGGCAATGACACAACAGATGCCGAAATAAATCGTCTTTCCTTAACCGAATCGAGAATAGTAGTTTCCAAAGATGCAGACTTTTACGACAGCTTTACCGCCAAAAAAGAACCTTACAAATTGCTTCACATCAAAACGGGAAATATCAAGAACTCAGAATTGCTCTCATTGTTTGAAAAAAACATTGAGTTGATAGTCAAGGAACTGGACGAAAGTTCAGTCGTTCAAATCAGCAAAAATTACATCATCAAAATTCAATAACTTTTTCTTAAAACCATTTTGGCGAATGCAGGTTGGGATTACAATAGTTAAAAAGAATTTGTTTAATTTCATTTTGATTCCCGGATTTGTGTGACGATATATTCTTTTAGACTTTTATAAATTAAGTTCGTAGCAAAGTTCGTCTTCGGTTGCGCCGTCTGTCCAGACTTTTTCGTGCGTTTCGGTTAGGACAAATCCGTGTTTTTGATTGGCATATTTGGAAGCGAGATTTGAGGCGCGGTGGGAAACGATGATTGTTTCAACCGTCGGATGCGCTTTTGCCCAATTGATACGGGCTTTATAGATTAAATCCGACAAACCTTTGCCGCGAAAATCGGGTTCGAGCCACGAACCCCAGAAAATTGCGGTTTTCTTTGTCGGATCATCCCGATCTACTGCAACGCCGGTCATTCCGATTGGTGTTTCGTCATCCAAAACCATAAAAACGGCGGAATCTTCTGTTTGAACACGGCTTCGCCAATCGGCTTCGCTCAAATGTGATTCTTTTTCATAGTTTGAACCGAATACTAACGGATCTGTTTTCAGTGCCTTTAGACGAATCTGTGAAAACTCCCGCCAATCATCTTCGTTTAATTGTCTGATCGAAATGCTCATAATTTTTTTTGATGTATTTTACAACAATTCAAGCAAAATACTTTTACTATTATTTTTCTCCGTTTCTGAAAAACGATTTGACTCAAATTCAATGAATGCTTTACAATTTCACACTGATTCAAAACAGAGCAAATTGGAGCATTTTCCGATCTGCTCTGTTTTTTTTATTGAGAAACAATTTATGAAATACAAAACTGAAAAAGAACTTTTAACCGTCGTCGAATCGTTTGAAAACGGCACAATTCGGCGCGAAGATTGGGGGCATCCCGAACATCTGATCGTTGCGTTTCATTATGCTAAAAATAATGATTTTGAAACGGCTTTGACTGAAATGCGTGTCGGGATTTTTAATTTACTCAAAGCATTTGAAGTTGATTTGAGTAAGGAAATGCCATATCACGAAACAATGACCGTTTTCTGGATGCGGACGGTTTTCGATTTTGCGAACTCTAAAAATGGTTGTTCAATAGTCGAAACCTGCGGCGAAATGATCGAAAAATTTGATAAAAATCATCCGCTCAAATTTTATACACGCGAAGTTTTATTCAGCGACGAAGCTAGAAAAAATTATGTCAAAGGTGATTTGTGATATTCAATGTTTCCAAAAAATTAGTTATCCCAACCGCCTTTAAGATACCTCCATGTGAAACCGCCCCATTTCGTCCATTTGAGTGGTAATTCGGGACCTATAATCTGTTTTGCGTTTTTCGGCAAATAGTCGGGACATAATATAATTTTTCCAAATCTTTCAAATCTTAAAAATACCCACAATCCATTTGGATGTTGCCATGCCACACCTCCCTTAGCAGCAATTTTCTCCGGGTATGATTTTGTTTCCCAGTTATATGTTGCTGTTGGAAAAATAAAATTGGAAAGTTCCGGCGGTTCGCTGGCTTTAACCTCTGCAAGTTTATCCAATACATCATCATCCAATATCCCTTTCCAAATACCTACTGCACCAGCCGCAACTGTAACTGCCGGAATTAATCCGAAAGCATATAAAAATTTATCACCTGCATCGCCTGTATTTCCTTGAATTGCCCAAACTAACGGTTGTACCAAAGCACCCGCAATAGATCCTTTAAGTTTACCTAATGATTTGAGTTTCCCAAGTTTATCGGATGCTACCAAAACTCCCGAATTAATCAATAGTGTTTTATAGCTAGGATCATTTGCCATCTTTTCATCAATATCGTCGGTTATGCCATTTTTTTCAGGCGCATCGGGAACATCCGGTTGCCATCCGTGCGGCATTTCCGTCCAATCGGGAGCCGGTTCACCAAAATCTATACTGTAGCGTGTCTTCGGTTCAAGTTTAGACCAACTGTTGGGTCCGAGAATGCCGTCAGCCGTCGTTCCCGGCTGACTTAATTGCCATTGATAGACAGCTTGAGCAAAGGCTTCGGCTGTTGGGGTTTGATAATAAAATCCTAATTGTTCCGATACCTGATAAAATCTTTCTTTCCAAGGCGGCTTCGTTACTGAAGCGTAAATTGCATTGTTCTTCTTCGCCTTTACCATATTCAAAGTCATAATTTTTCTCCCTATATTATTTAGAATTATAAAATTCTTGTAATTTAAATCTTTTTAATTGTCATTTTCTTCTCAGCCCTAACAACAAATATCTGTCATTAATGTTTTTTTCCTCTTCTATATATAAATGCGAAATTTTTGCGAAAAAACTATCATTAGTCAAAAAAATTTATCAAAATCTAAAAATACGACCAAAATTAAAGAAGCCTGATTGTTTGGCTGGAAAAAACAATCAGGCGCAAGTTGGAGAAAAAACAGGAGTTAGAAAATATCTTCAATCACGTCCTCAACCCAATCTTTAAAATTCGTCCAAAGTTTCAAGCGGTCGAGATATGGTGTCGGATCAATTAAATCGGGTCTGCGCTGATAATTTCCGGGAGTTACATAATTATAGTTTTTCTTATTCCACGTTTGGGAAAGATAGCCGGCTGAATCGCCTTGATACATTTCAAAATGAAGCATTTTCAATCTACCGACCCAAGCTATATGCTGTCCTGCTTCAACGGTTTTACCAATGGCTATATTTGGCGGAAGTTTTCCTTTAGCGATTTCGCCGTAGCGCACGACAAAATTCGGATGTTTGATCGTAATTTCATCTGTTCCCAAGTAAAATGGGGCTATATTTATAATTGTTCCCGACTCGACAGCATAAATCGGTGTTCCGGCACGTGCTATCAGATCGCAAGCCGCGTGGATGCGGTCTGTTCCATCCCGCGTTGCGCCAAACCAACCTCTATGCCATTTGCTGTAGTGATAACCTTGCTTTGGAATTTTTGATAATGGAAATACTGACATAATTTTTACTCCTTAATTCTTTTTTAATAAATTTGCTCTATATTTTTATAAAATCAATAATTGTAGCCCATCATAATTTTGCCGATTCTATTAAACTCCGAAATACTTTTTAATTGATGTGCGCCTGAATACGTCATATCAGGATTTTCACTAACTTGTGGTTCCATTACTCTGACTCTGGCATGTTTACCTGAACCTTCGATGTCGTAAATTACATTTACGTGATTTTTCCTTGATTTTGTTTCTCTATAAGCTATATAAATCGGACCGTTTGCTAAATTTTGTTTGATAACATCCGCCGTCACACTTTTGGCGTGGTCGTAAGTGTCGCAAAACATATTGTTATCGAGAATTATCCATTGCATTGCATCTTCGCCCATTGCATAATATTCGTCGGTCAAATAATTATAATCATCTATAATTGAGCTTTGCGCTTTATCAATTGATCTAACTGCTTTTAACCACCATTTTAAACACGCCGCCCAACACGACGTATTATCTACCTGTCCTTCTGCCGGAACTGCTAAGTATTTTGATGACATTTTTTTAATCTCCTTAAATCCTTTCTTATAATTAAATTTGAATCATTTTTCGCTTCTCATTTATAAATGCGTTTGAAATTCGGAAAAACTATCATCAGTTTGAAAAAAATTTTCGTTTTTTTTTGAATTAGTGTTAAATTAAGTAAAAACAAGGCTTTCAACAGAAAAAATGTCCGCGTCAAATACACAGGAAATAACGGATTTACTTCAAAAATGGAGCGGCGGAGACCGTGAAGCCCTCGAAAAACTTACGCCTGTTATTTACGCGGAACTTTACCGCATCGCCAAAAGATATATGAACCGCGAACGCGGCAATCACACTTTGCAAACGACCGCTTTGGTCAATGAAGCGTATCTGCGACTGATTGATTGGGAAAACGCAAAATGGGAAAATCGCGCACATTTTTTTGGTGTTTCAGCGCAATTAATGCGAAGAATTCTGGTTGATTTTGCGCGAAAACGTCCGAAGGTCGAAGGCGCAGTCGTCAATCAAGTTTCATTAGAAGAAGCATTCATCGTTTCAACCGAAAAAGATGCGGATTTAGTTTTGCTTGATGAAGCCTTAAATGAACTTACGCAATTCGATGAGCGAAAAGCAAAAATAGTCGAATTGAAATTTTTCGGCGGCTTGAGCGTTGAAGAAATCGCCGAAGTTATCAAAGTCGCACCAATAACCGTAATGCGCGAATGGCAAAAAGCGAAAGCGTGGCTTTATCTGGAATTGTCAAAATGAAATGATAAAACCTGCAAATAATGGATAGCGAAAGATGGAAACAGATTGATGAACTTGTTGATGCGGCTTTGGAGATTCCCGAAGCCGCACGTATTTCGTTTGTTTCCGAAAAAAGCGGCGGCGACGAAGATTTGAAAAATCAAGTTTTGAATCTGCTCGATGCTCAAAAACAATCCGACAATTTTATGCAGAATTCGGCGATGAATCTGATGGCAAAAGCGATTGCCGTTGATGAAACGACCATTTATCAAAACTCTCTTTACAATAAAACTCTCGGAAATTATAAAATCGAAAAAATCCTCGGCGCAGGCGGAATGGGCGAAGTTTATCTCGCCCACGACCAAAAATTAAACCGCAAAGTTGCGCTGAAAATCTTGCCGAAGGAATTTCTTGCCGATAACGAACGAGTCAAGCGTTTTGAAATCGAAGCGCAGGCAATCGCATTTTTAAATCATCCGAATATTGTGACGATTTACGATTTCGGCGATGTCGAAGGCGTAAATTATATTGCTACCGAATTTGTCGAAGGCAAAACGGTGCGCGAAATTATCGGCGAAAAACCTGCGTTAAAGGAAATTCTTTCGTTAATTCTGCAAGCGACCGACGCGCTTTCCGCCGCACATAACGCGGGAATAATTCACCGCGACATCAAACCGGAAAATATAATGGTGCGCCCGGACGGTTATGTAAAAATTCTCGATTTCGGATTGGCAAAACTTGCCGAAAGCGAACAAATCAAAAACGGAACTTTCGACGGCACGATGAAAGGCGCGATTATCGGCACACCTGCGTATATGTCGCCAGAACAGGCGAGCGGCGATTTTATAGATCATCGCACCGATTTGTGGAGTATCGGAATTGTTTTATATGAAATGATTGCGGGCAAAAATCCATTTAAAAAGGAAAGCCGACAATCAACAATTCAAGCAGTTTTGTCGGAAGAACCGCCGTTTGTGAGCAGTTTCAACGCAGAAATCCCCGCCGAACTCGATCACATTTTGGTCAAAGCGTTAGAAAAAGACGCGGATTTAAGTTATCAAACCGCGTCGGATTTCCGCGCCGATCTGAAACGCATCAAACGCGAAATTGATTCTTCGCCGTCGTGGAGTTCACAATCCGGTGTAAGACGAATCGAATTTTCCAAAAATAAAAAAAGTTATATTCCATATATTTTAGGCGGTTTATTTTTATTGATAATCAGTTTTGGAATATGGTTTTTTGTTATTAAATCCGAAAATTCTTCCAGAAAAGAAGCCGTCGAATGGGTAAATGCCAAACATTCTCAAATCACCGATTCTTCTTGGATCGAAGGTTATCCGAGCCTTTCGCCGGACGGCAAGAATATTATTTTTGCCAGCGATACCAACGATGACCGCAACATTTTCCTGCAAAGAGTCGGCGGAAAAAATCTGACGAATCTGACACCGAATTCAAAAGAAAGCGACACGATGCCGGTGTTTTCGCCCGATGGGAAACTTATTGCTTTTCGTTCCGACCGCAAACCGAACGGTATTTACATAATGGAAGAAACGGGCGAAAACGCGCGTCCGGTTTCCGATTTCGGATTTCACCCGTCGTGGTCGCCCGACGCAAAAAAAATCGTCGTCAGCGACAAAGCCGCCGCAATTCATACGGTTCATTCAGTTCCGAATAGTTTGCTCTGGATAATTGACGTTGCCGATGGGAAAAAGGAAAAACTCGAAACAAAAGGCGACGCAATTATGCCGAGTTGGTCGCCGAACGGTGATCGAATCGCTTTTTGGTTTGTCGCAGACGGAAAACTCCCAGAAATTGCGACAGTTCCGGCGACGGGCGGCGAACCCATCGTAATTGCTTCTGATGCCGCATCAGATTGGAATCCGGTTTGGTCGCCGGACGGAAAATATCTCTATTTTGCGTCGGACAGAAGCGGAAGTATGAATCTGTGGCGCGTGGCGATTGATGAAAAATCCGGGGCACAGCTCGGCGAACCGGAATCCGTGCCGACACCTTCAAAATACTGCCGCCACATCACATTTTCACGCGATGGAAAAACTCTCGCCTACGTTCGTTATGAAAGTCAATCGAATATTCAATCAATTGCTTTTGATCCGAAAACTTTGAAAACTTCGGGCGAAGTCAATTGGATTACGCGCGGCGACAGAGAACTCGGCAACCCGCAACTTTCTCCGAACGGCGAACAATTTATCGCACGTAATCCGACAAGAACTCAGGAAGATTTAGTAATTTTTGATAAAAACGGCGAAAATTGGCGCAATTTGATGAATGATAAATTTCGTGAAAGAATTCCGCGATGGTCGCCCGACAGCAAACAAATCGCTTTTTCTACCGACCGAAGCGGAAAATATCAAATCTGGACGATAAATTCGGACGGCACAAATCTTCAGCAGATTACTTTCACAGACAAAACAAGTGCAACCGCTCCCGTTTTCTCACCGGACGGTTTGCGGCTCGTTTTTACGGAAATTGGTGAATTGAAACAATCATCTTTTATCCTTGATTTAACAAAAAAATGGTCGGAACAAACGCCGCAAACTTTGCCGCCGTTTCCGGAAAAAACATCTTTCTCCGTCCGCGATTGGTCGCCCGACGGCAAGAAACTTTTGTATATTTATTTTGAACCCGACGGCGACGAAAACGGCATCGGCGTTTTCAATTTTGAAACATCGAAATATGAAAAAATGACCGATAACGGCTCAGTTCCTTTCTGGCTCAAAGATAATCGTCATTTTATTTTCACCGACCGAAACGCGATTTTTTTGTGCGATTCAGCTACGAAAAAAATTACCGAACTTTATAAAACTTCGGCTTATGAACTCCAGCACGCCGCAATTTCAGCCGATAATCGAATGATTTTCTTCCGCTATTTACAAGTCAACGCCGATGTCTGGCTGATTGAAGCGGCACAGCAAAATCAATAAATTTCGGGAACTTTTTCAAAATTTATTTGTCTAAAGATTTATGAAGATATTTTTTGTAATTTTATTTTTTGCGTTTCCGGCATTATCACAACAATTTGAAGATGCGGAAAAATTTGCTTGTTCAAAAGATGCAAAACCGAAAGTTCGTGAATATTTTGAACAATTAGAAAAAGAAACTAAATTTATTAATGAATGCGAAGCAAAATGGCGAAAGGAATCTTTAGAAAAAACCGGAAATCCTCCGGTAATAATTGCCGGCGGTTGCGAATGGACGAATAACGGATGTCCGAGAAATTTAGTAAAACCGCTTTATCCCGAAATCGCGGAAAAATATGGAATATTTGGAACAGTTACAGTAGAAATTGTTATTGATGAAACGGGAAATGTCATTTATTCAAAGGCGTTTAGCGAAAAAACTATCTTTTATTATAATGCTGAAAAAGCGGCTTGTGCTTCAAGATTTTCGCCGAAACGATATTGCGACAAAATTGTAAAACAACGAACAGTTATTCTCTACCATTTTATTTTTTAGTGCAATTTTCAAAAAGTTATGTTATAAACTTTTTATGCTTTCCAAGCCAACCAAAAATCTTCTCAACGAACTCGGCATCGCGCCGAAAGAATCCTGTTGTAATTAATTTAACTTAAAATTTGTCTGTTAATTTTGGTTTTTCATTTTGAAAATCCAATTGTTCTGCATTTTGTTGTATCATTTACTTTTTTCGGGAAAAACTATTTTATGCTTAAATTTCATAATACTTTATCAAACAAAATCGAAGAATTTCATCCGTTGGAAGATAACAAAGTCAAACTTTATATCTGCGGTCCGACGGTTTGGAATTTCGCGCATATCGGGAATTTTCGGACATTTACATTTGGCGATATTTTGCAGCGTTATCTGAAATTCAAAGGTTACGACGTAACTTACGTGATGAATTTGACCGATGTTGATGATCGGATCATCAACGAAGCGGCAAATCAAGGAATTACGATTGATGAGATGACCGCACCGTTTATTGTTGCTTTTAATGAAGATATGGCGACGCTCGGCAATGAATCGCCGGACGTTCAACCTCGTGCAACAGAACATATTGCGGAAATGATCGAGATAATTTCGACGCTTTTGGAAAACGACCACGCTTACGAATCGGACGGTTCGATTTATTACAGAATCTCGGCGTTTCCCGATTATGGCAAACTTTCAAAAATGAAATTTGAAGGCAATATAGTCGGCGGTTCGGAGCGGATTGACACCGACAAATACGAAAAGGAAGATGCGCGGGATTTTGCGCTCTGGAAATTGGTTGACGACGAAGAAAAAACGGGTTGGGACGCACCATTCGGTCGCGGTCGTCCGGGTTGGCACATCGAATGTTCCGCGATGTCTATGAAATATTTGGGCGAAACCTTTGACATTCACGCCGGTGGAATTGATCTGCAATTTCCGCATCACGAAAACGAAATCGCGCAATCGGAAGGCGCGACGGGAAAACTTTTTGCAAAATACTGGCTGCACGGAGAGTTTTTGAAAATTGATAACGAGAAAATGGCGAAATCTCTCGGCAATGATTTTACTCTGCGCGACATTATCGGCAGAGGTTTTTCGCCGTCCGCGATTCGATATTTGCTGATTTCCGTTCCGTTCGATAAACAATTAAATTTTACGTTTGAAAATTTGCAAGGCGCGGAAAATACCATCAAACGCTTGCAGGATTTCAAAAAACGCTTGCAGGAAGCGCATCTTCAAGACGGAATTAATCCAGAATTACAGGAAAAAACTCGCGGTTTTCTCAGAGATTTTGAAAATGCGATGGACGACAACTTAAACACTTCCGTCGCCCTCGCCGCGCTTCATAATCTCGTCCGCGAAGTTAATACGGCACTTGCACATTCAACCGTTTTGACTGAAGACCGTAGCGAAATTTTGCATATTTTGGATAAATTCGATTCCGTTCTCGGAATTTTCGGTGAAACCAAAGAAGAAATTCTCGACGCGGAAATCAAAAAACTCATTAAAGAACGTCAGCTAGCCAGACATAACAGAAATTTTGCCGAGTCTGATGATATTCGGGACTTTCTAATTTCAGATGGCATCATTATTGAAGACACAAAAGAAGGTGCAAGATGGAAAAAACTCAAAGAAATTGAAGTTACCGAGAAACGAATTAATAACTTGTTACGGCACTTCTCCGGGCAAAAAATTTCTGGGGAATTATTTGGCAAAAGTAGCGAAGTTTTTTTGCCTACATTTGATGAAGTTTTTAGTGGAAGCAACTTGAGAATTGATTCAATGGGTATTAGTAAAGATGAAACTTGGTTGGTTGAAGTAAAATTAATTACTAATCCCCACGGCGCATCAAAACGCATTTTAGAACAGATGAAAAAATACAAGGAAAATGCTGAAACAAATGAATTTACAAAAACAATTATTTGGCTTGCCGTCTTTGGAGAATTACCTTCAAAATTTATTGAGGAATTGGCAAAGCTAGATATTTACTACTCATCAACCAAAGATATTGAGCAATTGGAAAAGATATTAGGAATTGAATAATGTATTAATCCATACTTTGTTTGGAGAAAAATAGCTTTACCAAAACTTCAAAAGACGCTGTGAGATGGAAAAGAAAATAACTATGGATGATTTCAAAGAACAATGCCGCCGCCAACTAGAACGAAGTTTGGAACATAGATTCAAATATGGTTTTTTTCGCCAATATAAACCTGTTTTGGATGACGAACCCGTTCGAGTTTTTGAAACTATGCGGGAATATCGGGAATGGGCAGACAAAAATTTACCTGAATATCTCGGCTATAAAATCGTAAAAAAAGAGAAAGATGAATCAGCCTAATCGTGCATATTTTCAACTTCAACAGGCTCAAGATGTCGCCGAAGTTTTTGCCAAACATCAGGTCGAATATCTGTTTATCGGTAAAAGCGGTGCGATTATTCTCGGCTATCCGGCGGCAACTCAAGATGTTGATATTTTTCCTGAAAAAAGCGTTGAAAATAGTGTCAGATTAATAACCGCTCTACGTGAACTCGAATTTGAAATAACTGAGGAAATAGCAGAGAAAATACTTAAAGGAGTTGATTTTGTTCAACTCAATTCAGGTCCTTTTGATTTAGATTTGGTTTTTGCGCCGGACGGCATCGAAAATTATGCGGAAGCCAAAAAGAGAAGAATTCTAGTTGACCAATTTCCGGTGGCAAATATCCGCGATATTATTGCCAGTAAAAAGGCTTCGGGCAGAAGAAAAGATTTGAATGATTTACCTTTACTGGAAGATTTCAGAGAAGAATTTGAAAGAAAAATGCGTGGTGAACCTAAAACTTCGGTAGAAATTGCTTTAGAAAAATTAAAAGATTCTGAATGAATATAAACATATTGGAAAGAATAAAAGGCGGAATCGTCGGTTTGCTTGTCGGCGACGCGCTCGGCGTTCCTTATGAATTTCACGAGCGACAATCTATCCCGCCGTTTGATGAAATTGAATTTGAACCACCCGATAATTTTCGACGCGCACACGCCGGAGTTCCAACCGGAACTTGGTCGGACGACGGCGCACAAGCTCTTTGTTTGCTGGCTTCACTGCTCGAATGTAACAAATTTGATATTGATGATTTTGCCGAAAAACTCGTCGCGTGGTTTCGTGAAGATTATTTGGCAGTTGACGAAATGTTTGATGTCGGAATCCAAACTCAACGCGCGATTTTAAATCTGCGAAAAGGAATTCCGCCGCTCGAAGCCGGATTGAAGGAAGAAAGAAATAACGGAAACGGTTCATTGATGAGGGTTCTTCCCCTCGCGCTGTGGCATCAGGGAACTAACGAAGAATTGGTGCAAATTGCCTTCGATCAATCTGCCGTTACACACGGACATCTTCGTTCAAAACTTTGTTGCGCTCTATATTGCCTTTGGGCGCGACAAATTTTACAAGATTCTGAAAATGCTTGGGAAAGCGCGGTTTCAAATCTTCAAGAGATTTTTCCTGCAAATTCCGCCGAACGAAATGAACTGGAAGATCATATTAAACCTGACGATTTGTATGAAGTTCAAGGCAGCGGTTATGTTCTCGATTCGCTCTTTTCAGCAAAATGGGCTTGTAACAGACCGAATTTTGAAGAAACGGTTAAAGCCGCAATCTCATTGGGAAATGATACCGACACGACGGCTTGCATCGCGGGTGGAATCGCCGGATTGAAGTTTGGAATTGAAGGAATTCCAGAACGCTGGAAAGATAATCTGCGCGGAAAAGAAATTTACGAACCTTTTCTGGAAAAACTTTTAGAAAAATGTCAGAACCGTCTGCGGTAGCGGGCGGTTTAACTTTGTATTTCAGAAAACTGCTATCTTTTCTTAATCTTCAACCATCCGCTACCGCAGACGGTTCTGACCTAGGGTAATTCAACAATAATTTAATAATCTAAAAGTGCGTCAAATTAATTTGACGCACTTTTAGATTTATCAACAACTAGAAATTAGAAATTAGAAATTGTAACGAATTCCGAATTGCAATTGACGGGATGGAGCCGCCGAAGTGAATCCGAGCGGGGATGTCGGCGAAACGCCCCGAATGCCACTCGGATTTGACGAGATAACAGTACTTGCACCGGCGCAGTTTGGATTTGTAGCAAAATTGTTGACACAAACCGTTCCGACAACATTGTTGATGCCGTTGTAATTTACCCGATTGAATAGATTGAAGGCTTCAAATGTCAGTTCGAGGAATCTTTGTTCTTTAACAAAAAATCTTCTTCCAAGACGCATATCAAAACTATAAATCGGCTCGCCTTTTCCGGTATTTCTACCAAAAGCGGCAGGTCGGTCGTTAAATAAACGACTGTCATTGTTTGTGTCCGTGCCGATCAATAAATTGAACGGTCGTCCGCTGCCGGCTGTAAAAATCGGCGAAAAGACGAAATCTTTAAGAAACGCATTTTTAAATGGACTGAGAATAACCGCGCTTAATACAACGCGATGGCGTTGGTCAAAAGATGAAAGCGAACGGTCGGCGCGTACATCTAAAGGATTTTGTGCCAGATAATCGG
Organism: Pyrinomonadales bacterium; assembly: GCA_038251885.1. Lineage (GTDB taxonomy): Bacteria > Acidobacteriota > Blastocatellia > Pyrinomonadales > Pyrinomonadaceae > JAHCHG01. The sequence goes on along the minus strand of JBBSAX010000025.1, from coordinate 17,437 downwards.
TGTTAAAATCCGTCGCTTCGTCAATCGTTTTAGAAAACGTATAGTTGGCATTAACGCTGTAATTACGCGATAAACGCTTGGTTACCTGTAAAGTTCCGGCGTGATAAAAGGTATTGGCAACCGATTGATATTCGGCATCGAGCGCAAATCGCGGCAGAAAGTTGCCGTTTAATGCGCCGCCGGTTGTCGAACAGTTAAAGCCTGTTGCCGGTGCGCCCGGAACTGAAAAACACCCAAGTTGTGTGGCATTAACCGTCGGTTGTCCGGTGAATGCGCCTCTTCCGATGACTGAATAACTTCTAACATCTACCGGGCGAATCAGATGAATGCCGCGAGTAAACAGATAACTGGCTTCGATACCGAATCCTGCGCCTAAATCCTGCTGAATCGCGCCGCTGATCTGATATGTTTCGGGACTTTGATAATTTTGTCCGATGCGAATACGCGCTTCGAGCGGTCTGCCGGGCGCGGTGTTCAAACCGAACTGAGTTAAATCGGAAGCGACGATCTGGCGACCACCGTTTGAGCATTGAGGAATCGGAGCATTTACGATCACACATTGTGCAAGCAAGGTCTGATATATCACTGCCGCACTATATGTTCCGGGAAGCGTAATCGCCGAAACAACGATGTTGATATTTTTCGGTTCTGTTCCCGAAGCCAGAGTGTTTGTGACGTTGGTAATTTGATTGTCAATCTGTCCGGTAAAAATTCCGGCTCCGGCACGCAGAACTGTTTTTGCGTTGCCGAAAATGTCCCACGAAACACCGACACGCGGCTGAAAATTGTTTTTATCGAGCGGCACCGGATCGGCTTCGTTTTGAATAAAATACCGCAGACCGTAACTTAAAGTGACATTCGGGCGAACTTTCCAAGTATCTTGTCCGAAAACAGAAAACTTTTCGCTGCCGCTGGAATAATATGGAAGTCCGAAACCTTGTTGATAAACCTGCGGAAGATTCACATTATAAGACTGTAGCGGATTAATCGTGCTGGAAGTCGTATTGCTCAACGTGCTGCCCAAAAGTGCGGCTTGTGCCGGTGTAATAACTCCGGCTTGGGCATCGGCGTTTATCTGCGCCCCGATTGCCGACCTCTGCGCTGCCGAAAACAAAGTGGCGAACGGCAAAGAACCAAATCTGAAGGTTCCCGGAAGAAAAGTTTCGGAATTTGTGCCGACAAAATTATATTGAAAAACCGCGCCGACTTTAACCGTGTGTGAACCCCGAACCAATGAAAGCGTGTCGGAAAGGTCAAACGATCTCGTAATGCTGTCCGATGGCAAGAAAATGTCGCGCCCGAAATTTCCGAAGCCGAGAATGTTTATTTCCGGTCCGTTCGGATCATTCGGCGTAACAGTCAATCTGTAATAAGAAAACTGAGCGCGAAGTTCGTTGATTGTCGTGTTGTTGAAAATATGATTTTCCGACAAAAGAATTCCGCCGCTCGGCGAATCAACGGCGCGTCCGCGAGAAACAGCGTTTAATGCTCCGGTTGCCTGATTTTCATTCTGAATATTCGCGTAATTCAGACGAACAAAACCGGAATCCGAACTGCTAAACGTATGGTCAACGCGACCCGTTATCAAAGCACTGGTGTCTTTTGCCGGAAATTGACCGTTGGTTGCACCGTAAAGACTGGATGTTCGCGCCGAAGGAACAGTTAAAGCACCGCGAATTCCGGCGGCTAAAGGTGCAAAAGTTGCTCTTCCCGCCAAATAATTTAAAAAGAAATTTTGGTCACTGGCAGCATTTGCCGGAGCAATTCGCAAACCGTTGACTAAAGAATCGTTAAGCGTAACGAAAGATGTCTGATTTTGATTTAAGCCTTCCGCCGAAATGAAAAAGAATGTTTTATTTTCAATGATTTTTCCGCCGAACGAACCGCCAAATTGTTGGCGGTTAAAAGGTGATTGTCCATTTGGATTATTATCAAAAGTATTTCGAGCATCGAATGTTTTATCGCGGAAATAACCGAATGCGCTGCCGTGATAGGCATTGCCGCCGGTTTTTGAAACGATATTGACAACACCGCCGGACGCGCCGCCGAATTCGGCACTGTAACTGTTGCGATCAACCTGAAATTCCTGAACGCCTTCCTGACTCAGCACGGTTCGCGCTCCGCCCGAAGGCGTGTCCGTCGTCGAACCGTCAACATTGATCGAATTTCCGCGTCCGTTGTTGCCGCCGAAACTCAAACCCGATTGCGGCGTTTGCGCCACACGGAAATCGGTCGAATCATTAACATTATCGGCATCGGAAACTCCCGGCGTGAGCAGAGCAAAATCTAAAAAATTGCGGCGGTTGATCGGCAAATTATTTAACTGTTTTGCGCTGATAACACTCGATTGCTGAGTTCTTTCCGTATCAACAATCTGCTGTTCACCCGCCAAAACATCAACAACCGCACCGATTTCGCCCAATGCTAAATTTACATCGAGAGCCGCTTGCTGTCCGACTTCAAGCATGACGTTGTTAATAGTCTTAGGGGCAAAACCGGATGCTTCGACCTTAACCGTATAAGTGCTTGGTTGAAGCGATAAAATAACATAATTGCCGTCGCTGTCTGCGGTTACGCTGCGTGTTGTGCCTTTTGCATTATTCGTTACCGTAATAGTTGCACCCGGAATTACCGCACCGTTCGGGTCGAGAACCCTACCGCGCAAATCCGCCGTCGCCGTCGCTTGCGCGAAAATTGAAGTTATATTTATCAAAATCAAACATAAACATAACAGAAAATACGCCAAAAACTTTTTCATAAACTAATCTCCTTTGCCTGAATTTTATCTTTTTAATTTATTAATCTTTTCAAACTTTTTCCAGAATACTACCTTTTCAAACTTCGACAATTTGCGGGAACTAAAATTTAAGATTTACTTTTACTTTTATGATACGTTAATTTCAAAGTTTGTTTCGTGTTCCAACAAAATACTTTTTATAAGTCCTGTTTCATTAAAATTCCGCGCATTGCCATCTCGCAAATATCTTCGCAAACCTTTTCGACTGTCATCTTCCCTTTAGGACTGAACCACCGCGATAGCCAGATAATCATTCCGAGAATCGTAAAAGTAGCAGTTGTTAAATCAACATCTTCAATCTTTCCCTGATCTTTCAATTCGACTAAAGTATCCCGAATAAAATCAAAATATTCCCGCCGGCGTTTCAGAGTTTCTTCGCGCTGCTGGAAACTCAATTCGTTGTCTTCGTGAGAAATAATAATCACCGCGTGATTTCCACCTGCTGAAAGTCGGGCGTGATTTGAAATAATAAATCTCAGGCGCTCTTCCGCATCAACAATTTCCCGCGCCGGATCTAAAACTTCGTTTTGAACATTATCAAGCCCCATATTTATTATGCGATAAAGCAAATCCTGCTTGCTTTCGACATAATAATAAAGTCCGGCTTTCGTGATATTTAATTCGTTGGCAATATCATTTAAGGAAGTCGAATTATAACCTTTTGAAAAAAAAATCTGTGCCGCCGTCAAGCAAATTTCCTGCGCTCTGTCCTGATTTTTTTGTGTCCCGTTTCGCGCCATCAAATTTACAAAATACTTGTATTTGAACCAATTTATAAAAACCTTTCTCGAAAATTATTTTTACTTTATTCAAATCAAAATCAGTTGGAGGTTAGTTTGTTTCGATTATTTGATTGTGGTATTTTTACTTACCGTTCGGTAGAATTCAATTTAGTTAAATTTTTGTTAATTGTCAAGATATTTTGCGAAGTTTTTTCAAAAAGATAAACTAAAAAAGATTTCCAGATTCCAATAAAAACCAATCTTATTCCGGTAAATAATTTATGTCAGACACAGCAGTAAAAAAAGTAGAACAAAACCCGATCAAGACGAGCGAAGATTACATAAATTCTTTGCGAAATCGTAACCTAAAAGTCTATCTTTTCGGCGAACTTGTCACGGATATTGTCGAGCATCCGATGATTCGACCAAGCATTAATGCCGTTGCCGAAACTTACGATTTGGCAGAGCGCGAGCCGGAACTGGCGAGCGCGACTTCGCATCTGACTGGCGAAAAAGTCAATCGTTTTTTGAATATCGTGATGAGCCGCGATGAAGTTGTTTTGCAGAATAAAATGCAAAGACGGCTCGGACAATTAACCGGAACTTGTTTTCAACGCTGCGTCGGGATGGACGCGCTCAATTCGTTATACTCGACGACGTTTGAGATTGATGAAAATCACGAAACAAATTATCACGAGCGTTTGAAAGAATTCATCGTCGAAGTGCAGACAAAAAATCTCGTCATCGGCGGCGCGATGACGGATGTCAAAGGCGACCGAAGTCTTGCACCGCACGAACAAGCCGATCCCGATTTGTTTGTTCACATCGTGAATCGAACCGATGAAGGCGTTTACATTTCCGGCGCGAAGGCTCATCAAACCGGCTGTTTAAATTCTCATTGGTTGATCGTGATGCCGACGATGCGTTTGACGGAAAACGACAAGGATTATGCAATCGTCGGCGCGATTCCGGTCGAAGCGGAAGGCATCACCTACATTTACGGTCGCCAATCGTGCGACACGCGCGCGATGGAAGGCGGCACGATTGACACGGGAAATAACCGTTACGGCGGACAGGAAGCGATGATTATTCTCGACAATGTTTTCATCCCGAATGCGCTGATTTTTATGGACGGCGAATACGATTTCGCGTCAATGCTGGTTGAAAGATTCACTTGTTATCATCGCCGCAGCTACGTCTGCAAAAGCGGTGTCGGCGACGTTTTGATCGGAGCGGCGGCGCAGATCGCCGAATACAACGGCGTGGAAAAAGTTTCGCACATCAAAGACAAACTCGTCGAAATGACGCACCTCAACGAAACCATCTACGCGACCGGAATCGCTTCAAGCTATCAATCGAAACCGACGAAAAGCGGCGCGTATTTAAATGACGATATGATCGCCAACGTCTGCAAACATCACGTTACAAAAATGCCCTACGAGATCGGTCGGCTCGCGCAGGATTTGGCGGGCGGTTTGGTCGTAACTTTGCCGTCGGAAAAAGATTTTCGCAGCGAAGAAGTCGGGCATCTGCTGGAAAAATATCTCAAGGGACGCGCCGACGTTTCGACCGAAAATCGGATGCGGATTTTGCGCCTGATCGAAAATATGACATTAGGCAGAAACGCCGTCGGCTATCTCACCGAATCAATGCACGGTGCAGGCTCGCCGCAAGCCCAACGCATCCAAATCGCTCGGCAAATGCAGATTGAATTTAAGAAAACTTTAGCCAAAGAATTGGCTGGAATCGAAGAAAGAAAACGTGAACAATTATCGAGTGAAATCGCCGATTATTTCGGGATAGTTTTTGATACGGAAGTTTAAGTTTTATGCTAACTAAAAGAATTTTTGCATCTCATTATCAATTCTATATTTATGATTCAGATTTTGATGATTTTTTAAATCCTCGATTGGATTGGATTGAAGCGGAAAGAGAAAAATTCGGTTATTTATCCACGGAAAAAGTAATTTATGTGTCAACTGTATCAGATTTAAACGATCACAGATTGCGTGTATTTTTAGAGCAAACTCCATCTGAGATTTATGAAAGAATTTATGAGCGAAATTTACTTTTAGAATCAGGTGTTTTAATCATTTCTGCGCCCGCCAATAATGAAACTGACGATTTGAAAATCAATTTACAGAAAGGTGTTTATAAAATATCTGTCTGTTCAAATTCAATTGGGAAAGACATGTTTTCATACGACCACAACTACAATGAAGAAATGTCAGATGAAGAATATTTTGAACACGATGAATTTGAGAGTTACGATATTTTCATCATAAAAACCGATGAGCAGGTTAAGTAAATATCTATGCTCCAAAATCGCCTCGGCTGATTTTTCCGTTTGATCGGTTGTGAAAATATGGCTCGAATAATCTATGTTGTCACTGATTCCTGCCGCCGAATATTATTCAAAATTGCTTCTTCCTTTTTCTGGGCGGCAAACAGGTCGAATTTGACTTGTAAACTCAGCCAAAAATCCGCGCTCATTCCGAAAAATTTGGCTAGACGCAGCGCGGTCGAAGGCGTAACGCCGCGTTTGCCGGAAACTATTTCGTTGATTCTTTGATACGGAACACAAATGGCATCGGCGAGGTCTTTTTGCGTCAGATTCATCGGAATCAAAAATTCTTCGCGGAGCATTTCGCCCGGATGCGTCGGTTGTCGGTCGGTCGGTGTTCTCATTTTTTCTTCCTTTAATGGTTAGTGGTAATCAACAATTTCAACTTCGTCCGCATTCGCTTCATTCCAGATAAAACAAACGCGATATTGGTCGTTGATTCCGATACTGTGTTGTCCGCTTCGATTAGCTTTTAACGCTTCTAAACGATTTCCCGGCGGAACGCGCAAATCATCGAGCGAAATGGAAACATCTATTTGGTCTAATTTGCGAAACGCGGCATCCCATAAGTTTCGCGGCAAAAGCCTTCGTGCCTCAGCAGTGTTTTTACCGTTATAAATGTCTTCAGTCGCCTGATTAGCATACGAAAGTATCATCAATCTTCATAATAACACGGTAGTCGTGCTATTATCAAAATAAATTAAGACTTACTGATTTAATTTGGTTGTATTTTATTGAATAAATTTCTATTTCAGATATTGGTTCGATAATTTAATATGTTCCAAACTCGGCTCAGCAGATCTTTTTATTTGAACATTTTTAAAATTATGATTAGAGTTTTAGCAATCTTAATATGAATTTAATTCACGGCGAAGAAGTTCACGGCATCGGCGTTGACGCGCAGACTAGATGTTCGCATTATCATAACGATATTGATGTGATCGCCATTAAGTTTAAATGCTGCGGCGAATGGTTTCCGTGTTACGAATGCCACGCCGAATGTGTTGCTCATCCGGCGCAGATTTGGAGTTTGGCGGAACACGAAACACGCGCGATTCTGTGCGGCGTTTGCGGACATCAATTGACGATTGCGGAATATCTCGGATGTGATTCGATTTGCCCGAATTGTCGAAGCAATTTTAATCCGAAATGCGCCAATCATTATGGGCTTTATTTTGAAATTTAGTTTCGCTCAAAAACTGAAAAATCACTTCGATTGATTTTTCAGTTTGATCGGTCGTGAAAATATGGCTCGAATTTTCGAGTTCGACGAGTTCTGCATTTGGAATCTCGTTAGCCAAAATTTTCGCGTTGGCACAGGGAATGAGTTGATCGTTTTTTCCGTGCAGAACGAGCGTCGGCGCGGTGATTTGTTTAAGTCGGTCGAAACTGCCTTGCCAACTGATGATCGCGTGCATTTGGCGCATAAAATTTTCAGGTTTTGTAAATTGTCCTTGGCGCGAATCTATATCTTCTTCGAGCATTTCGCGCGGCGTATTTTTATCGTAAATAAATTTCGACATCGCCCAAAATGCTTCTTCCGGCGTGGATAAACCGCCGCCTTGCAAGGTGAAATAAACTTCGGATTCGGCAGGGACGGAATGTTTTCCGCCGCAGGCAGTAACGGTAAGCGTCAGCGAGCGCGTCATTTCGGGAAATTCAAGTGCGAATTCCTGCGCGATCATTCCGCCCATAGACATTCCGAGAATGTGCGCCGATTCGACATTCGCCGCGTCCAAAACCGCTTTCGCGTCGGATGCCATTTGTGGAATTGTGAAAGGTTCGGCGGCGGGAAATTCAGTTTCGCCCGTGCCGCGATTGTCGAAAGTTATCACGCGGTATTTTTCCGCCAATAACGGAGTGATTCGCCGCCACGCTCTATTTGGTGCACCGAGTCCCGCGATCAGCAAAAACGGCTCGCCCGCGCCTTGTTCCGTCCAGAAGATTTTCGTCCCGTTGTTTTCTGTAAATGACATAATTTTTATTTTTTGCCCACGAAATAAACGAAAAGAACGAAAATAAAACAATTTAAATGTATTCTTTTTTAGTTACTTTCGTGTTTTTCGTGGGCAAATTAATTCTTCTGCAAAATGGCAACTCGAATTAATTTGGTTATACTAAAATTTATTCTGCCGAATTTCTTAACAATTTGTAAAACGGAGAAACTTTTATGAGTGAAAATTCTGTCAATCTCGAACAGATAAAATTCGATATTTGCTGTGCGGCGCGTCTGCTTTATCGTCAAGGTTTGAGCGTGGCGAACGCCGGACATTTGAGCGTGGCGATTGATGAAAACACGATGCTCGTCAATCATTTCGGACCGTCGTTTGCGACTTTGAAACCGGAAAATATCGTGCGCGTTGATTTTTCCGGCAAAGTTTTGGATGGCGATTTTTATGTCAATGACACGATTCGTCTGCACGGGATAATTCACCGCGAAAACCCGCAGGCGATTGCCGTCGCGCACACGCATCCGCCGGCGACCGTAACATTTAGCGCGTTTCGTCTCGAACCCGAAATTTACGATCAGGAAAGCTGTATTTTGACCGACGACGTAGCGATTATTGACGACGATTACGAAGGTTTGGCGAGCGAAGAAGAGCGCGTGATGCCGATTGCGATGTCGCTCAGAGAAAAACCGATTGCCATTTTGCCGAATCACGGCGCGATCACGACGGGCGATTCAATTCAGATGGCATTTGTGCGAATGATTCTACTTGAAGGAATGATTCAGCGAAATCTGTCGGTCGCTTCAGCGGCGAGGACATTGGGACGCGAACCGATTGCGATTTCACGTTCGGCGGCGCGGCAGACGAAAGAAGAAATTTCTAAAATCCCCGCATTTGCGCCGCTTTGGAAAGATTTTCTGACGCGCCTTAAACAAACTGATGCAGATTTATTTGAAAACGAAAAGACGAAAACCGCAAACTGAAAAATTATGAATAATGAAAAACTTATTGTAACTCTTGAAAATGGCATCAAGCGAATCACTTTTAATCAACCCGAAAAACGAAATTCGGTTGACGCTAAAATGACGGAAGATTTGTTTGCCGCGATGCGCGAATCGGCGGATGACGGAACGCGCGTGATAATTTTAACGGGCGCGGCTAATTCATTCTGCGCGGGCGCGGATTTATCGGTGCGAAGCGAAAGCGACATTGCCGCGCACGATGTTACTGCGTATTTGCGCGACGTTGTTAATCCGACGATTTTGATGATGCGTTCGCTGAATGTTCCGATCATTGCGCGTGTTCACGGTCACGCGGTTGGCATCGGCAGTAATTTCGCGCTCGCCGCCGATATGATAATCGCTTCGGAAGACGCGCTGTTCGGACAGGTTTTCGTCAAGATCGGCTTAATGCCCGACGGCGGAAGCACTTTTTTTCTGCCGCACCTCGTCGGCTATCAAAAAGCCTTTGAACTGATCGCGCTCGGCGACATTATCAACGCCCGCGAAGCCGAAAAATTAGGCTTTGTCAACAAAGTCGTGCCGTTCGCCGAACTCGACGCAACGGTTGATAAGATTGCCGACAGATTTTTAGAATTGCCATCAATTGCGCTTGAAAAAATAAAAGGCGGACTGAATCAAAACTTGCAAAATACGCTCGCCAACGCGCTCGAATTTGAAGCAGTTAATCAAGATAAATGTTTTCATTCAGCCGATTTTATCGAAGGCATCACGGCATTTATGCAGAAACGGAAAGCGGTTTTTAATCAGAATTCTAAAAATGCGAAGGCGTAATTTTGCCCACAAAATACCCGAAAGAAACGAAAAAAAAGTGAAAAATTTTATTGTTTTATTTTTGTGTGTTTCGTGGGCAAATAAAAAATCTTCCGCCAAATAATTTATGAGTAAAAAACAAACCGCATATTACGCGCTCGCAGTTTTATTTGTCATCAACGCGCTGAACTTTTTTGATCGGCAGATCATCGGCGCGGTCGGTGAACCGATTCGCGTTGAATTCGGTTTGAGCGATTCGTCGCTCGGCGCGTTAAATACGGCTTTTACATTATTGTATGCGTTTGTCGGTCTGCCGCTCGGAAAATTGGCGGATAAATATAGCCGCAAAAAGATTCTAGCGGTCGGCGTTTTTGTCTGGAGTTTGATGACGGCGGCTTCAGGACTTGCAAGAAATTTCTGGCAGATTTTTGCGATGCGGCTCGGAGTCGGAGTCGGCGAAGCGACCTGCGCTCCGGCGGCGAGTTCGCTGATCGGCGATCTTTTTCCGTCGGAAAAACGCGGCAAAGCGATGTCAATTTTTATGCTCGGTCTGCCCGTCGGACTTGCTCTGAGTTTTGCGGTCAGCGGCGCGGTTGCTAAAGAATATGGCTGGCGGGCGGCATTTTTCGTCGCCGGGCTGCCGGGACTTTTATGTGTTCTCGCTGTCCTTTTTATTAAAGAGCCGAAGCGCGGCGCGGTCGAAACCATTGATGTTGGCGGCAAAAAGCGCGAAGGCTCGACCATCAAATTAATTCTCAAATCGCCGACGATGATCTGGCTCATTTTGTCCGGCGCACTTCACAATTTTAATATGTATGCGCTCGGTGGTTTCATCACGCCTTATCTGATGCGCCATCACAATCTCGACATCGCGCAGGCGAATTATACAGCCACGATAATTTACGGTTTGCTGACCGCACCCGGACTTCTGCTCGGCGGATTCGTCGGCGATTGGGCAAAGCGCAAACGTCCCGACGGCGCATTGCTGATTGCGACCTTTGCGATCTTGCTTTCGATTCCGTTTTACTTTTTTTCAATCGGCGTTCCGGCGGGCGAATATGTCACATTTGCCGCTCTGATCGGCACGAGCGTCGCGCTGATGTATTTTTATTATTCGATTGTTTACGCGACGATTGCCGATGTCACCGAACCCGCTTCGCGCGGCACGGCGATGGCGGTTTATTTTCTGGCGATGTATCTGCTCGGCGCGTCGCTTGGACCTTGGATAATCGGAATGATCTCGGATCATTTTACAACACAAGCGGCAATCGCCGCCGGAATCACGGAATTTACCGCCAAAACTTTAGAACCTTTTCGCGGCGCGGGACTTCGTTCGGCAATGTATATTATTCCGGTTTTAAGCACGGCTTTAATGTTCGTTTTATTCGCCGCCTCGCGCACGGTGAAAAAAGATGTGGAGAAAATCAATGACTGGATGAGAGATAATTCTGAGTAACAAAACCAAAACTTTATGGATGAATCAACCAAAGAATTCAAATTAATTGAAGACAAACTAAAAGATTTAGTAGAAGTAATTCACTATGAGATAGATATTTATTTTGCTTTTTCACTCACTTTTGCCAGAATCTTTTTAGCCGATACTCCAAATTACAAACTTAAAAATGGCACAATTGGGGCAACAAGAAGTAGTTGGACATATCATACTGCTTTTGCAATTGCTCAAACTTGCAAAATGTTCAATCTGCTTTGTAAATTTGAAAGTCACGGTAAGCGAGATGCTGTTATTGAAACTGACGATGATGAGCCGATAATTTATCTGTTTGCTGAATGGGAATGGGATTATGAAGATATTTTTGGAAAAGGAAAAGAATTGGATAAATTAAAAACTTCATGTAGAGAAACAAAAACTGCTGAAGCATTTTTACTTGTTTATTGTCCAAATCATAAATACCCAGATTATTTATACAGAATTACAGAATTTTGGGTAAAGTCTTTCAAAAAAACTAAAAATCCACCGTCTTTATTTGTTCATACAATTATTTTTGAAGAAGCTAAAACAGCAAGAGAATTTGAGAAACTAAATACAGTTGTAATTAATCCAACCACTACAATTGTTCTAAACGAATTATATTTTTAATTATGACCGCAAAAATTCCGAGAAATAGAGAAAACGATTACACACGCGAAGCCGCTGATGCGCGGCGCGAATTTGCGAAAGAGCAGACGAACGTCGAACTCGAACACGTGGGGCAATATTCGTTCGATCCAACAGTTTTACCGGGAAATATTGAAAATTTTATCGGCGCGGCGCAAGTTCCGATTGGACTCGCGGGACCGCTTTTGATTAATGGCGAATATGCGAAAGGCGAGTTTTTCGTGCCGTTGGCGACGACCGAAGGAACTCTTGTCGCAAGCTATAATCGCGGAATGAAACTGTTGAAAGAATCTGGCGGCGTGACGGTAACAGTTGTTGATGACGCGATGCAGCGTGCGCCGGTTTTTGTATTCGCATCGGCGCGTGAAGCGCAGAAATTCGGCGTTTGGGTGAAGGAAAATTTTGCGGAAATAAAAGCGCAATCTGAAACGACAACGAGCGTCGGACGACTTCGAGATATTCAGCAATTCCCTGCCGCGAAATTTCTATATTTGCGTTTCAATTACACGACGGGCGACGCGGCGGGGCAGAATATGTCGGGCAAAGCGACGAAAGCGGCGTGCGATTGGATAATGCAGAATTACGCAGGCATCGAACATTATCAACTCGAAGGCAGCATCGCCACCGACAAAAAATCTTCGTGGATGAACCGCATTCACACACGCGGCAAAAAAGTCATTGCCGAAGCAACGATTCCCGCGAAAATTCTGAAAGAAATTATGCACGTTTCGGTCGAACAGATTTTCGCCGCACGTCTGCGTTCGCAACTCGGCGGATTTCTGGCGGGCGCGAACAACAACGGTTCGCATTCGGCAAACGGCATCACGGCAATGTTTATCGCTTGCGGTCAGGACGTGGCAAATGTCGCCGAATCTTCCGCCGCGCTCGCTTACGCGCACATTGATTCCAACGGCGATTATTATTTTTCGATCACGATTCCCGCGTTAATCGTTGCCACTTACGGCGGCGGAACGGGTTTGCCGACACAGCGCGAATGTCTGGAATTGATGGATTGTTACGGAAATGACAAAGTGAAAAAATTCGCGGAAATTGTCGCGGGAACGGTTCTCGCCGGAGAACTTTCTCTAGGAAGCGCGGTTGTTGCTGATGAATGGGTTTCATCGCACGAACAATTTGGAAGAAATCGTTCGTAAAATGAAAAGCACGAATTATAAAAAACCCGTGCTTTTCGAGCGGCTAAAATTGATTTTAATCAATTTATTCCGAAACTTCAGTTAATGTTGCAGGAGATAAATTCAATTTATTTTCGCCTTCGATAATCGTTACAGGCGAACTCCAAACCGCAAAACTGTTGCGGTTTTTTGTAATTCCGAAAAGATAGTAGCTGTCGGGTTTTACATCTTTCATTGATGCCTTGCCGCCGCTGTCTGTTGTTGCATCGTATTTAATATGTTTCTTGATCGCATTGAGTGCATCACGTTGAAAATCTTTGTATTTTGAGGGGTATAAAACAGCCAAACCGAAACTATTCGATAATGATTGTCCCTCAATCGGTTCAAGATCGGCATCGCTCAGAATCGTTTCCAAATCCTTGTCCAAAAGATAAAATTTTTCATTTTTAACCGATTGAATCGAACCGTTAGCCGTTGAAATTTTTGCATCAACATAGACCAAGCCTTTTGTCGGAACATTTATAACTTCGGTCTGCGGTGGCGGCGGAACTGTCTGCGGAGCCGTCGTCGTTATTGGCGGATTTGTTATAGTCGTCGAACTCGATGGAACTTCAACCTGATTCGGCGGAGGATTTTTTCTTACTTCTCTTTCATCTGTTTCGTCTGCCGATTTTTTATCCGAAGCCAGATTTACATTAACTCGGCGGGTTACATTATCGTCTTCGCTATTTCGAAAAAGCGCAAACGCAAAAAACAAAATAAGTACTCCAACGATGACAACAGGTATAATCACCCATTTTGGAAACTCACTTGGATTGGGTTCGGTAACAATAACTCTCGGCGCAGGCGCAACTCGATTTGGCTGAACCGCAAACGGATGACCGCAATTAGGACAAGCAATTGCTTCTCTCGAAACTTCTTGTAAACATTCTGGACAACTCATTAATGACATAAAAAAATCTCCCGTATTTAACTTGTTTGTATCAAATGCAGACACAAATACTGCACTCACTAATCCATAGCAAAGACTGTGCCGATGAAATTTCAGTAAAATTGTTCGGAAAGAATGCTTTTAGTTGAGAAAGTATTTATTGCTGAGGGATTTACAGAAATAATTTACTTTATGACTTCCACTAAGTAAGCTTTTTCATACTTTGTTTCAAACACTTTTGGATCGCCGATCTTATAGCCTTTTTCGATAAAGTAATTTAAAGGCGGTTTCAGATAATTAAAATCTTCGGCGCGGAATGCGATGTAGAATTTTCTATCGTTTATTTCATCGGCGTTTATTGTTTTTACGCCGTCAAAACCGCGCGGTAAAAAATACGCTTTATCTTCGATTAAATTTTTAATTCCGTTGACTTTGTAGATGCGAAAACCCCTGTCTGAATCACGCAGAGCAAACCAAAAATGATACGCGCTTAAATCTTCAAAAGTATAGACCGCGATATTTGTCGCTTCCGCGCCGTGTAGTGTTGACTCATATAAATTATCTGCCAGATTTTCCCAAGCACACCAAATCGGCGGTTGTGCCGGACGATTTGATTGAAGCAAAAATGCACCGAAGATAAGCATTGAAATTGCTGAAATCAGACCGATTTTCAGTGCTTTTATTTGAAGATTAGTGAAAAGTTTGGCAAGCAAGATCGTGTAAGGCGCAAAAATTATAATGAAGTGGCGCGTTCCCCATATCGAAAAAGGCAATATCCAACTTGCGATGAAAGCAACCAAAATCGGCGTGAAGATGATAATTATCAAAAACGAAAAAGCGTTCTTTTCCTTTTCGTCGTGATCTTTCCATTTGGCAAAGTAAAAGAAAATCGCCGTGATAATTATCAGCAAAAGCGGCAGAGTTATTTGCCAGATTGTCAGCGGATCAATGTTGCTGGATTGAAAATAAAAAGGTTCATTCAGATTGAATAGAAAGCGAATCAATGTCAGTAAATCAGGCTTGCTCGCCCACGCTAAATTTTGCGAAACATTTGAATTTAACCGCGCGGCTTGCCAAACCGTAATCGTCCAAGGAATAAAAGTTAAAACCGTTAAACCGAACATAATCAACATTTGTCCGATTTTTACTTTTTGCAAATAAAGCAATGCTAAAACTTCCGCAAAAATCAAAAACCAGCCGAAATATTGCGTATGAACGAGCAAAATATTGATAATTGTTAAAAACCAAATTCCTTTTCCGACATTCAAATACCGCGCAAAAAGCCAAAGTGAAAAAAGTGAAATGCACAGCAAAACACTATACATCCGAACTTCTTGCGCGTATTTGATAAGATTTCCGTTGACGGCGAAAAAAAGAAATGCGAGTGCAATAGTCGGTTTTTTAAGTTTGAGTTGGCGGCAAACTAAATAAAAAGGAATGAGCGCAATAGTTGACAACAAAACGGGAAAAAATCTTAGCCAGAAAAGTGTTTCGCCGCCGATGGAAATCCAGATTTTAAGAAAAATATAAAAAAGCGGTGGATGAATCAAGTCTTGCGCGACAAACCAAAATAGATTTGAAAAACCCATTTCAGCGGCGTGAATGCTGAAAATTTCGTCAAACCACAGACACGAATCGGTCAAATGCCGGAAACGCAACAAAATGAAGGCAAGACAAATCGCAAAGATAATTGCAGACCAAATTTTTTCGTTAAATTTCATCGCTATTGTTTTGAAATACAATAGCTTAGAAAAGTTTTTATGACAATTTAGATTCTAGAGAATTATGCCGTCGCACAAGATTCCGTCAACACTGGCGTAGGAGAGCGAAACTTCTGCAAATCGGTGGGTTTCGCGACAATATGTGAGGCATTTGTTAAAAGGTTTTGAGTAAATATGAAGACTGACGGCACGTTCGTCGTGTTCGGGTAAATTCAGAATTTGATGAATCGGTTGTTCGAGTTCGACTTTGGCGGCGAGGCAATCGGAAAGGCTGAAATTATCGGTTTCTTCGAGTTTGCAAAATCCTTTTTCTTCATCAATTTCGACGGCGCGGAAATTTTGTCCGCGAAGTTTGCCGATGGGAACGGTCATCCAACACATCTGATCAGAATGATTGTGAATTTTGGAAACCTGTCCGCGCTCCCAGCAAATCGCCATCATCTCAAAACGCACGTCTTTGTAGATCAAATTTCGCGTGTAAAATTTATCGCTCCAATGAATGTATTTATTGATCGATTCGACATTTACAGGATTTTTGGCAAGAAATTGATAAACATCGTCGCATCGAAATTCTGCATCGGGAATTTCGCAAAGACCTTCGATAAGATTTTGAATTTTCACGGTTTTCATATTAACAAATTATCTGATTTTAATTGCTTTCTGTTTTTAATCAAAAGTTAAAATTAAAAATCTTTATCCGACAAACCGACAGCCAAAAGAACACCCAAAGTTCCGAAGATCGCCGCAGCATAAAGCCAGCCTCGACGCGGATTATTTCTTTTTCCAGTGATAAGATTTCTTTCGCCGTCGCCTTTATGGATTTTTTTCAATTCTGCATATTTGAAACTAATAGTCTGTTTTGAATCAACTTCGACCATCTGAAAGCCGTCTGATTCGATATTGCTGACTTTTCCATAAAAATCTCGTCCGTCAAGTCTGACTGCCGTAATCTTTCCGCCGACTCCGATTTTCTCAACCTGCTTTTTTAGTTTTTCCGCTTTATTTCCATTAGTCTGTTTGGATTGATTTGAACTCGCCGGGTTTGTTTGGGCAAAACACAGTTGATTACTCGCAATAAGAATTGCCAAAGTAACCCAAATTACCAGAAGTGAATGTCGCATAATTTTAAGTTAAATTGTCTAATTTCAAGAAAGTTGTCGAACAGTAGATTAGCACAAATTAACACGGATTTGAAGATATTTTTTAGATGAAAATTGCGGAATAATTGATTTTTTCTAAACTTAAATTTTCGATAACAAAATACAAGCATCAGCTTTTATTGCTTTTCCTTCGCCGATTGAATCGAGTTTTTCGCCGGTTTTGGCTTTGACGCTGACGCAATCAATTTCGATTTCCAAAATTTTTGCCAGATTTTCGCGCATTTTATCAATAAACGGTCGAAGTTTCGGTTTTTCCAAACGAACGGTCGAATCAACATTTTCGATTTTATAACCTTTTTCCTTCATCAAACGCACGGCTTCGGATAAAAAAACAAAACTGTCGGCGTTTTTCCATCTTTCGTCTTTATCCGAAAAATGCGAACCGATGTCGCCCAAAGCCAACGCACCTAAAATCGCGTCCGTAATCGCGTGCGCCAGTGCGTCCGCGTCCGAATGTCCGACCGCACCTTTTTCCGCAGGTATTTTTACGCCGCCCAAAATCAGTTCGTGATTTTCTTCGAGCCTGTGAATGTCGTTGCCAAAACCGATTCTATACATATTTTGCCGAGTTCACGGAAAGTTTAAGGTTATAAACCTCTGCAAACTTTCTGCAAATTACCTTAAAAATATTTCTGCAATTTCTAAATCTTCTCGTGTTGTAACTTTAATATTTTTTGCACTTCCTTCAACAAATGCAATTTCATAGCCGAGTTTTTCGACTAAAAAACATTCGTCGGTTGCTGATTCGGTCAAATCTGCATTTTCAAA
Source organism: Pyrinomonadales bacterium (assembly GCA_038251885.1). Taxonomy (GTDB): domain Bacteria; phylum Acidobacteriota; class Blastocatellia; order Pyrinomonadales; family Pyrinomonadaceae; genus JAHCHG01. Next base: position 24 of record JBBSAX010000025.1, on the reverse strand, counting down.
CGCTTTTTTCAAAATTTCAAACTG
>JBBSAX010000024.1:0-35075 GCA_038251885.1 Pyrinomonadales bacterium | reverse complement strand
GCTTTTCGCAAATCGTTTGCCAGACGCAAATCTCTGGAAGCATTGGCAAACATATTTTCGTCAAAAATCACATAACAACTCTTGCCGCGAGCCTTTGCCTGATACATCGCGGCATCGGCATCGCGCAGCATATCGTTCGGATTTGTGTAGCGCAGTTCGCTCGTGGCGATTCCGATGCTGGCATTGACGAAAACTTCTTGTCCGCCTAACGTAATGGGTTGGGAAATACTTTCGTTGATGCGTTCGGCAACCATTACGATCTGCGAAATGTCTTGAATTTTCTCCAGCAAAATCGTAAATTCGTCGCCGCCAAGCCGAGCCACAGTATCGTGTTCGCGGACACAACCGAGTAAGCGCGTTGAAACTTCTTTTAACAATTCATCGCCGGCATTATGTCCGAGCGAGTCATTGATAATTTTAAAACCGTCGAGATCGAGAAAAAGCGTTGCCAAAAGTTTATCCCGTTTGTCCGAAGAATTCCCGAGAGCTTTATCCAAATTTTCCAATAATAATTTCCGGTTCGGCAAGTCCGTCAAAGCGTCGTGGAAAGCGTCGTGAATGAGTTTTGCTTCGGCTTCTTTGCGAAGGGTTACGTCTTGGACTTGGAAAATAAAATGGCGCAGTTTGCCTTGCAGTCCGCGCGCGGTCGAAACGCCGAGCGAACACCAAACTTCTTTTTTATCTTTATTGAGAAAACGAACTTCGGTTTGAAAAGCCGGAGTTTTATCTTCGGTCAGATTTTGAATTTCCTTCGTAATTTCGGGCAGATCGGTATGATTTAAGAAATCCTGAAAATAAGTTGAAAGAAGTTCTTCTTCGCTTGAGTAGAGAGTTTCACATAAACTTTTATTGACCTGAAGCCATTTTCCTTCGGGCGAAACGAGTGCCATTCCGATAGTTGCATAATTAAACGAACTGCGAAAACGCGCCTCGGATTCTTGCAATGCGTCGTGGCTTTTCAGATAACTCTTATAAGTCAGATAAACCAAAAACATTATCGGTGAAACCAAAACGATGGCGACAAATCCGACGGAATGAAGGAGTTTGACAATAATTCCCGCCATTGCCGCGCCGACGAAAAATGTAATGCAGCTCCAGAGAAAATAAGTTGACCAAGTTTTCCACAAGTCTGCGCCCAATTTCAAGACTTGCAATATGGAATTTATTACCATACTGCCTAAATACTGTGTCAAAGCTATCAGACAAATCGCCAATCCGAACGAACCGAGCGATAAATTTGTCGAAATCTGAGTCGGATCACCAAAAGCCAGATTCAAGACCGAAGCAGTTAGCCAAGTTACGCAGGCAGATGCGCTGACATTAAATAAATAAGTTCGAACAAGTCGGCTGCGGATTTTGATCGTCGAAGCAACAGATTCGACCGCTGCAGTCAAAATTGCTGCCGGTGCGCCCCACAAAAGCAATGCGAGAAAGATAAATGCATCCGAAACAGTGATCGTCCCGTGAAACTTCGGAAATTTAAGGTTGACCTGAAAAGTAACAAAAGCCGTGAGTGTGAGCAGCAGAATAAATTCGGACTCGATTTTCTGCGTAAATAATTGAAAAAAGGAAATGCCAAGCACAGTAAACCCGCAAGCTATTACCAACCAACGGTAAGTTTCCATATAGACGGGGTTTTTGTTCTTTACTTCAGACATTTTTGAGATTTTCAGAGTTTATATTTTTTAGAAATTAAATATGCAGAATTTACGAGGTCTTTTAATATAAAAGTAAATTGCCTGTTCGATTATACGTTATTTTCAAAAGCTCATACAACAAAAATTATTTGTCACCGACATTGGCAAATCCGCGTTTCAGCCATAGATTTTTAAGATCTATTTCCGCAATTTATTATCAACCGCCGTGCCAATAAGAAAACTGTTGTTTTATAAAGAGATAGATAAATAAATAGATAAAATGCTTGGTTCTTTTTAGTCAAATTGACCGTTTTATTAATCAATTTGAACAAATGAGTCAGGCAGATTATTCAGTAATTTTGAAAAAAATAGAAATATCAAACTTATTTTTTGTTTCACTTCTCAACTTTAAAAAGTAAATCGCCCTGCCTTGGAAGTGCAGAGCGATTTTCTTAAAGTATAAAATTTACACCAATTTTGAGATTTTTCGGTTTAAGTTCTTAAACCGAAATTAAACGAACTGATCGGCGAAATCTTTCTTCCCGAATCCGGTTGGATGTTTTTAGGCAAAAGAGTTTTCGGCGAAGATTTTTTCTTTCTCGAAGACCGTGGAAAATGAATCAGACTAAGACCGAAAACGGCATCACCGATGAATTCCTCTTCTTCTTCAATTTCCTCCATTGCAATATCGAAATGTTCGCTCAAAGCGGCAATTGCATTTTCGACAGTTAATTTATCGGCATTTTTCTCCAACATTGCGAAAAGGGACGCGCTGATTTGTCCGCGCAAATCCTCCAAAGTATATCCGGAAGCGATTGCCAGAAGCGCGAAACGAATTTCTTCCGGGTCAATTTCTGCAAACCCCGTTTGTTCGCCGCCGATGAATTGCGAAAAAGCGTTTTGTGTCGTGTAGGTCGAAACTTCGTAATCATCACCTGCCAGAGCGACTTCAAAAGCGTCTTGCTTGTAACCGGAATAATCTAAAACACCGGCAAATTCGCGGGCGGAAATTGCCCAATCAGCATCGGTTGCGGCACGCGGCGAAGGACTTTTGCGCGGCGTTTCCAGAATATTTGAAAACATCACGCGGACAAACGGGCGATTCGGCGCGTAAAATCCGACTTCAGCTTGATAACTCGCATCTGCATCAACATCAAACCACCAAGAACCTTCCGCATCTACGGGGAAAATTTCTTCGCGGTCATTTTTTTGATTGATAAGTTTGGCAACCAATGTGTAACTTCCGGTATTGCCGCTAAAGGCGCGGGTTAAAGTTTGAAACGGATTATTTTTGATTGACCAGTAAAACTGAATTCTGTTCGGCGATTGCATCAGCAGACGAGCGCGGTTTTCCTTGGCTAATTCGGGAAGTTTCGGCTCGGCTAATTCTTTGAAAACCGGGTTTTTTAATCTCGGATCTCCGATTTCTTCTCCTGTTTCGGTAACAAATTGCATTGTTTCCGGCTCTTCCGTTGAAACAATCTCATCAGTTTTTTTCAATAACTCTGCCGAAGAAATCGGTGCGAGTTCGAGTTCTTCCATCGCAAACTCTTTTGCCCAATCATCATTTTCTCCAACATTTTCTACTGTTTCAGGTATTGCGTCTTTTAACAAATCTTTTTTGCTCATAAATTTATGTTTTGATATTTGAATTTATATAAATATTAAATAATACGGAAGATTATGCTGATTTTCGTAGCAAGAAACAAGTTGCAGAGTGTTTTTCGATTGAGAATTTTACTTTGCTTCGATTTTTTTTGCCGGATTATAAGAAACTTTATTGAGTTTTATGACAATTTTACCGAGGCTCGTATCAACATTTGCGCGAATCGGAATACGGCTTTTATCATCGGTGATCCAGATCGTCATCCTTCCGTCGCGTTCGATCAGGCGGTCATCACCAAAAACTTCGGGTTCGAGTTTGAAACACCATTTTTTACCGAGAACACTTTTTCGTTGTTCACGCGCCGTTACGCGCACCGGAACTTTATAAACCAAGCCGGAATCACTGATACTCAAGTCAAAAGTTTTGCCGACGGCAAGCGGCAGATAGCGAAGCATATAAACTGCCGAAACCAAATCCTGCGTTTCGGTTTTAATCGGTGAAGCGACGGTGTGCGGCGGTCGCGTCATATCGTTCGGATTAGTTTCCACATACATCACTTTTTTATCTTGATAATCAAAAACAGCCTCCGAATCGCGCACTCGGTCGCCCTGTTCGTCGCGTTTGACCGTTCTTAAAACTTCAAAAGTTTTGCCGTCCACGATTGATTCGATTTTTTGGTAAAATTTGAAATTAAAAAGTTTGAGAATTCCGCCTTTTGAAACAGCCTCGGTTTTAATCAGAAAATTATTGCTGTTGGGTGCAGATTCAACTTTGAAATTAAGATCGGCAACGTCAATTCCGCGCAAAACCAGCTTGCTGTAATTGCCTTCATATTCTAAAGTTTCACCCAACTGATACGGTTGATTCTGAGCAAAGATCGCACAACAAGCAAAAGTTAAAATTACAAAAACCGTGTAAGAAAAATTTTTAATTACCATACATTTATCCCCGTAAAAGCTTTGAAAGCCAAAACGCCCAAAGCAAATGCCAAACCTAAAGCCGCTTGATATTCTCGATGTCGCATATATAAGTTTATGTCAAATTTTTCAGCACCCGCTTTATAAGTTGTCGGAAGCGGGAAAAAGAGCGGAACTTTGACGGCATATTCTTTGTAATCTTCGCCGAAAATTTTCGTCAGTTCCTCTGCTTCGACGCGCATCACAGGCAAATAGATGCCTAAAAACAGGACTGCGAAGATAATTCCAAGCCACCAAACGCCTGATGCGATCATAAAGCCGATACCGAGAAAAAAACTTCCTAAATAGAGCGGATTGCGCGTAAAAGCATACGGACCGGAAACGGCTAAAACCTGATTTTTACGAATATGCCCTGCCGCCCAAGCGCGAATTAATAAGCCGATGATGGCGATTATCGAACCGATGATTAAAAGAGTCGGTTCGGGGCGCACGAAAAGCAGAAAAAGTATACTGAACAAAAATCCGAGCGGCACGCGCAGACGTTGGAGAGATTTTTTAAGATTGAAACTCATTCAAGAAAGATTTTACACTAAATTTTGAGTTATTTATACGTTTCTGCACCGCTTGAAAAACTGTTTCGACTTCGATGTCCATACAAATCCAGTTGTCGCAGGTGCGCCGCCAGCAATCAACGCGGCAGGCGATGTCCGTTCTTTCGACGCAAATATCGTTTGGATTCGGACTTCCGTTGCGCCACCATTCTGTCGGACCGAAAATTCCGACGAGTGGCGCATTTGCTGCAACTGCCAGATGCGTCGGCGCGGTATCGCCGCCGACATATATTTTAGTGCATTTTGCCAGTTCATAAAACCCCTTGAGCGTCGGCTGTGCGAGCAAAACTTTCCCTGATTTACTGTTTTTGAAAACTTTTTCTGCCAGATGAATTTCATTCGGCGCGGTCGAAATTACGGATGTTAAACCGTTTTCTTCCCAGAGTCTGTCGGCAAGTTGTCCAAATTTTTCCGCGTGCCAGAGTTTCGTTACCCAACCGCCCGCCGGATTGAGAATCGCAAAATTTTCGCCCGTTTTATTTATAATTTCTTCGGCTTCCTTTTTGTGAGTTTCGTCCGTAAAAACCGGAAACTCAAAATCTTTTTCGGGAACACTGATTTTTAAGGCTTGTTCGGCGAGCGCGAGACTTTTGCGGATAACGTGCGTTTCTTTTTTAACATTTATTTTATCTGTGAGGAGAAAACGGCTTGCCGGTTCGCGCAAAGTTTGTTTGGAAAAACCGAAACGATATGTTGCTTTGGCAAGTTTGGCAATTGCGGCGGATTTGAGCAAACCCTGAAAATCGAGCGCAATATCAAAAGTCGAAGCACGTAAATCTTTGAGTTGTGCGTGTGCGCTTTTTATTATTTTTCCAATTTTTTCTTTGCGCCGCAGAGATTTTGTGTCAACTTCGATCAAATTGTCCAAAAGCCTGTTGTTTTGCAAAATCGCCGCCGAACCGCGTTCAACCACCCACGAAATTTCCGCTTCGGGCAGAGCGCGGCGAATCGCCGCCAATGTCGGCAAAGTGTGCACGACATCGCCGATGCTGCTGAGTTTAACAATGAGAATTTTCATTTTCTTACTAAATGGTAAATCCTGAAAAGCAATCGGCGAAGCGGTAAAATTCTATTTCAGTGTAACTTATTGCCATCTAACTCAATGTTATTTATTAAAAAAAGTATGGTAAATTTTACTTAAAATAGTTTATTGTATAAATTAGGTCTTGAAAAAACCTGCAAGCCTTTTACTATGAACAAACCAAAACGTGATTTGCGCCCTGCTTTAGTTTCTTTGAACGGAGATTTAATTGCCGTTCCGATTTTGCTTGAGCGCGAAAAAGTAACTTTAGGACGCGCCCTCGAAGCCGATGTCAGGATAAATGATTTTAGAGTTTCCCGCCAACACGCGCAAATTGTTACCGTTCAAAATTCCGAAGACGGCACTGAAACTTATTTATTAAGAGATTTGCATTCAAGAAACGGAACAATTCTCAACGGGCAAAACATAGTTCAGGAAACTCTGCAAAATAATGATAAAATCACGATTGGTGAGCAGATTTTCCGTTTCGATTTGATGGACGAGATTGACCGCGAATATCAACAGCAGATTCGCCGTCTGCTATCACACGACGATTTGACCGGACTTCTTTCGAGCCGTTCGTTTTTTTCTGAACTCCGCCGCGAAGCCGCTCGCGCCGCGCACGAAAAAAAACCGTTTTGCGTGTTGATGATGGATGTGGATTATTTTAAAACCGTCAACGACACTTACGGACATATGACAGGCAGCAAAACTCTGGAAGAAATCGGTAACTGTATCACGCAGAATTTGCGAACGGGCGATGTTGCTGCAAGATTCGGCGGTGAAGAATTTGCCGCTTTTTTGCTTGATGCCGAACCTCCGCAGGGTATTATCGCAGCGGAAAGATTTCGGACGGCGATTGAAAAATGTGAATTTACAATCATCAGAAGAGGTAAATTTCCCGAATCGCACCACGTTACGATCAGCATCGGTATGGCTTCATTTCCATACGATTCGGACGATCCGATTGAATTGATCGAGATGGCTGATTCCGCACTTTATCGCGCCAAACGCGAAGGCAGAAACCGCACCTGCACTTATAAAGAAATTATCCCCGAAGAATACGACAAAAACCTGCCGTCCCGACCTTTTTAAATTTTTGCAACTTTTAGTTTTAATCAAACGTGAAAGAAACCGACTGAGTAAATTTTTCTCTCGGAAGATGTTTGAGGTTTGATATGAGGAATAATACATCTTTTATTAAATCTCAAACATCTTCAATTCAGGGAATTTACAATGAGCCGAAAGCAAAGGACAATTCCGATGTTTCGTGCTAAAATCTCAGGAGTTTTGGATTCTTAAATAGTTTTGAGTTACTTGAAATTTACGAATTCAATACTTTAACAATCCAATTATTTGATTTTAAACCAGTGATTAATAAACTAAATCTTGCCAGCAAACCTTTTCGCAATCGGACACTTCCGTATGTGTTGGCTCTGCTTTTTCTGTCTTTTTCCGTGGCGGGCGCGATCTTCAGTTTTTCTGAACTCAATAATATTAAAACTGAAAACGACATCGTTAAAAATGACACTGCAATAATGGAAAAAGAGGTCGCCGAGTTGAAGGAAAAAGGCGCAAAAGTCCAGCAATCATTAACGCCCGAACAACAATCGCTCCTGATTGCTTCGCATAAACTCGTCGCCAGCAAATCGTTCGGTTGGTCGCGTCTTTTTGCCGATCTCGAAGCCGTTTTGCCGGGAAGCGTCAGTGCGTCGCGCATCAGCGTTCAGAATATTTTCAAAGACGGCGACCGCATCAAAGCCGAACTCGATTTCAGCGTTTTGAGCCGCGATTATCAAAGCGTGATGAATTTGATCGGAAATATGAACAATTCCGGCATTTTCCAAGCCGAGTTGCGCGGACAGGATTTGCAGAAAACCGAGCGAATTACTTATACGGAATATACTTTGCATATTATTTATTCGACGCGGATTTACGAACCGGCGAGTCCTGAAACTCAAACCGATGTCGCCAAAGGAGGAACGGAATAATGGACGAAAATTTTGAACTCGATGATTTGGACGGAAATTCCGAAGAATCCGAAAAGCAAGAGAACTCCAAAAAACTACCGGAAATGGTTGTCAATGATTACGGCACAACGAAGGATTCGACTGTCGTAATTGAAGAAGAAAACCGCACGGTCATGCTGACCGAAGATGAAACGATAATCATCGAAAAAACACCGAAGATTGATATTGTTCCGAAAAATCGTCCACGAAAAGTTTACGGCGGAATGTGGGGACAAGCGGAAATTGCGACCGTCGGTTTGAGTTTGTTGGCGATTTTAACATCAATTTTGCTAGTTGTTTTCGTCGTCTTTCCGGCGCAAAATGAACTTGCCAAAAATAAAGCGCAACGCGATCAGATCGAAGCCGAACTGACTTCAGCGAATAAAAAATACGGCTCGTTTACCGATACGCAAAAACAAGTTAGAAACTTGATCACAAGCGTCAATGATTTTGAAACGAGATTTCTTCCGGCGGAAACTTCCGGCAGAACTGCACTTTATGAGCGTTTGAATGGCTTGATCGGTGCTTACGGTTTAGTAAATTCGAGCGGTCCCGATTATACGCCGCTTGAAATCGTTGATCCGCAACGCCGTCAACAAGCGGAAACCGAACGCGGCAGGGATAAATTGCGAAGTCTTTTTCCGGGCGTTTTTATCACTGTAACGGTCGAAGGTCCATATCAAAACTTACGCCGTTTTATAAAGGAAGTCGAAACCACACAGCAATTTATAATGGTCAGTTCGGTCGAAATCGTTCCGGCGGATAAGCAGAAGGAAAATAAACCCGAACAGCCAGCACAGCAAATCAGCCAAAACGGTTCAATCAATCCTAATGGTCAATTTAGTCCGAATGGACAAATTCCGGTAAATAATCAGCAAAGATTGGAAGACATCTATCGCGGAAAAACGCACGGGGAAATCGTCAGCTTGAAAATAGAAATGGCGGCGTATTTTCGCCGTCCGAACTACACGCCTTTTACAACCGAGGTGAGCGTCAATCAGCAGTAGTAGTAAGCAGTTATTAAGAAATGAAAATTTTTGAAGGCAAAAGTCCGGCGGAAAGAAATAAAATTATTGCGGCAAGCGTGCTCGGCATATTGGCGATTCTTGCGCTCGGTTATACGTTCAAGGGAATGTTTTTTCCGGCTAAGAAAACTTCCATTAATGTAAAAGTTTCGCCGTCGCCGACACCGACGATTCAGAATGCGTCGCAAAATCCGAGTCTGCCGAGCCAACAGCAGATGGATTTTGAATATACGACTGTGCCGGTTGTTTATAATCCGGGAAATTTCAACGCGCCCGATCCGGGCAGAAATATTTTTGCTTTTTACGAACCCGGCAAACCGACTCCGTATGTTCCGACACCGCCACCGCCGCCATCACCGATAAAAACACCATCACCACCGCCGCCACCGCCTATTATGGTTAGTTTTGTCAATCCGGCGAGCGTTTATGCCGGATCGAAAGGTTTTACTTTACAAATAAGCGGCGACAAATTTACGCCTGATTCGGTTATTTTATTTAACGGAAGTCAATTGCCGACGACTTTTATCAGTCCGCAAAATATCTCCGCGCAGATTTCTGACGGCTTGATCGCTTTTCCGGGAATCAGAAATATTTCGGTTATTACGCCCGACGGAAAGTATTCGAATCTGGTTTCGATGAATGTCCAAGAGCCGCCGAAACCGGGGCTTAAATATATCGGAATGATCGCCCGTAAGCGTTACAATAATGACACGGCGTATTTTGTCGAACCGGGAAAAGAAAATCAAGACCCGATCGGGGCGCGGCTTAATGATGTCGTTGCGGGGCGTTTTCGCCTGAAAAGTATTTCGGCGGAAGAGGTCGTATTTGAAGACACGAGTCTAGGATTTAAGTATAAACTCGCGCTGGATCGTCCGTCGCCCGGACAAACTTCTTCTGCTTTGCCCGGCAATCAACGCCGAAACAATACTTATCAACCGAATATCCCTCAGCCGTATATTCCGCCGCAAGGCGATTGTCCGGCTGGAATTCCGTGCAATATTCCGCGCTATAATCCAACGCCGCAGAATGTTCCGAATCAGGATGATGTTGATGATGACGATGACGGAAATAATAATGAAAAAAAACCGTAATCGAAAATCCGAAGCAGGAATGACTATGCTGGCTGTAATGGCGGCAATGGTTATTTTTGCGATTGCGCTTTTGGCAGTTGCACCGACTGTTCAGCAAGGTATTCAGCGCGAAAAGGAACTCGAATCAATTCGTCGCGGTGAAGAAATTGCCGATGCCATCAAGCAATATGTCGAATTTTACAGAGGCGCAAAATTGCCGAATTCGATGGACGATCTTTTAGAAGGTCTGCCGCAAGGCACGAAGAAACGTCAGATTTTGCGATCTTCAGCGGCGGTTGATCCTTTGAGTGAAGACGGAAAATGGCGTTTGATCGAGCCTGACAGCCAAGCCTTCTTAAATTTCGGAAAACGTGTTCAGATTTATAATAACGGTCTTTTGCCGTCGAGTCCGAGCCAGATTTTTGACCGCTACGCGCTTCCGCTTGTCAATATTTTAAATACCGGAAGCGAAGAAGACACCGAAGATGCGGACGAATCCGAATTTGATGCTACGACGGATAATGTGCCGTTCATCGGCGTTGCCAGCCAGAGCAAAAGTAAATCCGTCCTTGCTTATTACGGCATCGAAAATCACAGTAAATGGATTTTTACCCCGCTCTTTCGCGGAACGGGCGTGAGTAGTGTGAACCCTGCCGCTCAACGACAAGATTCTATTCAAACCAATATAAATCGTTGAGAAATAACACAAAACTTCTTTAAAAATCTTCCTTTTTATCATCTTTATCAGCGGAAGATAAATCTATGTTGTCTTCGTTTCTCAGAATTAAAGGACTCGGTGGATAAAGACCGATGTTTGCTTCTCTCAATTCTCTGTTTATGCCCATCGCGGCTTCGTCAAAAACTTTGAGCGGACTGTTTTTATCGGTATCAACCCAAAAATAAACCGATAGATTTATTCCGTCCGCATTCAAATCAGTTACGTAAACACTCGGATTCGGTTCGCTGACAATTATTTCCATATTTTCCAAAACGCTCAAAATAAGTGATTTAGTCTGTTGAACTTTCGATTCGTAACCGATGCTGATTTTTAAACGCATTCGACGATACGCGCCCGCGCTTCTTATGACGAGAGCATTCGAATACATTTCGCCGTTCGGAATTAAAATCTGCTCGCCGTCATCCATTCCGAGCCGCGTCGCACGAACACCGATGTATTTGACTTCACCCTGTTTGTCCTTGATAAAGATGTAATCGCCGATGTGGAACGGTTGTTTCCAAAGAATTAAAACGCCCGATAACAGATTATTTAAAATATCCTTCGTGGCAAAACCGACGATAAATGAAGTGAATCCCAAACCGGCAATTAATTGTCCGAAACTGAAATTCGGAATAATAATCGTCAACGCCGTAAAAAATCCGAGCACGAAAATCGTTATGCCGATCAGACGGCTGAACAATATCCGCAACCGCTCATCGAGATGCGTGCGTTTCGATGTTGACAAAAAAATTGCTTTAATAATTTTGCCGAGAATCCAGAAAAAGAACATCACGACGATTCCGGCGGCGATCAGCGGAAGTTCCGCAACTATCGAATCTAAAAGATTATCAATTGATTTGTAAGCCGTTTGTGTAACATCTGAAACATTTTCTACCACTTTATTCGACGTGTTTGTATTTGAATTTTGTAAAAACATAGGTATCGTTTATAAAAGTTAAAAATTGATTCGTTAATCAAAACTATTATTTTATCGTTTTAACGGTAAAATTCCAAAAATGCCGTTTTAATCTAACTTGATGACTTGACTTTTAATAGTTTTAGAATTAGAATAATTCTAAATTGAGGAGAAAATTTATATGCACAATACAAAAATTGATATTGACAAAGATACACGGGAAAAAATGATAGAAATCTTGAACGCGCGGCTTGCCGATTCGATTGATCTAAAATCACAGGCAAAACAGGCGCATTGGAATGTCAAAGGAATGAATTTTATCGCTCTGCACGAACTTTTCGACCAAGCCGCTACGCAGATTGAAGATCATACCGACACGATTGCCGAACGGGTTACGATTTTAGGCGGAACAGCAGAAGGAACAGTTCGCGTTTCGGCACAAAATTCGTCTTTGAGTCAATATCCGATGGAAATTACGGAAGGACGCGATCACGTTGACGCACTTTCAAGCGCATTAGCCGATTTCGGTAAAAAAGTCCGCGCCAATATTGACGATGCAGATGATGCCGGAGACAAAGACACGGCAGATTTATTCACCGGAGTTTCGCGTGATATTGACAAACTACTGTGGTTTGTCGAAGCGCACATCCAAGCGTAAAAAGTGAAAAAGGGTAAAAGTAGAAAAGTGAAAAAGTTTTGTTTCGAGATGTTACAAAACTTTTTCACTTTTTCACTTTAGTAGTCGAAGACGATATTGGCAAATGCCTTTACGCCGACATCTAAACGTGAATCATCAATAAAGAAATCGGGCGTGTGATGCGCGGCGGCATCTTTGGGGTTTTTGCCTTTCGGCATTCCGCCGACGAAGAAGAAAAACGAAGGTGCTTTTGTGTTGTAAAAAGCGAAATCTTCCGCGCCCGTTACCCATTCATTTTCCATAACATTTTCTTTTCCTGCTGCTTTTTCGAGCGACGGCAGCATTTTTTTGACGAGTTCCGGCGTGTTAAAAGTTACGGGCGTTCTCACGTCAATCTTGACTTCGGCAGTCGCGCCCATACTTTCGGCGATTTTTTCCGCCGTCAATTTAATTTTTTCGTGAACTTCTTTTTGCATTGCCGAATCGAGAACGCGGATCGTGCCAGCCATCGTCAATTCTTCGGGAATGATATTTTCACGAATTCCCGCATTGATTTTGCCGACTGAAATAACGACGGGCGATTTCGTCAGTTCGGACTGACGCGAAACAATCGTCTGCAACCCGCTGATAATTTGCGCCGAAACTACAATCGGATCAATTCCGCTCCAAGGATACGCGCCGTGCGTCTGTTTGCCTTTGACTTTGATAGAAAACCAATCGCTTGAAGCCATAATCGCACCGGATTTATATTTGATCTTGCCGATCTCGGTTTGCGAATTGATATGAATGCCAAAAATCGCATCAATTTTCGGAGCGTCCATTACGCCTTCTTTGACCATTAATTCCGCACCGCCTTCTTCGCCGGCGGGCGCACCTTCTTCGGCGGGTTGGAAAATAAAGACGACCGTTCCTTTGATTTTATCTTTCATTCCGGCTAAAACTTCCGCCGCGCCCATCAGCATTGAAACGTGCGTATCGTGTCCGCAAGCGTGCATTACATTGACGGTTTGACCGTTGTATTCCGCTGTAACTTTTGAAGCAAATGGCACGTCAACCCGTTCTTTAACCGGAAGCGCATCCATATCGGCGCGAAGTCCGATAGTCGGTCCGGGCATTGCGCCTTTCAGAATTCCGATTACGCCCGTTTTCGCTACGCCCGTTTTTACTTCTAAACCGAGTTTTCGCAAATGTTCTTCGACATATTTTGAAGTCTTATATTCACGGTTTGAAAGTTCCGGGTTTTGGTGCAGATGCCTGCGCCATTCAACGACTTTCGGCATTAATTTATCGGTTGCAGAATTGATTTCACGGCTCATATCAACCGCAAAAATCGAATTTGCGGAAAGCAAAAACAAAACGAGAATGGAAAGTGTTTTTTTCATTTTTATAGATTCTCCAAGAATTGAAATTCTTTTAATTGTAAAGAGAAAATCTTTTAAGGCAAACTAAAAAGCGATTTTTACGCAATTTATTTCGGGTTATGACCAACAAAAATATTCTTAAGAATTCTTAGCCACAGATGTTCACAGATGAACACGAGATATTTTTATGATTTTAATCGCCTTTTTATATCTTCTCATATCATCTGATTTAATCTGTGAACATCTGTGGCTAAATTTTTTTCTCATAATTAATGCGCGTCCGACTATTTATGTCTAATGATTTCACAACTCCAAGTTGCACAAGTAAGGTAATTTCTAGTAAAAGTTAAAAATACCTAAAAAAATAATTTTAGAAAACCACAACTTTTATAAAGAATTAAAATGAATGAAACCGAAGACTTAGACTTAAATAATCCATTTGCCGAACCTGTTGAAATCGAGATCACAGATACGCTTGATTTACATTCCTTCAACCCGAAAGATATTAAATCGGTAGTTCAAACTTATTTGGAAGAGGCGCGAAAAAAGAATTTTCGCATCGTAAAAATAATTCACGGCAAAGGAATCGGTGTGCAGAGGGAAATTGTCAGAAGCGTTTTGGGACAAACGGATTTCGTCAAAGATTTCAAAAACGGCGCGGAATTTTCAGGAAATTGGGGCGCGACAATCGTGAATTTTAAGTAAAAATTTTACCTTTCTTCAATTACATCAGCCCAAACTTCCTCTTCGCCGGTTTCATCTTCAAATTCATCATACACGGCTTCGAGCATTTTATTTTGCTCGGAGAGTTGAAGTTCGGCATCTTTGAGGCGTTGCGCGAGATATTTGGCATGGCGTTCCAATTCATTAATTCGTTTTTTACGTTCGCTGTCAATTCTTTCGAGATAAACCATATAAAAAAATTGTAAACCGGCGACACCTGCCAGAGACAAACACAGACAAATTAGGACATACCACATCATAATTTTTTACTCCGAACTTTTTTGGAAAAGATTTTGTAATAAACCCGATTATAACCTTGACCAATGCTAAAGGAAAAGCAAAAATCGTAAATTAATGAAAAAAGAGCGAATTCTTACCAATTAATATTCCGGTAAAACAATGACGCTTTTGAGAAAAGTGGTTTGATTTCAAAGCAAAACTGAAAAATTTCATTGATTAGAACTTTTGCCTTGATACAAAATAAATTTCCAGTAACAAATAAAAATGACAAACGAAAATCTAAAACTTGTTTACACGCTTTTATGTGATGATGTAAGACTCGAAATGGGTAACAAAATATCTTTGATGGGAGTTTTTCAAAACATTATGGTTGAAAAACTGCCGATTTCTTTGATTAAATTTGCGGTCGTCAATCATTGGCGCGGCGAGGGAAATCATCAAACCGAAGTTCGTATAATGTCGCCCGACAAAAAAAATCTCGTCGTTACATCGCAACCGACCGGAATCCAACTCGCGCCCGGCGGATTTACCGATAATGTCAGCTTTTTTGTCAATGTTGTCTTTCAACAAGCCGGAACTTACTGGGTGCAAACTCTTGCCAACACGCAATTATTGGAAGAATTTCCTCTGATAGTGACCGATGCCGTCAATGCCAGAGCAAATGTTCCGCCTGAAGAAATTTCGGAAAGAGTCAATTAAAGCGGAAAGTTTAAAAGTGAAAAGGTAAAAGAGTTTAAATATTTGTATTTAAACTCTTTTACCTTTTTTATTTTGGCAAAAATTAATTTTTCTTTTCTAAATCTAAGGTCAGCGCAAGACGATAAATTGCCGCGCCTTCGACTTCGATTTCTTTACTTACTTCAACGCCTTTGGCAGAAGCTGTAACACGAAATTTTGCAGTTTCATCAGAAAACTTAAATGTAAATTCGCCGGTTCTGCCTGTGTATCCGGTGTCCATTTTTTTTGTTTCGCCGTTACTTAAAACTCTTTCAACTTTTATTTTTGCGCCGTAAACAGCAAAGCCCGCCGGATTATAAACGCTGCCGTTGATTATTACCAAATCCCCTTGATCGCGGGTTAAAATAAGGCGATCACCTAAATCTCTGACTTTTTTTTCGACAATTTCCACTTCAGACAACAAACCGGAACTAAAGCCGTTTTTGCTGAAAACGATATTATATTTTCCGGGTTTTAAGCCTTCCATAAGAAAACTGCCTTTATTGTCGGTTTTGACGGATTTTAAATCGTCGCCTT
This sequence comes from Pyrinomonadales bacterium, assembly GCA_038251885.1. Lineage (GTDB taxonomy): Bacteria > Acidobacteriota > Blastocatellia > Pyrinomonadales > Pyrinomonadaceae > JAHCHG01. The sequence goes on along the minus strand of JBBSAX010000024.1, from coordinate 19,330 downwards.
CTTGCCGGACAGTAATATCCGCACCGGAAAGTCCGTCGCCGTTTGAGGCGCGAACTTTTCCTTTGATGCCGCCTGTTTGGGCAAAAGTAAAACTCACGAATAAAAGTACAAATAGAATTAGTGATCCGACTTTCTTCATAAATTAAAATTTGTTCAGAGTAAATTTTCACACCTGAAGGCGTTACTCTGAAACTTAAACTCACGCATTAGCAACTTCAATTTTTATTTCTTCACGAAATTGTTCCGCTACATCATTGATGATGTCTTTCAACGTTCGGGTTGGCTGAAAGCCGACTAGACGCTTGGCTTTTTCGAGCGAGGGAACTCTGCGCTGCATATCTTCAAAACCTTCTCCATAGGCTTCTTCATACGGAATATACTTGATTTCGCTTTTGCTGCCGGTCATTTCTATAGCTTTTTCAGCAAGTCCTTTGATCGTAACTTCTTCGGCATTTCCTAAGTTTACAACCTGACCAAAACATTCGGGTGTTTCGATAACTTTTGTCAGACCTTCAATGATGTCCAAAACGTGTCCGAAACATCTTGATTGTGTGCCGTCGCCGTGAACGATTAGCGGTTCGCCTTTTATTGCCGCTTTAATAAAATTCGGCACCACCATTCCGTATTGTCCCGTTTGGCGCGGTCCGACGGTGTTAAATAAACGGACAACAACGACCGGAAGGCGAGTTTCCTTCCAATGCGCGATTGCCAAAAATTCGTCCAATGTTTTCGCACAAGCATAAGCCCAACGATGTTTGTCAGTCGAACCTGTCAAAAGATCGTCTTCTTCTTTGAACGGAACGGAAACTCCCTTGCCGTAAACTTCCGAAGTACTGGGAATTAAAACTCTTTTGCGATAACGCGAACAGAATCCGAGAACTACATCAGTTCCGCGAAAAATCGTTTCGATGGTTTTGACGGGATGCTCCATAATTAGCCGAACGCCAACCGCGCTTGCCATATGAAAAACGCGGTCAGTTTCGCGGATAAGTTCTTCCATCAATTTCTCGTTCAAAACCGTGTCAATAATTAAACGAAAGTTCTTGTTTCCTTCGAGATGTTCGATGTTTTGATAACGCCCCGTCGAAAGGTCGTCAATAACCGTAATTTCGTGTCCTTCATTTATAAGTTTGTCGGCAAGATGGCTTCCCACGAAACCCGCGCCGCCTGTGATTAAAATTTTCATATATTATTTTTTCTGTTTGCGAATTAAAATTTTCCCGACTTTTTCAAGTTTTTCTCCCTGAAATTCATATTCTTAAATATTGAATCTTAAAACTTTAGTGATGTGATCTAAATGTCTTTGAGTCTGCGCTTGCAGTTTGCGGATTTCAGCAAATTCTTTTTTGGCTTCGGCATTGTCCCGCTTGCGAATGAACTCCGATTTAGCTTGCGAATCTGCGATATATTTCAACGCTTCCTCAACAGATGCAAATTTTTCGTTAAATTCTTCGACAATTTCTTCATTCATAAATTATTTTTACTTTCTAAATTTTCGATTCGCTCAGAATGCGATTGAGAAACTTCTTTCAGTGCGATAATTGATTCTTTTACTTCAATAATTTCAGTTTCATTCGTCATTTGTGCATTAATCAAAGCGTTTAACTTAAACTCAAAATCTTCGCGGGATTCGCGCATCGCTTTGTAATAATCGTCGAGTCTGCCGCTTTGACTGACGAGCAGTTCTTTCATAATTAAAATCGCTTCTTCGATGCGATCAACTCTTGGTTCAAGGCTCATAAATTTCCACTCCTGAGATTTATAACATAAGTATTTTCCTACGTTTTGATTCTTTCCGCAAAATAAGCAACCGTTTTTTGCAGACCTTCGGCAAGCGGAATTGTCGGATTCCAGCCGAGCAGGTTTTGAGCGCGTGTGATGTCCGGTTTTCGTTGCTTCGGGTCGTCTTGCGGGAGTTCGAGATGTTTTACTTCGATATTTTTGCCGACGGCTTTGGCGACTTCTTCGGCTAATTCATTCATCGTAAATTCACCCGGATTTCCGACGTTGACTGGCAGATGTAAATCTTCCGCTTCGGTGTTCATTAAACGGATAAATCCTTCGACTAAATCGTCAACATAGCAAAACGAACGGGTTTGATTGCCGTCGCCGTAAACCGTTAAATCTTCGCCGCGCAAAGCCTGAACTATAAAATTTGAAACGACGCGCCCGTCATCGGCTCGCATTCGCGGTCCGTAAGTGTTGAAAATGCGGATAATTCGCGTATCAACGCCGTTTTGCCGATGATAATCCATCATCAAAGTTTCCGCGACTCGCTTTCCTTCGTCGTAACAACTACGCAAACCAATCGGATTTACATTACCGAAATAGCTTTCCGGTTGTGGATGAATTTCGGGATCGCCATAAACTTCCGAAGTCGAAGCCTGCAAAATCCGCGCTTTCACGCGCTTTGCCATTCCGAGCATATTTATCATTCCCATCACGCTCGTTTTAACGGTTTTGACCGGATTATATTGATAATGAACCGGCGATGCGGGACACGCGAGATTATAAATTTGGTCAACTTCGAGAAAAATCGGTTCGGTCACGTCGTGGCGAATCAATTCAAAACGATGATCGTCCATCAAGTGATAGATATTTTCCTTTCTTCCCGTGAAAAAATTGTCAAGACAAATTATTTCGTTGCCTTCGTTTAAGAGTCGTTCGCAGAGATGTGAGCCGATAAATCCCGCGCCGCCCGTGATAAGTATTCTCATAAGTTGTTAGTTTTATTTTCTTAAAATCAAATAAACATTATCAATGTGTTTGAAGATAATTTCAATGTGCAAGACAAAACGATTTAAATTACACCAGTTTCCAAAAAAGTCATCGTCGCTTTTTCGGTGTCGAGTTCGACCTCGATTCCGACCGGCAGAGTAAATTGATCGCGGATGTGTCCGAATGAAAGTCCGTAAATAACGGGAATTCCGAGATCGCCGAGTCGGTCTTTTATTACTTCGAGTAAAGATTGCGAATTTGCATCTTTCGGGTTGCAATCTTCAAAAACGCCGAGGGCAATTCCTGCCAATGAGCGCAGATCAACGCTTTGTCGTAGTTGCGTCAACATTCGATCAATTCGATAAGGCTGTTCGCCGACATCTTCGATAAAAAGGATTTTGTCTTTCAAATTTCGCAATGCAAACGGAGTTCCCGCCAAAGCCGACAGCAGCGAAAGATTGCCTCCGATCAATTTTCCACGGGCTTTTCCTTTAGTTATAACTTCGGTTTTAAAAAGATTCGATTCTTTAGTAACATTGTCGGGCGAGAGTTCGATTTTATAAGGCGCGGAAGGATTCATTAAAACATTTACAACATTATTTTTCGCGTAATCCGAAAAAGTCGAGGCTGCAACCGGACCGTGAAACGTAACCAAACCGCAGTTTTGCGAAATCGCCAGATGCAACGCCGTAATATCAGAATACCCGATAAAGATTTTAGGGTTTTTTTTGATTAATTTAAAATCTACAGCGGGCAACAAACGCGAAACGCCGTAACCGCCGCGAACACACCAGACAGCCTCAATTTCCTTGTCGCCAAACGCCCAATGCAAATCTTCCAGCCGTTCTTTATCAGTTCCCGCCAAAAATCCGTTTTTACTGCGGGCATATTTTCCGACTTTGGTTTTGAAACCCAAATCTGCGAGATTTTGTAAGGCTTTATCAAAATCTTCCGTTGATAAACCGCTCGCTGGAGCGATCACTCCGACTGTATCACCTTGTTTCAAACGCTTCGGTTTGATGATTTTAGGTTTCGTTGATTTTTGGCTTAACATTGGTTGAGCTAAAAAAGGAAGCACCGCCAGTCCTTTTAATAATTCTCGTCTTTTCATAATTTTTAAATCCAGCAAAAAACTTGATTATTTTTCAAAAAACATCAGTTAGCAATTAATAGGCGAACTAAAGTTCGCGTTCCGTCCTATTTCAAATGTTTGTCAAAAAAGTTCAAAATTCGTGTATATTCGTCCGTCCAACTCGTCGGGCGTTCAAAGCCGTGATTTTCCGACGGATAAAGCATCGCTTCAAAGTATTCGGTTTTTCCCAGACGAATTAATTTTTCAATCAATTGTTCCGAATCTTGCGCGTGAACATTGCTGTCAACTAAACCGTGCAAAATAAGTAGCGGTTTTTCTAATTTATCAGCGTAAAAAATCGGCGAACTTCGTTTATACGCTTCTGGGTTTTCGCTCGGAATTCCAAGTCTTTGCGAAGTGTAAACGGGATTTGCCGCATAATAATTTTTCCAATCGGCAACCGGACGAAGTGCCGCCGCCGCTGCGATTCTGTCCGGCGCACGCATCACGAGCATTTCCGCCATAAAACCGCCGTAACTTCCGCCATACGCGCCGATTTTCTTCGCGTCAACCGCATAATTCGCCACCATAAAATCAATCGCGTCGAGATGATCTTCGTAATCTTTTCCACCCAAAAAATCGTAAACATCCGTTCGCCAATCGCGCCCGTAACCCGCCGAACCGCGATAATCAATGTCTAAAACGACATATCCGCGCTGTGTCAAAAGTTCATTGAACATAAATTCGCGGTAATAATTGTTCCAACCGTTTATGACATTTTGCAGATAACCCGCGCCGTGAACAAAAATCACCATCGGATATTTTTTCGATTTATTGAAATCAAGAGGCAGATAAATTTTTGCGGGAATTTTTTTGTTATCTCTCGAATTTATTTCAATAAATTTCGGTTCGTTCCATTTTCGATTTAAGAAACTTTCAGACGTTGTATTTGTAAGTTTTACAAGTTTCGGGTTGGGTCTTCCCGAATCACTCCAAATATCTGTGCAAACATAGAGTTCTGTTGGTTGTTTCCAAGTTGATCTGTTAAATAGCAAAGACTTTCCTTCAATTTGAGGATTATCTTTCATCCCTTCGATTTTGGTGGATTCTTCTATTCTTTGAATCTGAAAATCAGGAACACCAATATAAAATTGTCTTTCCGCAGTTCCTTGTTCGGTTGAAGAATAGATGAAAAATGTTCCATCTGCAATCCATTTCGCCCATTCGATTTGCCAAATTCCTTTTGTTAATTGTTTGATCTCGACTTTTCCCGTAAAACCCGGATTTGTCGGATTTTCGCCGCGAATTTCGCCTGTCGGATTCGGTTCGGGTTTTGCGCGTTCCAAAGTCGCCAGATAAAGATGATTAAATCCGTCGCGTTCCGAGCCAAAGAATAGTTGCGAACTGTCTTTCGGATTCGGTTCGATGATTGATGAAAGCGGCGCGATCCATTTTTCGTCGGTTTCTTCGGTGACGAGAATCGTTTTTTCGTCTTTGCGCCCGACGTTGTAAATATAAAAAAGCTGTCGGCGTTTGTTGGTTTTATCAATCCGATTCACAATCAGCGAAGAATTATCCGCCGCCCAATCTAAACCTGCGAAATAACTTTTTCCTTCCGCTTTCGGCAGATTTATTTCCAGAGGTTTTTCCAAACTTCCGTCAGTTTTCACCACCAGAACTTTCTGCTCCGACCAACCGCGCCGAACGGACGGAGTTTGCACGAATTCGTCCAAATAATTCGGCACAAAAAGCGCACGCTGCTGTGAACCGTCGGAAACTATGTAAGCGACAAATTTGCCGTTTTTACTCGCATCTGCGCCGAAAATTGAGATAAATCTTTGCGGATTCGCTTCATTTGAAACCTGAACGAGCGAGAATTTTTCCGTATCAATCACAAAAAGATTTCCGCTGTTTGAAAACATAATCCGCTGATTATCAATCCAACTCGCGCCGCCTTCAAAGCCTTTTGTATTAGTTAAGCGACGAGGTTTATTGTCCAAACTTTCTGATGTAGATTTGTAGTCTGGTTCACAAATGTTAAACCAATTTTGAACTTCATTTAGTTCGGACTGCGAATTCAGAAAATTCAGAAATGCATCGTTTGAGGGCAACTTAGAATTATATGAAGGTAAAATTACCAAACGACTTAATACGTTTTGTAACTTTTTATTTATTTCCAAAATATCTTGCTTTTGCTTTTCACTTTTACTTCCGTTTGAGTTTTGAGGCGGTTCACTTATTGCCTTTATCAAACTTGAACGAGTTTCATTAATTTCTCCAATCAATTCTTTTTCTTGATCGCTATTTATCTGTAAAGTTTTAACAATATTAGGAATTAAATCTGCTCGACGTTGAAGGATTGATTCAATGTTTTTCCAGCCTTTTTCAATTGATTCTTGAGATGTGGAAGTTGATTGCGAATTGATATTCAAAATATACAAATCACCGTTTTGCGAAAACAAAATCTTGCTCGAATCGGGCGACCAATCGAGGTTTCCGATCTGATTTTGCTGCGCTTTGACAAATTCATCTTCGACGATCAAGCCGTAATTCAGTTTGTTTTCTTTTTCTTCCTTCGGCTTATCGCTCAACAAATCTTTCGGACTCAAAATCTTCCGCGCATCGCCGCCCGAAGTTGAAACTAAATACAAATCTCGCGGTTGTTTGCCTTCGGCGTTCCAGAGATAAACGACATATTTCCCGTCCGGCGAAAGTTTTTCGCCTTCGACGCGCATTCCCGCAATCGAAGGCTCTTGCATTATTTCTTTGACGGTCAGATTTTGAGCCGAAATGCTCAAAATTAAGCAAACATAAATTGTAAAGAGGAAAAAAAGTTTCTTTGTTTTCATAAATTTGTTTTACTGTTTGTAGAAATGTTTTCCAAGAATTATAAATGAATTATGTCTGAAATACCGAATCAAAAAGAAGAAAACAAACCTGAAATCAAGAAGATTCCCGAAGATAAACCCGAAATCGGCGAAGAATCTTCGTGGAGCAAAGATCAGCAGGAAAAGAGTTATTATTACGATGACGATCACGGTTACGAGATTTATAATCCTGATGAAGAAGAATGAGAGAAGGGAATTTTAATGGAACGCGAACTTTAGTTTGCCAGTCACAAAATTAAAGTATCATTGATAGCGCGGAAATTTTTTATAAGATGTATGGCGAACTGAAGTTCGCGTTCCGGTTTTGTATGCAGAATATTTTTACGACAGGTTATACTGGCAAAAATGTCAATGATTTGCGACCGATGCTTGATGCGTTGGACGCGATTTTGATTGATATTCGATTTGCGCCGTTCAGCCGGATTATGCACTGGCAAAAAGTTTATCTGAAAGCACTTTTGGGCAACAAATATCGCCACGTTCCAAATCTCGGAAATCGAACTTTTAAGGAAAACAAGGTGACGATTCAGAATTTGCAACTCGGACTCGAAACGGTTTTGAGTTTGAATGAAAACGCCGTTTTGATGTGCGCCTGCGAAAAATCCGCAGATTGCCATCGCCGTTTGATTATCGCCGAATTAAATCAAAGAAATATTGAAACGGAGGAAATTTTGACGTGGAAAACCAAAGACGGTTCGATGCAGCAAGTATTATTTTAATGTTTTTTATGACAAAAAAATCTCATATTTCGGTTTTATTTATTGTTTTGTGCGGCGCGTTCGGCTGTTCGATTGCCGATAAAAACAATATGCGGGCGGATTATCCGAAACCGAAAACTGAAACCTCGTCATCGCCGGAAGTCGCACCGAAAAATGATTTGCTGCCGCTTTTGTTCGCTAATTACGAACAAATTGAAGATGGTATGAACTATGAAGATGTCGTCAAAATTATCGGTTCGGACGGAATCGAAACGCGCCGTTCGAGTTTGGAAAATGTCGAATTGAGAGATTACAAATGGAAAGGGGAAAATTATCAGAGAATTTACGTGAGTTTCCGCAACGATAAATTAATTTCAAAATCGCAATCGGGTTTGAAATAAATTTCAGAATTTTTCGGCGTTGGAACTAATTTAATCAAAGGGCGTAAAAAATTCACCCAAGTTTTATTTCGTTACAAGCAAAATAATTGATAAATAGTAAATGCTAAATCGAAAACAAAACAACTCAGCATTTACCATTCACAATTCATCATTAAATGCCTATCTTTTCGGTCTTTCATTCGCTTTCAAAACTCTTTTGCGAAGTCTGATAGATTTTGGCGTAACTTCGACGAGTTCATCGTCGGCGATGAATTCCAACGCTTGTTCGAGCGACAAATCTTTAACGGGAACGAGGCGCATTGCTTCGTCGGTGGAAGTCGTCCGCATATTTGTCAGTTTCTTTTCCTTGACGGCGTTGACATCCAAATCAACGGCGCGGGCATTTTCGCCGACAAGCATTCCTTCATAGACCTTCGTTTGCGGACGCACAAACAGCGTTCCGCGTTCTTGCAAGGCATAAAGCGCGTAAGTTGTCGTTTCGCCGATTCTGTCCGACACGAGCGAACCTGTGCCGCGTCCTTTCATATCACCGAGCCATTTGTCGAAGCGCAGGAAAATCGTATTCAAAAGTCCCGTTCCTTTTGTTTCGGTCAAAAATTCGCCGCGAAAACCGATCAAACCACGCGACGGAACTTCGTATTCGAGCCGAACTCTGCCCGTGCCGTTGTTGATCATTTTCGTCATCTGACCTTTTCTTCTGCCCAATGCTTCGGTAACGACACCGATAAATTCTTCGGGACAATCAACGACGACTTGTTCAATCGGTTCTTGAAGTTCGCCGTTTTCGCCGCGTTTGGTGATAACTTCCGGCTTTGAAACTTGAACTTCATAACCTTCGCGGCGCATCATTTCGATCAAAATTGCGAGTTGCAATTCCCCTCGTCCCGAAACTCTGAATTGATCGGGCGAATCTGTTTCGGTAACGCGCAGAGCGACGTTTCCGAGCAGTTCTTTTTCCAGACGTTCTTTGATTTGACGCGAAGTTACGAATTTTCCGTCAATGCCGGAAAAAGGCGAATTGTTCACGCCGAAAATCATCGTGATCGTCGGTTCGTCAACATTAATAACGGGAAGCGGTTTCGGATTATCAACCAGCGTAATCGTTTCGCCGATATTAATATCGTCGAATCCGGCAAGCGCAACTATTTCGCCAACGCCCGCTTTATCAACGGGTTCGCGTTTCATTCCTTCAAAAACGTAGAGTTCTTTGACACGCGTTTTCTGCGTTGAACCGTCGCGTTTGGCAACGATAACTTCTTGATTTTTAGCGATTTCGCCCGAATAAATTCTGCCAATCGCCAGCCGTCCGACAAAGGCGTTGTAATCAATATTAGCGACAAGAAGTTGAAGCGAATCATCGCGCAGAGCGTGCGGCGCGGGAATCGTTTCAATGATTTGATCAAATAACGGTTTCAGATTTTTCGATTCTTCCGCCAGAGTTTTCTTGGCAATTCCGTCGCGTGAAATTGAATAAAGTACCGGAAAATCAATCTGCTTATCGTTTGCGCCCAAATCAATAAAAAGATCGTAAATTTCGTCCAAAACTTCTTCGGGACGCGAATCCTGACGATCAATTTTGTTGACGAGAGAAATTGCCGGAAGTCCTAACTCAAGGGCTTTTCGCAAAACGAAACGGGTTTGCGGCAGACAACCTTCCGCTGCGTCAACAAGCAAAACGATGCCGTCAACCATTTTCAAAACGCGCTCGACCTCGCCGCCGAAATCGGCGTGTCCGGGCGTGTCGAGTATGTTGATCTTGTAATCGCCATAATGAACCGAAGCATTTTTCGCCATAATGGTGATGCCGCGTTCGCGTTCCAAATCCATCGAATCCATCACGCGGTCTTGAACTTCTTCATTGTCGCGGAAAGTGCCTGATTGCTTGAGCATCGCATCAACCAAAGTCGTTTTGCCGTGGTCAACGTGTGCGATAATTGCGATATTACGAATTTTTTCAGTAGAAATCATAGTATAAATAATATTTTAAAAAATAAGACAAACGGAAATAATGACGGATAAGCAGGGAAAAGGCAAATATGAAAGGAACAAGAGGAAAATACGGAGTGATTATATGGGGAGAGTTTAGAGTTTGGATTTGCAAACCTCTTTGGTCCAAATGACGGCTTCCGTGATAATTAAAGGAAACAAACTTGATGATTTTTTATAAACTCGACTCTTTTTCTCAAAACAAATTACTTTCCGAGAATTTTTCGGAGTGTCTCGAAATCGAAATTTTCCTCAAATTTGCGGATGAATTCACGCTTTACCGGAAATCGGAACCCGCCCTCGCGTAGTTGGTGATTGGCATCGCCTTTTCGCCAGTAAACGACGATAAATTGTGGTGTGGCAGAAGGCAGATTTTTATCAAAATAGCTTTCGTCAAAGACTACGATCTGTTTAGCGCGTTCATCATTGGGCGCAAGAAACATTTTTTCCGGTTCGCAGTAGTGATTGATTCCTTCGACAAACGCGGGCTCTTTGGCTATTTGTTTGGTCAAATATGAATCAATCTTCGCATCGCATCCGGCAATCTCTCTTTTGTTTTCATCTATGATCTGCTTGGCAGCTTTGTTTGATGGTTCTTTCGCGAGAATGTCTTCCTGCCATTTTATTGTTTCATTTCGTTTTTTACTGAAAAACTTTTTGTAGTTAGCCAAGACTTCAGATTGTGATACCTGTTTGAAAGGCAAACGATTCGATGTTGAGAGAAAAACTGCCTCGCTATCTGTGTGATGAAGCGGCGTAAGTCGCGAAAAACCTTTGAAATTACTCTGTAATTTATACTCGCTGTAAAACATCTGCTGACCGTTCGTCAAACGAAAATTTTCTCCGGCAGAATTGTTTCCGGTAAAAAAAGGGAACTCGTTAAATCCGATATAGAGCCAGGTGTCGGTCGCACCTTCCGGTTTGATCTTTCCTGCGGCACATTCAAACTGCTGAAAATACATCGCCACCGTGTAGCCCGGATATTTGTATGGGCGCGTATCAACCCAACTTGAGGTGAACAAGTAAGCGTTGGCTTGTCCGCCCGAAAATCCTGCCACCGATTTTTGAAAAAGGGTCATCGCCGAATTAATGTTTCGAACGATTTGAATGTCTTTTGCCATTGCTGCTTTCTGCGTCCATTTGCCCGGAAGATTTGCCAAATTTCCGCATGGTGTTTGAGCGGACAAGTTCGCCGACAGGATAATAAAAGTTCCTAAAATCAAGAAAAGTTTTATCATAAAACCTCGGATTTCGTGCCGAATCTCCTTATTTTCGTTTAGCGTTTTTTGAACAAAGTATATTTTAGCGGTTCATATGCAACAGGCGAAAAAACGCTGCACTTTTTGCAAACTTCTTCGGCGAAACGCCCGGATTGTTTGAATTTTTCGAGCCGGAACTGCGCTTTGCTGCCTGCTCAAGAATTGCATTTTGAATTTGCAGATTCGTGTTGTTCTGCATATTGATTGTGGCTTGTGCCAGACCAAACGATTGATAAACTTGCCCGTATCCGCCGTTGTAGCCGTCAGCGTTTGGATTGTAGGTTTGGGCATAAACAAAACTACTGCTGAAAATGACTGTGATAATTAATAAAACAATTGCTGAATAAATTTTGATCTTCATATTTCACCTGTAAAAAATCTAAAAATTCCTTTTAATTCGGATTTCTCATTTATTTTTTGTATCGCAAAATCAATCCCGGCAACGGTATAAATTCCATTTCCAAGTTATTTTTGTGCCGTCGGGCGGGTTTAGGATTTTTGTGCCGAAAAGCACTTCGCCGGCAGTTCCGACAAATCTTTGTCCGTAGCGACCACTCTCGATTCGCATATCAAACGAACTGTTAAACTTTTCGCGGTTGTCTAGAGGGGAAAGCTCTTCCAAATCACAATTGGTGTCGAAAACTTCATCAATCGGCTTTACGTTAAGTATGAATCTGCCGGTCGAACCGTTAAATCCTAAACTGTAATCTCGTTCGCCCGGTTGGTAATTGACGGAAATCTTACCTTTGACCATTCCTGTGAACCATTCTTTCTCTCCTTTTCGGAATCTTGTGGTAAAACTTCCTTCGTCTTTTCCGCAACACGGGTCGTTTTCACGAACGCCCTCAAAAATATCTTGCAACAAATTAAAAATCTCCATATCAGCCGGATTCGGCGGCTTTGTTTTCATTTCTTCGGGCTTGCGTGGATTGAGTTTTATAATCGCATTTTCGACGAATTTATAAGTGCGAATCCCGTCGCCGGTTCCGTTACCGTTACTTTGCCGCGTTGATTTAATAATAGTAGTTTTCTCATATTCCCGTTCGTAATCTATCGTGCCGCTCCAATCGTCAGTGCAGGGAATCCAATCACGAATCGGGACGCGCACCGACTTTGCGCCTAAAACTGCCATGTTTTCCTCGATATAAACGCTCAAATAAACAGCGTGCGGAGTCGCATAAGTTTTGCGGTTGGTTAAATCTTCCGCCTGCGATTTGCCGACGATACTGACAAGACTTTCTCCGGCTTGTCCCTTCAATTCATCGATTTGACTGCTGAGCGTAACGGAATCGTCGCCAATTTCGGAGCCGTCTTCGGAAATTATTGACCATGTAACTTTCTTTCCTTCGAGCGAAGGCGATTCCAACAAATCAAATTTCGGATTCGCACCAGCCGCTAATTTATCCAAACAACCGACCTGAGCCGCTTTTTCCGAATTCGCCCATTCCAACGTAAAATGCGCCGTTACATCACGAGTTTCGCCCAAACTGCTTGATGATTTTGTTCTCACAAGCGGCATCGGTTCTTGAACTTTTAGTTCGATTTTTACGTTTTGCGAAGCAGACTTGAGTTTATTTGCGGCTAACAAAATAACGGCAAGACGCAATCCTTTTCCGATATTTTCCAAATATTTTTGGTGCAAAAGAGCATTTAATTTCTTTGTCTTCGCCGCTTTGCATTCGTCAATCGCTTTTTGATCTCCAAGCAATTGGCATTCATCAAGTGTTTTTTCAAACATTGCAAACTTTTCGATAAGTTTATAAGCGTTTTTGCTCGGATTCTGGAGCGTTGTCAGATCGTCCCAAGAATCGCAGAGGTTATTTCCAAAATTCAAAAAACCGGCATTTAGAAAGCGGACTTCATTTGACCTAAACAGTTTGTAATTTCTATAATTTCCCGCGACCGATTTGGAATAAGAATCCATCAGATCGCCAAGTAATATGCGTTCGATTATCGAGAGTTGGATCAAGTTGATTCTTGAGTTTTCCGGCGTAGTTGCAGACAGATCAACCGGCTTTTGAAGGTTTTTGCCGAGTTCAAAAACCAAGTTGGCGGCAAAACGAAGCCGATCGTCTTTTGAATTTTTGGCTTTTCGCAAATCACTTAAAATCGAGTTTCCAAGTTTATCGGCGGAAATTTCGCTATTATTTGGGGAGATAACTTCCGCGAGTTTTTTGATCGTAGTTGTCGTTCCCGTCGCTGATGTTTTCAGCATTCCGACCACTTCAAAGTCGTAGAAAGACATCTCCATATCATAAGTCGAGGTCGGTTTATAAAGAACCTTTTGGTTTTGATCAATGATGTAAAATCCCACTTTTTGCAAAGCCGCCATCATAATCGGAAGCGACTCTTTATTATATTTGGAAATTTCCTGTGCTAACCAAACCGCCAGCTCATCCGAACGATTTTGCCCGATAATATAGGCTTCCGGCAATCCTTTTTTTGAGAAATTATCCATTGAATTTTTGCTTTCAACGATCTCTAATTTCGGATCGGGCGGCGGCGTATTCGTAATTTGGCGTTGAGCAAAAATCGCCAGACAATTGGCAGACACTAGAACGATTAAAGATATGATAGAAATCTGTTTCATAATTCTTACCTTTATTTGATTTTCTCCATTAAACCGCCCAAAACCTTATCAATCGCAGCTTTGACGGCATCATTTCCTTTGCCTTTTACTTTTTCCGTCGCACTTGCCGCAGCAATGACCGTTTTTCCGTCATTGCTGTAGATCGTTACGACAATTTCGGCTTCGGAATCGCCTAGCTTGGCGGCATCATCATTTCCCGTAACCTTGCCGAACAGTCCGCCGATCTTTGCTCCGCCGGACTCTTTGACCTTTTTGATTTCAACCCCGATAACATTTGCAAATTTGCCGTTTGTAATTTCAGCCTGCGAATTTATCGGATAACCGCTCATTCCGGCGGCGTTGATTCTTTGGGAAATAAATCCACGTAATTCGTCTTGATTGATCCTTGAAACATTGCCCGAAAAGTAATCAATGGCAACAGTTTTAGCTGATTTGGTTTTGGTTGAATCGCCAAAAACTGTGGTTGCGGAATTATCCCGTGCAATATTGGAAAAACCCGGCATCAATTCGGAAAGCGAATCAACTTCGGTCCAATCCTTGGGAATTTCAAACAACGTCTGGTCGAGTGTCGCTTTGGAAAGTGCGGTAGTTTTTATATTAGATGTCGCCTGAAGTTTATTATTGTCATAAGTTTTCGTCGTGCCTTCGAGAAAAAAACCGGGGTTTTGCATCGCTTTGACAATTAGTTTCGGACGGCAACCACCCGGTTCACCTCGTATTCGCGGCACATCGCAAGAATCTTGCGAAAGCGATAATTTGACGAACCAACCTTCCTGCTCGAACCTGCCATTTTTTTTGCCGTCGCAAGAATCCGCAGAACTTTCAAAGGTCTGGACGTATTTGAGCCATTTTGCCTCGAAACCGAACATCATTTGACGCTTGCCTGAATCCGTAATAACAGCAGAAACAGTTGCCGTTCCCTTGATGACCATTTTTTGATTCGGACGGCGTTTTTGCTGCTCCGGCGAAAGGCTCGACCAGTTGTAATAATCAATGAAATATGATTTTTTAGGCTCACTCAAGGTTACGTCCTGCTTCAGGTCACACTGCGAGATCTCGATAAAATTCGGCATCATTTGTGCCATCAACGCTTCTTTTTTGGCATCGCCTCCAAAATTTGTTTTTGATTCGCGGCGTTGACGAACTCCCTTGGCATAGGTTGTATTTTCCAGAGTAATACCTTGGATCGTGGTCTGCTGTGTGATTTTGTAGTCCGCAAAAATTGGGTAAGCTGAAAGTAAAAAAATCAAAAAAATTATAATCATTCGATTTAACATAAATGGTTCTAAGCTCCTGTAAAAATATCTTTATATAAACAAAATTTTCTATCATTACACCCTTGTTTTAAGTGTGTTTCTGCATTCTGATTATCAACTGATATTTCTGATTAACTGTTTATTTGAAAATGGAATTGCCGCCAATCGGGATAAAGTCCACATCGTTTAACTCTTCGTTGATTAATAAAACTCGCGGCTCAAGTTTATATTGCTTTGAACAGCAATGTCTCCGGCGGTTGAGGGAGTCCCGATACCGAAACCAACCGTTGCTTTGCCGGTGCCGTTAAAACTCAAATCGAGATCGCCCGGAGCGGCAAATGACAGTGCTGTAAAGAAGAAAAGTACAAAAATAATTACTATAACTTGTTTCATTGTCGTATCTCCCAAAACTGACGTAAAATTTCTCACTCTATACACAAACGCGGAAGTTTTGGTAAAATTTTTCAGAATCGGGAAAAAAAATATGGCAGATGATGTAACGCGGCTTTTACAAGATTGGCAGAGCGGAAAAAAAGAAGCTTTAGATAAACTTTTGCCGATCGTTTATGACGAACTGCGCCGCGTTGCGCGTCGTCTTTTACAGAATGAATACGCTGAAACCTTACCGACGACCGCACTGGTTCACGAAGCATATTTGAAACTCGTTAATCAGCATTCGGTTGATTGGGAAAATCGCGGACAGTTTTTTGCGATTGCGGCACAGGCAATGCGGCGAATTCTGGTTGACCACGCCCGCCAACGGCACGCGATTAAACGCGACGGGATTAAAATCGCGCTCGATAATGCCGACACGATTTCCGTGCAAATGAATGAATCTCTGATTGATTTGGATTTTGCTCTGGAAGAACTTGCCGCGCTTGATGAACTACAATCAAAAATTGTCGAATTACGTTATTTTGCGGGTTTAACTTTTGAAGAAACCGCGGCGGTTTTGCAACTCTCGTTGACAAATGTTTTCCGCGAATGGACATTTGCGCGGGCGTGGCTAAATCGTAAAATTAACGGTGTTTGAAAAAAAATCAAAAAAAATCCGCGTTTTAAAAGTAGAACAGGATGCAAAAAGCTGAATGGTCAAAAATTAAAGAACTTTTCCATCAAACGCTCGATCTGACGGTAAGTGAACGAGAAAAGTTTCTGGCAGAGCAGGATGGTTTTGTGCGTTCCGAAGTCACTGAATTGATTTCTTCGCACGAAAACGCGAATAATTTTATTGCCGAATCTGTCGTGGTTGAATACGGTTTGCACGGAAGTTCGCTCATCGGCAAACAAATCGGCAGTTACAAATTGCTCGAAATAATCGGCACGGGCGGGATGGGAACGGTTTTTCGTGCAGAAAAAGAAGGATTCGGGAAAAATTTTGCTGTTAAACTCATTAAACGCGGAATGGATACAGACGCGATCTTGCGGCGTTTTCAGCTTGAACGCCAAATCCTTTCGCGGCTCGAACATCCGAACATCACGCGACTGCTCGACGGCGGCACAACTGATGACGGTTTGCCGTATTTTGTATTGGAATATATCGAAGGTTTGCCGGTTACGCGATTTTGCGACGAGCATCAATTCGACATCAAAGAGCGTTTGGAATTGTTTCGGCAAATTTGTTCGGCTGTTAAATACGCGCACCAAAACCTGATTGTTCATCGTGATTTGAAACCGTCGAATATTTTAGTGACCAATGAAGGAATCCCGAAATTGCTTGATTTCGGGATTGCCAAATTACTCAATCCTGAAGATTTTGAAAATACCGAAACACAGGCGAGAATGTTCACGCCCGAATATGCTTCGCCCGAACAACTCAACGGATTGCCGATCACGACCGCTTCTGATGTTTACAGTCTGGGCGTAATTTTATACGAACTTTTGAGCGGTCAGCGTCCCTTTAAATCAAATCGAAAAAGCCAACAGGGAATTGTTAATCTGATTTTGACTGAAGAACCTGTTCGTCCTTCAGCGGTTTCAAAATCGGAAATTGAAACCTTAAAATATGATGGACGAAAGACTAAAAGCGAAACGCCGTATTCAAAATCCAAAATCCAAAATCCAAAATCGTTACGCGGTGATTTGGACAACATAATTTTAAAAGCCTTACGCAAAGAACCCGAAAGACGTTATCAATCGGTTCAGGAATTGATCGAAGATATTCGGCGGCATCTCGTCGGTTTGCCCGTTTCGGCAACTGCCGATAGTTCGTATTATCGCTTCTCCAAATTCGTGCAAAGGCATTGGCAAGGTATGATTCTTAGTTCGCTGGTGCTGACAATTATTATGGCAATTTCGAGTTTCGCTGTTTGGCAAGGAATTGCTGCTGACCGTGAACGTCAAAAGGCTGAAAAACGCCTGACTGAAATTCGTAATGTTGCCAAATCATTAATGAATGAAACGAATGATTCGCTGGCGAAAATTCCGGGTAATGTTGCTGTTCAAAAAGCTTTGGCTGAAAAAAGTGTTGCCCTGCTCGATTCGCTGGCGAACGAAGAAACTGATGACGCAGTTTTGCTGGCTGAACTTGCCGATGCTTATACAAAGCTCGCTAATATTCAACTTTGGGCGTTTCGTGAATTTGACAAAGCGATTGAAAATCTCGAAAAATCCGAAACAATTTATCAAAGAATTCTGCAAAAAACTCCGAATGATATTGAATTAAGACGCAAAATTTATTCGATGCAAATGCGTTATATCGAAGCATTTCATAATACAAACCGACGGGAAGAGATGTTCCGAATCGGAACGGATGCGGTTGAAAATCGGCAGAAAATCATTGTGATTGAGCCTGAAAATCCGTCAAACTATGCAAATCTTGCAGCTATGTACGGTTGGTTTGGCGACAAAAATCTGCTATTTGGTCGGAAAGCCGAAGCTGTTGAAAATTATCGAAAAGGAGTGGAAATTATTGATCAAGCGATAGAAAAACAAATTACGAAAAATAATTCGGCAGAAGCAAAAGCCGAATTTGCACGGTTGCATTTTATCAAAGGCTGGCTGACAAAAGGCTTGGGTGAAGAGGAAAAAGCAATTGAGATTTTTCAAAATTCGTCAAATATCGCCAAGCAAGTTTTTACTGAAAATGCGGCGGTTACGGGCAATTTTAGAAGAATTGTTGGCGGCTATGAAGAAATCGCCTTGATTTATGAAAAACGAAATGATTTTCAATCGGCTTTAGATTCCTATCTAACTGCGCGAAAGTTAGTTGACGAAAACTCGAAAAGAAGTGAAATTCCCGAATACGGTAATTTGATGTATTTAAAATGTTTCTATTCGGTGTTTGCCGGAAAAATGTCCGCCAAGTTGGGAAATAAAAATGACGCTCGGCAGTATTTTATCGAAGGCGAAACTGCTTGTCTGCAAAATATCGCGCAGGATGAAAATGACCAGGGGAACATCTTTGAAAGCCAACCTTATTTCTTTGAAGTTGCCGATTTTTACGCTGCTTCAGGCGAAAAAGAAAAAGCCGTCAAGCAATTGCTTGAACTATCGAAAAAGCTGCAAAATGTGTTGGACAAAAATCAATCCGATCTGACGGCGGTGTTTTCTTTAGCAGAAACATTTGAAAAAATCGGTGACATCAATAGCGAACAATCACAAGAATTTTATGAAAAATCAGTTAAATTGTGGAACGATTACAGCAAAGAAAACTCGCTCGTGCCGGAGGAAACGGAAAAAATGAAGCGCGTTCTCGGCAAACTTGAAAATGTGAAAAAATAAACGAAAAGACCGCATAATTTATGCGGTCTTTTTCGGTGAAAAATTTGATGAATTAACGAGGTTCTTTGCTGATTACCAAATTGTTTTCAACGCTGAAAACTCCCGGAATTCCGTTGGCTAAGATGTTTGCTAAATTATAGTCGCCTTTGTTTGAAACATAACCTTCAAGCGCAATTCGACCGTTATCAACGATGATTCTGATCGAAGGATTCGGTTCACGCAGATAGCTGTAAAGATTTCCGCCGTCGCGTGCAAACGATCTGACTATATTTCGGCGAATCGAATTGTCAAAAGATGATGGCGGCAAATTTTCAATGTTGTTAATAACATTTTCAACACCGTCAATTTTCTTTACGACATTTTCCGCGCCACTTTTTACGCCCAAAGAGTAAACTTTGCCGTATAAAGTAACCGTGTTTCCATCAACCTTAAACTTAATATTGTCAAAAACACCGTAATAAGGAAGACTCAAAATTTTCTTGAAAACTTTCTGCTCAATGCTTTTCGTGTCAGAAAAACTTTGAGCCTGAACATTTATGAATGAAAACCCGATAATCGCAATTGATAAAATTAAAAAACTTTTTAAGAATTTCATCTCTTTATTTCTCCTATGATGAATGTCTACTCCAAAGACAAAGTTTTCACTCTGCCAATTCAAAATTGTTGAAATCTGCAAACACCCAATTGTTGGTTAGAGTGTTGTAGATTATTCCTAAGAATTTCCTTGCCAACGCGATTT
>JBBSAX010000023.1:0-35671 GCA_038251885.1 Pyrinomonadales bacterium | reverse complement strand
TTCGTCGAGTTTTGAACTAATGTTTAAACCGTAAACTACATCGTCGGCATAGACGGCGTATTTGTCGGTTTGTATTTGCGTGCAAATGTTGCTTTCTGAAATTAAAACAGGCAATTTCGGCAGTAAAAGTGAAACTTTTTTGTCGCTCACGCGGTATAATTCCCAATTGATCGGTGCGCTGTATTGTTCATTTTGACCAAACACCGAAAGTGCAACTGAGACGATTAAAATAATGCTAATAAAAAGTTTATTCATAATGTTTAAGGTAAGAGATGCAGTAAGTTAAATAATAGTAATTTTTAACGATGCAACCAAATTTATCGCTTTTTACTCTAATGGATGTTATCATTTTTAAGCCAATTTGTAATAATTGCATCAAAATTATAGGAGATTTTTTGTAGTGAAAAAAAGTTCAAACCTTTTCTTTAGTTTTTTTCTGGCTATTTTCTTATTTTCAAGCGCGTTTGCTCAAACGCAAACAGCTTCAAGAATTAATCCCAAAACAACAACAGATTCTAAAACAACAGCTTCAAAAGTTATTAAAGGCGAAGATATAGAAAAAGATGTTGCCGAGGCTTTGACCATTATTGAGTCAAATCATATTAATGGAAAAAAACTCGATTATAACGGGCTTTTTAAAACAACAATTGATTCGATGCTGCACACGCTCGATCCGCATTCAAATTATTTTGATGCAAAAGAATTTGAAGAGTTTCGCACAAGCCAGAATTCGCAGTACTTTGGAATCGGTGCAACCATTGGCGATTTAAGTGATAAAAACGATAAAGTTGTCGCTACTTTTATTAAAGCGACTTTTTACAACGCCCCGGCATATCGCGCAGGTTTGCGATACGGCGACAAAATACTTGCCGTCAACGAAACTTCGATGATTGGTAAACCTTTTAATGAAGTCCGCGATTTCCTACGTGGTCCGCGCGGAACGGTGGCAAAACTTACCGTTGAAAGATTCGGTACCGGAAAACAAGAAACTGTTGAAATAATTCGTGATGCGGTTTCGCAACCATCAATCGCCGAATCTTATATGATTCGTCCCGGAGTCGGTTATATTGGAATGACCGGCGGATTTAATCAGACGACCTATAATGAGTTTCGTCAGGCAATGGCTCAATTAAAAGCTCAGGGAATGACCAATCTCGTTCTTGATCTTCGAAATAATGGCGGCGGTTTGGTCAGTCAGGCTTATCAAGTGGCTAACTCATTCCTTTCCCGCGGTCAGGCAATTTTCACCCAAAAAGGCAGAGTTGAAGGCGCAGCAAACACTTATCAAGCCGATAATTACACGCCCGATGAAACTCCCGTAGTTATCTTAGTAAATCGCAACACGGCTTCGGCTTCGGAAATTCTAGCCGGTGCTTTGCAAGATCACGACCGCGCTTTGATCGTGGGTGAAAACACATTTGGTAAAGGTTTGGTGCAAAATCCTTTTGTTTTGGATTATGGTTCGATGTTGTTGTTGACCATTGCAAAGTATGAAACACCAGCGGGAAGATTGATTCAACGCGATTACTCCGACGGAAATCTCTATAGTTATTATACTAACGGTGGAACTCTTCGGGATGAAGAACAACCGCGACAACCCAAAGGCACTGAAAGTAAAACTGATTCCGGCAGAGCCGTTTACAGCGGCGGCGGCATTAATCCTGACGAATATATCAAACCGCAGACAATTACGACCGCAAAAGCGCGTTTTCAGCAGAAACTTAATGATCCGATTTTTGCTTTCGTTCTTGACCTAACTTTTGGAAAAGTTCCCGGCTTTGAAAGTTATAAAGTAGATCGTCCGATTATTTTCGATTACACATTGAAACAAAATGATTTTCCGGTCAATGAAACTATTTACAGCGCATTCAAAAAATATGCGATTGCAAAATATAATTTTACCAATGCACAAATAGACAGTGAACGTGAATTTGTCGAAAGAATTATGAGAACTGAATTTGTAACCGCCGCTTACGGTTCAACAACCTCTTTTCAAGTTTTCAACGAATATGACACGCAATTGAAACGTGCGATGGAACTTCTTCCCGAAGCAAAACAACTTGCACTTGAGGGAGCAAAAGCCAATGCTACGAAAAGAGATTCCGGATCAAATCGTTAATGATTTTAAGTTCAAAAAAAAGCGTTGACCATTCAAAGGTCAACGCTTTTTTCATTGTTTTTTTCGATTAAAAAAGCCAATCAATCAAATAGTAAATGCCGATTCCCGCACCGACTAAGAGCAATACAAATACTACAATCGCGCTTCCAATTGCCAGTTTAAACTTTTTATAACGGTTTTCGTTTACCGGATTAAGCGAACTTTGCGGAAAATATGGTGGCGGTCTTTTATCCATAATTTATTTAACTCCAATTAATTTAGCTCAATAACAAGTGTAGTCAATTTCTATCGAAATGTCATTTTTCCAGTTTAATTATCTTGGTAAAGGCTGTTCAAGATTCGCCAGACCATAAGCCAAAACCGCCATAACTGATGCATTTTCGGCTAATTCTCTCGGATCAACTTTGTCGAAAGTATCGGCGGCATTATGATGGTAATTGAAATAAGTCCGCGTATCATACCAGGGACCGAAAGAAGGAACGCCTTTTTCGGTCAAAGTGCTGATGTCAGAACTTGCTGAAGGTTTTACATCAACCTGACCTGCACCCTGACTTTTCAAAATTTTGCTCAGAGGCGCGAAAAAAGGTAAAGCTTCTTGTTTTCCGGCAAAAATAAAACCAATCGGATGACTCGCGCCAAGATCGCTTTCGATTGCGGCAAAGTGTTTTGCGGCATCGGCTTTTTCCGCATAAGTTCTTGCACCGACGAAGCCGTTTTCTTCGTTCATAAACGCGACGACACGAATCGTCCGTTTCGGTTTTAAATTTAATTGTTTGAGCAAATACGGAACTTGCATCGCCATTGCCACACCGGTCGCATCGTCAATCGCGCCGTGTCCCAAATCCCAAGAATCGAGATGTCCCGAAACGACGATTATTTCATCGGGTTTTTCACTGCCTTTCAAATCGGCAATGACATTATAACTTTTTGCATCAGGAAAAGTTTGTGGGGTTAAAATCAAATTCATCCGAACTTTTCCGTCTTTGACAAGATGCGCGATCATTTCTGCATCTTCATACGGAATCGCCGCCGCCGGAATTTTCGGCGCGTCGTCTGCATAACGCATTCCACCCGTATGTGCGAGCCGATTTTGCGAACCGCCAGCCGAACGAACTAAGACCGCCACGGCTCCGAGTTTGCCTGCCGCAATCGCTCCGCCGCCGCGATACCGTGTAACTTCGCCGTAAGCATTTCCACCGAATCCGGCTTCGGCAATTTTTTTATCAAATTTTACATTGAATAAAACGATTTTGCCTTCAATTTTTTCGCGTCCGAGTGCATTTAATTCGTCAAAACTATCCACAACGACAACTTCCGCTTTCAAACCGTCTTTCGGAGTCGCCACGCTTCCGCCCAAAGCGGTCAATACGACCTTTTGCGTCGTTCCTCTCGCCATTCCTTCCCATTGAATAAGTTCGCCTTTTTCTTCGCCGCGAACCCAATGCGGAACGATTAATTCCTGCAATTGAACTTCCAAACCGAGTTTTTTCATTTCATCGGCAACATATTCGATTGCGCGTTGAGCTTGCGGCGAACCTGACAAGCGCGGTCCGATGTTATACGACAAATATCTCGTTTGATTATATGCATAATCGCTTTGCAGAGTTCTTTGTTGAACTTGTATTAACTCAGTAATCGTTTTTTCAGTGTAAAGCGTCGGTGTCGGTGTTGTTTGTTGGGCAAAAACAACGATATTCAGACTTATAATAAACCCGAGCAGAATTCTAATACTTAATTTCATACATTTTGCTTTTTTTGTTTTTAATCATAATAGCTGATAAATTTTTAACATACAAAATTCTGTGCGATAATGTGTAGAAAATTATTTATTTTGAATATCTTATGAAAATTTCTTTCCGCTTTTTGCTTTTCATTAATCTTTTCGCATTTATTTTTCTTTCCGCAATTCCGGCTCAATTCCCGCGTCCGGGTTTCAATCGAACCAGAACTTTTGATGTTCAGCATTATATTATCCGAACGAGCTTTGATCGGATCGGAAAGATCGTTTATGGCGAAACGACAATTAAATTCAAACCTCTAATAAATAAATTTAAAATCATTGAACTGGATTCCGAAGGGCTGCAATTTACTTCCGTAAAACTCGAAAATGATAATAAAGAATTAGTTTCCCGCGTTACTGAAGATAAAATTTTTATTACTTTAGACAAAGAATATTCAGCAAATGACTTGATTACAATTCATTTAATCTACACTTCAAAACCCAAGAAAGGCGTGTATTTTGTGGACGAATTAAAAAAGGACGGCAAAATAGTCCGTGCCGCCCAAGTTTGGACGCAAGGTGAAGCCGCCGAAACTCGTCATTGGTTTCCGTCTTACGATTTTCCCGACGATAAGGCAACGACCGAACAATTTATTACTGTCAATAAAGGTGAAACCGCGATTGCTAATGGTGAATTGAAAGAAATCAAAGACAATTCTGATGGAACTCAAACCTTTCATTATTATATGCCCGTGCCTCATTCGACATACTTAACTTCCTTTGTGGTCGGAACCTACACAAAAATCGAGGATAAATATAACCAAATTCCTTTGAATTATTATTTATATCCTGACCGAACCGATGTTGTAACCAATGCTTATGGGAAGACCAAGGAAATGATGCGGATTTTTGAAGAACTAACCAAAATAAAATATCCGTTTAATAAATACGATCAAACTATTGTTGCGAATTTTACATTCGGCGGAATGGAAAATATCTCCGCTACAACGATGGCTGATACAGAAATACTTTTAGCAAATTTTTCATTTGCCAGAGGAAGTATCGAAGATTTGGTTTCTCACGAACTCGCGCATTCTTGGTTCGGCAATCTGGTAACTTGTAAAAACTGGTCGGAACTTTGGTTGAACGAAGGTTTTGCAACATTTATGGAAGCCGCTTTCCGAGAAAAAATGTATGGTCGGGAAGATTATATTCGCAAACTCAAAGAAGATGTTGCAGAGTTTATGATCGAAGATACTTACAAAAAAAATCCGCACGGACTTTTTAATACGATTGCCGATCCGAAAGACGATTCGATTTTCGACTCGATTACGTATAAAAAAGGCGGTGCGGTAATTCACACTTTACGCGAAACTATTGGTGATGAAGCCTTCTGGAAAGGAATAAATCTCTATCTCGAACGCCATAAATTCGGCAATGTTGAGTCTAACGATCTACAAAAAGCAATGGAAGAAACTTCAAAAAACGATTTAAATTGGTTTTTCTCGCAATGGGTTTATGGCGGCAGTTTTCCTAAATTAAATGTCAAAAGAGTTTATAACTCCAAAACTAAAGAATTGGAACTCACTTTCAACCAAATTCAAAAAATTGACGGCTTAACTCCCGACGCATTTATTTTACCCTTGGAGATTGAAATCAAAACTGCAAGCGGAATAAAAACTGAGAAAATTCAATTAACCAAACGCGATCAAGTTTTCAAATTTAAGTTAAATGAAAAACCCGTAAGTCTAATTATAGATAAGGATGAAAAAATTCCTTTAAAAACCGTAAAAATGCAGAATTTGGCTGTATTATCGAAATGAAAAACTATTTAAATACAAAAAGTTCCGCCCTGTAAGCGGAACTTTCTCTTTGAGAAGACGGATGTCTTTGTTTGATCTGTTGAAAAATCAAAAAGGATGCGAAGCACACACTAAAATCGCACCAAAACGGCATTAATTTTTCAGTGACTCCTTCTCCACACCTACGAGGTTAGCTGACGGGCTAGGAAAGAAGAAGTATCCCCGCGTTTTTTCTATAGTATAAACGCTTCGCCCCGTGTTTTGAAAATACATTCAAAACTATTGGTTCCCCCGTGTTGTTTTACAGTTAAACAACTTCGGCGATTAAATTTTCAACAATATAAAATATATCATTAAGAAAATTAATTGGCAAGGAAAACAAAAACTTTTTTATTTCGCCGGAAACAATTGATAAAGCATAAGATAGACGACTACGCCGGTTATTGAAACATATAGCCAAATCGGAAAAACCCATCTCGCTAATTTTTTGTGTAATTCAAACTTTCCTTTCAAAGCCCGCCATAATGTAACAATAATAAAAGGTGCGATAATTGTCGCCAAAAATGTATGGGTTGTCAGAATAGTGAAATATACCGGACGAATTAATCCTTCTCCGGTGAACTTAGTCGGTCCAAGTCCAAAATAATATGTTCTGATGGCGTGATGAGTTATATAACAAAGCAGAAAAAACGCCGACAAGCCGCTTGCCGTCAGCATACAGAATCTATGTGATGAAATTTTTCTTGTTTGAATAAAATAAAAACCAAAAATCAAAAAAACGCCACTCAAAGCGTTTAATGTTGCATTAAGATGCGGAAATATTTTTAGAAATTCCATATTTAATAAGAGTTTTTTTACTTCCAAAGTCCGAGCAAGCCAACTAAAACAAGCCACAATCCGTCCATAAAATGCCAATACGTTCCGATTACATTGGCATATATTTTTCGGTTGCTTAATTCTTTTTCATTTGAAGTCGGTTGCCATGTTCGCAGCACTATAAAACTCAAAGCAATAATTCCGCCCAAAACATGAAGTGCATGAACCGCTGTAATAATGTAGAAAAATCCGCCATATGGATTACTTGCCATATAAACACCGCGATTGACTAAAACAATCCAGAGCGATAATTGGGATGCAATGAACATTCCGCCGAGTATGGTTGTAGCCAAAAGCCAGTTCTTTGCTTTTACCTGTTTTTCAGAATTTAGTGCTTTTTTAGCGATTTGATAAGTAATGCTGCTTGCCAAGAGAAGTGCCGTGCTAAACCAAATTTGGATAGGAAGATCAAAAGGTTTCCATTCAAGCACGCCGTTTGTCGAAATAACAATATACGCGCCGATCAAACCACCGAATGTCATTATCACTACAAGCAGCAAAAACCACATTCCGATTCGGAATCTATTTGAAGGATATTCGATTTCTTCAAAATAATCGTTGTCGGCTTTGTTATCGCCGCCGTTACTTCCACCACCACCACCACCGCGATTTTTGTTGTCACCACTACCCGACCCGCTTCTATTTCTCAATCCTGAACCTAGTTTGCGTTTCTTCGGCTGTTCTTCAATTGTTTCAATAGTTCCGACTTTCATAAAACATTAGTTGTGATTAAAAACCATTAGAGCGAATATCAAAGGTAAGTAAAGCACCGAAACAAGTAGTAATTTTCGCGCTTTTTTAACCGATTTTGCTCTCGCTGCCTCGATGCTCGTGTAAAGAAACCATAGACCTAGAACACTTGCTCCGACCAGATAAACCACTCCGGCTAAACCGATAAAAAACGGCGCAAGACTGACCGGAAGCAGTAAAATTGTAAAAATAACGATTTGTCGTGCCGTAATCTTTCCTTCTGGTTCTACAACGGGCAGCATTTTAATTCCAGCTTTGGCATATTGCTCCTTATACATCCACGCAATTGCCAAAAAATGCGGAAATTGCCACAAAAACAAAAGTGCAAATAACGCCCACGCGCCAAGTGTGATTTCGTTTGCCGAAGCCGTCCAGCCCATTAATGGGGGCATTGCTCCCGGCAATGCGCCGATGGCAGTTGAAGCCGAAGTCACTGTTTTCAAAGGTGTATAAAGCAAAACATAACCGACAATAACAACTAAACCCAAGACTGAGGTTAATCCGTTGACGAAAAAGAAAAGATAACTTTCGGCAACAACGCAAAGAAGTATTCCGAAAACCAACGCTTCATTCGGCGATATTTTTTTTGTCGGTAACGGACGTTTTGCCGTTCGTTCCATTAAAACATCGGTTTTTCTTTCCCAATATTGATTGAGCGTTGCCACTCCAAATGCTAAAAAAGTAATGCCGAGCATCGAATTGACAAAGAGTAAGACATCGAAACCTTTTGCCGCACCGAGATAAAATCCCGCTGCCGAAGTTAAAACCAACATAAAGGCAATGCGCGGCTTGGTCAGTTCAAAAAACGCTGCAAGTTTTTCGCGCACACTTATTATTTTTGCTTCCTGTATTTCTGCTGTCGCTATTTCCATTGATTTTTCTGTATTAAAAAGACTTGATATAAAGAATAGCTTGCCTCCGGCAAATTTCCAAATCACAAACCGCTAAGCAAAACTTCTTTTGATTAATAGATAAACTTATTTTTTTAAAGATGACAAATAAAATCCTCTAAGTTATGATTTTCACTAAGTTGAATTAATTTGTGAACCATAACTAAGTTAAAAACATCTTAATCGAAAAATGTCTGCATCAGAAGAAACAATTATTAAGAAATCCGCCGAGATTTCCACAGAAAAAACGACACCGTTTGTGAATCGAATCATAAACTTTTTAAGTTCGGTTCGATTCGGTGTCGTCTTGTTGAGCATTTTGGTTATTTTTTCGATAACCGGAATGCTTGTTATTCAGCAAAATGTTGATGGCTTCGATGCTTTTTACGCTTCTTTAACTCCGGCGGAAAAAATAGTTGGCGGCTATCTGAGCGTTTTCGATATTTATCACAGTTGGTATTATAATTTACTGTTATTAATCCTTTCTTTAAACATCGTATTAGCTTCGATTGATCATTTCCCAAATTCTTGGAAATTTATCTCAAAACCGAAACTCGACGCTTCACGCAAATGGCTTTTAGGACAAAAACAAAATTCGATTGTTGAAATCAAAGGCGAAAAAGAATCAGAAGTTGCGGAAAAAATTAGTCAGACTTTCAAGAAACAAGGTTTGAAAACGACGATTTCGCAAAAGAAAGGCAAATTTTATGTTTTCGGTGAAAGCGGAAGACTTAATCGTTTGGGTGCGTATATCGTACACGTTTTTCTTTTAACGCTTTTTCTCGGTCATTTTGCTGCTCTACAAACAGGTTTTGATGCTGATGTTCGTTTTGCACCGGGTGAAATTACCGACCGAATTCAAATGATTCAATTTAATCTCGACCAAAAAGAGAAATTTGAAGTCGGTTTGCCCTTTAAAATTTACTGCACTGATATTCAACAGAAATTGATTGATCCGAATGGCTCAATTGAAATAAATAATACGATTGATTGGAGTACGACAATAAGAATTGACGATCCAGAATACGGCGTTACTGAAGCGGTTGTTCATTTGAATAACCCATTTACTTATCGCGGTTATCGTTTTTTCCAAGCAAGCGCGATTACTCTGGGAAGTGCCAGAAGTATGACGTTGCAACTAACGCCGCAAAATGGCGGAGAACCATTGAGTATAAATTTAGCCAGAAACGGTTCGGCTAATTTGCCCGACGGAACAAAAATTGATTATGAAGGCTTTTATCCAGATTTCACATTGAATCAAGGAAAAGCCGACACCCGTTCAGCCGAATACAATAATCCGGCAGTTAAGTTGAATATTACGAAACCCGACGGAGAAAAAACCGTCGCTTATGCATTTGCAACAAAACTTCCCGATTCCGCGCCAATTGGTGCGCCGGTTGCCGGTTACAAATTTTTTCTCGCCAATTTTGAAAAATCACCCTTTGCTCACGTTTTGTCAATCAAATACGATCCGTATAACGCCGCATTTATTGCTTGGTATATCGGCGGAATCGGGTTAATATTTGCGTTGATCTTTGTCTTTTTCGTTTCGCATCGCCGTGTTTGGGCTTTAATTGATAAACAATCGGAAGAAAATTTTGAAGTCGTTTTAGGCGGAAATACAAACCGCAATGAACAAGGATTTGAGGATAAATTCAGCAATTTAACAGATAAACTTAAGTCTGTTTAATTTGCCGGTTTATAAAAGATTATGGAAGAAATAAGAA
The DNA here is from genome assembly GCA_038251885.1 of Pyrinomonadales bacterium. Taxonomy (GTDB): domain Bacteria; phylum Acidobacteriota; class Blastocatellia; order Pyrinomonadales; family Pyrinomonadaceae; genus JAHCHG01. Next base: position 25,787 of record JBBSAX010000023.1, on the reverse strand, counting down.
AAATCGAAAATAAAAGTTCGTGGAGAAGGTATATTCCTGCAATCGTCGCTCTTGGCGGATCGCTAATAATGCTTTTCCTGCGTATTGAGATTGGCAGTACATTTATTTCGGATACGGCTCTGATGATGCTTGCACTTGCCTGCTACATTTTAGCCGCACTTTTCCAATTGACGAATCTTTACGCACCTTCGGAAATGGCGCAAAAAATTGGACTTTGGGGCGCAACTCTCGGAGTTTTCTTTAATTTTTCGAGTTGGCTTGTGCGTTGGGTGGCGGCTTACGAATTCGAGATGATTCAACTTAAACAAAGTGGCAATACTGCGACTCATTGGGTATTTCGCTATATTCCGTTTGCCAATTTATACGATTTGAGTCTGGCATTCGCCTTCGGTGCAGGAATTACAACACTTCTTCTGGCATCGAGAAAAAATTTCCAATTTCTATCAGCTTTCACTTTGCCCTTAGCTGCATTGATTTTGACTTTAGCAAGGTTTATCGGCGGTGAGCATTCCAATTTAATGCCGATTCTTGATTCATATTGGCGACCGATTCACGTCGGTGTTGCTTCATTGAGTTATGGAGTCGCGCTGGTTTGTTTTGCAATAGCTGTAATTTATCTTTTGAAGGACAAAGTTAAAGCTGAATCAATGGCAATTTGGGCAAGTGTTTTTGCTTTTTCAGTTATTGCAACTATCAGTAAATTTTCAGTCTTTACCGCATTTGTTTATCGTTCCGGGCTTTTTATACCAAGTCCGTCCGGCGGAAAACCGTTTTCCGCACCATTTCGTCTGACAATTCCGTATGCCGGCGAAGCTCTTGTGTTAACCGGAATTTTGCTTGTCGGCGTTATTATTTCGTTCTTGTTTTACATTTATAAAAATAACGAAACTGCTCAAAAAGTTGGACATATTTTATTAAAACTTTCTTTTGCTACGCTTATTTTGTCAGTTGCATTTTTGGTTTCGGGCATTAAATCAACAACCGAAGTTTATCCGAGGTTACAAAGTCAATTGGCGCAAAATCCCGGTCAATATTTGACTGCGGGAAAAGAATTAGCCTCAAAAGAAAGACTTTCGGCTCAAGAATTTGCGGCTCTGACACCTGCACAATTTGAACAAGCGGGAAAGCAATTTTTCCAAAATAACGGAAACAAAATGATTTTGAGTTTCGGGACTAATCCGGTCGAGCTTTCCGGTTTAATCACCGCTTTAGCCGGACTTTTCTTTGTTATTTTGTTTAGTTTCAGAACCGAAAAATTGCGGGAAAGGCTTCCTTCTCTGGAATCACTCGATAATTTGATGTATAAAACCGCGTGTTTGGCTTTTGCCGGACTGGCGATGCTTTTAATTACCGGCGCGATTTGGGCGAATGAATCTTGGGGCAGACCTTGGGGTTTTGACTCAAAAGAAACCGGTGCATTGGTTGCGTGGCTAACCTACGCCGGATTTTTACATACGAGAATTTCCCGTGGTTGGTCGGGAAGAAGTTCGGCATATTTTGCTATTGTTGCATTTTTACTCGTAATTTTTACATATTTAGGGGTAAGCTATTTGCTTCCGGGACTCCATAGTTACGCGTAACTTTAAAACTTTTTAGCTGTTAATTAGTGTTTTAGTTCAAATCTTTCCATCTGATCGGAGAAAAGACATGAGAAAAATTTCATTAACATTAATTGGAGTTTTAGTTGGTTTAGCCCTTTGTTTTGTTTATTTTTCCTATTTTTCAATAAGTTCCGCACAAAAATTTGCACGGAATCAATGGGAATATTGTTCGATTAATTCGGTTTACTCATTTTCACCTATTAAAGATAAATTAAACCGAATTTATGGAATGGTGGAAATATGTTATTTACAAGCAAGCGGATGCAAGCGTTCGGAAGTCAAACAAGAACTGGATTACGGTGAATATTTGCAAGATCGCGGAATTTCGGAAAACTTTAATTCGCGCAAAGAAGCCAGTTTGAAAGCCAGTGAGATTGCTTTTCAAAAAGCGATGAGTCAACTCGGTAACGAAGGTTGGGAAATCGTCAACGAGCCCAACATAAAATATCAATTTGTAGATATTGACGATTACAATAAATTTGAAAACAAATCATTTTTGTTCGTTCGGGAAGATTCAAAAGCAATCTACTTTAAACGCCTTAAATCGCAGTAAATAAATGAATAAAAACAGTTTTATCTTTGGTGTCGGTGGATTGGTTATCGGGTTAATAATCGGTTTTTTTCTTGCTAATAATTTAAATCAGTCCGCAAGTCTAAATAATTCAGCAAGTATTTCACAGCAAGAAACAATCAATCCGCAGGTTAATAATGTAGTCGTCAAAGATCAGCCGACAAAGGGCGCAACGATACCTGAAATTAGTCAGACACTTGAAAAAGCCAAAAATGAACCGAATAATTTTGAAGCTCAAATTGCGGCAGGTGACTTATACTTGAAGATTCAAAATTTTCCTAAATCTCTAGAATTTTACGAAATAGCCAACAAAATTAAGCCTGAAAACTACGAAACAATCGTAAAAATCGGTAACACTTATTTTGATTCAAAAAACTATGAACAAGCAGAAGTTTGGTATCTAAAGGCGTTAGAGCAAAAATCCGATGACGTTGGGGTAAGAACAGATTTGGGAATTACTTATGTTGAACGCGCCAATCCGGATTTTGAAAGAGCGACCAGAGAATTTCAAACATCGCTCAAGACAAACCCGAAACACGAACCGACTTTGTATAATTTGGCAGTTGCCTATTACAAAAAAGGTGATTTGGAGCAGGCGAAAAATATGGCTATCCAACTTGAGGAAATAAATCCAAAAAGCGAATTAAATACAAGATTAAAACAAATACTTCAATAAATCTTCAGAAATGAAAATTTAGTTTGAAATTCCTTCAATAGAAATTTTTTCAATATCGAGCAGAGAATATCTTGTAATCTTTCCGTCATAAAGCACAATCGTTAAAATTCCTTGATTAACATTAAACGAAAAGACCTTACTCATCGGCTGTTTGATAGTTTTTCCGTCCTTAAAACTGACAACCAATTCGATTTTTTGAAGTTCTTCGGTCTTTAAAGGTCGAATAACCTTTGATGAAGTTTCATTGCTACTTTCAGTTGAGGCATTATTTTCAGAATTTGAGTCTTTTGATTCGATTTCCGAAATTTGAGTCGGCTCTGTTTTGGTGATTTTTGCAATTTCGTCATTTAATTTGGTTTCTATCGGAATCGAATCTTCAGAAATAACAACAATCGGCTTGGAAACTTTTGGAGTTTCTACTTCAGATTTTTCAGTAACTACTTTCTCACTTCCCTTTCTGATTTCAATTTTTGTAGTATTTTCCGAAACTGATGTTTCATCAACACTTTTCACATTAATTTCTTTATTTTGTGTATTTTTGTTTTCGGATTCAGCGGCTTTATTTTCGATTTCGATTTCGGCTGCAACTTTGGGTTCAGGGGTCGGTTTCGGAACATTACCGATAATTGTTCCAACCGAATTTACACGAAATTCACCTTGATTATTCGTGTTTATTTCCGGTAATTTTATTGTTTCCGCTTCGGCAGTATTTTGCAATGGCTGAAAACTTCCCGCAAATTTTATTTTGAACGTCGCCGCATCATCATTCGGCGATCTGCCCTGAATTCTCAAAAGAAGTTTTTCAAATTTTCGCAAATAAATGATTCGTCCTGTTTCGCTGTCAGAATTATCAGAAAAAACCGTAATTTTTGTCAGTGGTTTTAAGCCCTCAACTGTAAAAACATCAATGTCGCCATCGAGATTTTTGGTAACGAAATTGATAAAAACATCTCCTTGATTGCCGTTAAAAATGTAAAAATAATTCGTCAGACGTGAATCGCCAATATCTCTAACAGGAATTGTTCCACTGATTTCATTCGTAATTACAGGTGTCGGTGCGTTTTGATTAATTGATTGCGCGTTGGAATATGAAATGGCAAAACAAACAAATATGGCGGAAAACCAAAGTTTTAATAAATATGAAAATCTTAAATTACAATACTTTCTCATTTGTTTTCCCCTGATTTTAAATCAAATCCTTGCGTAAATGAACGAGCCTCGAAGTTTCTTCATAACCGAGACCTAAATGCGCGGTCAGACTTAAATCATTGCCGATTTCGGAATCCGAAGCCATTTCCGCACAACCTTTGCTTCGCGCCCAGTTTTCTGCCATTTTGACGAGTTTTCCGCCGATTCCGTTGCGTCTGTATTCAGGTTCGATCCACCAACCTTCTAAATACCCGACATTTTCACTATGACAATCTTCAACAAACGGTCTGATGCTGGCTTCCAAAAATCCGATTAATTTTTCATTTGAAGTTTCGGCAATTAAAACCAATTGTGTTTCCGAATATTCATAAATGTCCGACATTTCAATTTTATGTTCAGCATCGGATAATTCGTCCCACAAATGCTTACGAAGGCGAAACCATTCACTAATATCTTTCTCTTCTAATTTACGCACCCGAAAGTTTTCTTGTGTCATTGGATTTTGATTTTAGCAATGTTCTTAAAAACCAACAACAGCAAAAAGATAAAGAGCAAAAGGTAAAAGGTAAAACTTTAGAAAAATTCTCTAGCTTTACCTTTTACCTTTTTCTTTTTACTTTTTCTTACTCTATTTAGCAGTTGCGGCAACGGCTTTCCCTTTCAAAATTTCTAAAGCCTTTTTTAGTTGAATATCATCCTGTGAAGGTTTCGGTTTTTCAACTTTCGGAGTTTCTTTTTCCACTGGTTGCGGATTTTGGTTTTCTTCTTCCTGTTTATCAACCAAATCTTCAACTTCAAGCGGCTCGGGCGTTTCAGGACGTTTGACTTCAACCGAAGGTTTCAAACCGGAATTTGTGCGAGTATCTCCGAGAAATGGTTTTCCGCTCGGCGAAGCCCATTTTGCAACGGTTAAAAGCAAACCGTCGCCGCGTTTCATCGGAAAAAGTTGTTGGTCTGTTCCCGCGCCAAAACTTCTTTCACCAACAATTTCGCCACGCTTGCGATCAAGAATTGCCGAAGCAACAACTTCTGCTGCGCCAGCCGTTCCGAGATCAATCAACGCCGCCATTTCGCCGCCGAATACGAATTTGTTCGAATCAGCCGAATATGTTTTCACAACTTTGTCTTCGCGTCCGATGACTTGAGCCAAAGTTCCGTCTTTGATAAACAAATTCGCAACTTCGACCGCTTCATCCAAACTTCCGGTCGCCACGCCTCGCAAATCCAAAACTATTTTCTGTGCGCCTTGATTGGTAAGTTTTTGAACGTGATCTTTAATATCTTTAGCTTCTCCGGCGGCAAGACTATAAACTTTAATCACGCCGATTTTGCCATCTTCCATTTTCGATTCAGCCATCGGAACTTTAACAGTTCCGCGCGTAACACTGATCGTTTGCGGTTTTTCTCCGGTTCTTAAAACTCGCAAATCAACTTTTGTTCCGGCATCGCCCTGAACTAATTGCCGCGCATCATACAGCGAAACATCGCGTGTCGCCTTCTGTCCGATATATTCGATCACATCGCCGGCTTTAATTCCCGCTTTGTCCGCCGGAGAATCCTTTGTTACGGAAATCACATATAAATAAGACGAAACCTGCGAAAACTCAGCACCGATTCCGGCTTTTGTCGAATTCTGTTTATTTTGAAAATCCTGAACTTGCTCCGCTGTTAAATAAGATGAATACGGGTCTAAACCGTATGGCAAACCCCGCAAAGCACCGGCGCGAACCTTTGCTAAATCAGGCTCGTCAACATAATCGTTTTGAATATGCTGCAATACGCTTTCAAAAATCCGAATCTGCGCTCCGGCATCATTGATCGGTTGTTGAGCGTAAGTTTTTTCCCAAACGCCCGCAATTCCGCCGATCACGGCATACAAAGCAATTCCGGCTGAAACAATAGCAAGTAAAAATTTTCCGCGATAATTCATTCTTTAAACCTCAATAAATTTTGATACTATTACGAATAGACAAACAAAATAGTTTTTTTATTATCTATTATCAATTTTAATCGTGCAAGAAAAAGAAACAACTAAATACTTCATTTTTTCAGATGTTTTTCGCGTTCCCACTAGCGGCAGAATTCTTTCGCTTGATTTAGGCACGAAAAAAGTCGGAGTTGCCGTCAGCGATGAACTCCAATTCACCGTTCGCCACGTTTCAATCATTGAACGCAAAGGCTGGAAAAAATTTCTCAAAGAAGTATCAACTATTCTAAACGAGTTTGATGCACGCGCACTCGTTATCGGTTTGCCGTATAATTTTGACGGCACGGAAAGCGAAATGTCCGAAGAAGCGCGAAGAATTGCGCGTAACTTTTCTTTATCATTAGAAATTCCGGTCTTTTTGCAAGACGAAAGAGTTTCAACCTACGAAGCACGCGGAAACCTTTGGGAATTAGGTTTCAATGAAAAACAAATGCGCGAAAAACTCGACGCAGAAGCGGCGGCGATAATTTTAAGCGACTTCATCGAACACCGAAACCAACTGCTTAAACAACAAAATGCTGACATCTGATCTATCAATAAATTACAAACGCGGCGGCAAGATTTTTCCGTATTTAATCAAAACCGACGATGCGGGATATTTGCGCGACGCGGCAAATTTGATCGAAATTTTTGAAGATTCTATCGGCAAAATGCGCGGCGATATTGAAAGCGAACTCGAAGATTTCGTCGGCACAGGCACGAATTACAAAATCCTGCGCGGTTTTATCAAACTTTTAAACGACCGAAGCGAATATGAAACTTCGTCGGTCGCCGAACCTTTTGAGATTCGCCAGAAAATCTTTCTCGAAGCCGGAAAATATCATCCCGTTTTTCTCGAAGCGGAAAAGCGAACCGAAATTTTTAAGATAATCGCTGATGAATATAAAACCGATTCAGCAACAATATCCAATCAACTTTTCGGCGATTTATCAGCCAATCAAAAACTGATTGAATTTGAAACTATCTCGCCCAAAGATTTGTTGGAACGCTACAATCTCGCGCAAGCGCAAGCGATTCTTTACCGTTGCGTTGAATTGAAAATTCGCGTTTTGCCTTCGGAAACTTCAAATTATCGCGCGATTTTCGGTTGGATAAAACATTTCGGCTTAATTCATTCCGTTATTGGAAACGCTGTCAACGGTTACGAAATAACCTTGACAGGCGCGGCTTCCCTTTTTCATCGTTCGCAAAAATACGGCATTCAAATGTCTGTTTTTCTTCCCGCGCTTTTGCTTTGTAAAGATTGGAAATTTTCCGCAGAAATCTCCGAAAAGAAAGGCAATAACGCATTTTACGAACTGTCCGGCGAGCAAAGCGATTTAACTTCGTGCTATTTCGACGAACCGGAATTTATAAATTCAGACATCGAAAAACTCAAAAAAGCTTTTGAGAAATCAATTTCCGATTGGCGTTTGGAAGAAAACAAAGAAGTTTTAGATTTAGGAAAAACCGCTTTTGTTCCCGATTTCGTTTTAATTTCGCCGAAAAAGAAAAAAGTTTATCTCGACGTTTTAGGCTTCTGGACACCAAAAACTTTGCTAAAAAGATTGGAAGAATACAAATTTGCAAATTTCAAAAATTTCATCCTCGCTGCGGGAAAGGATTTGCGCGGAACACGCGAAGAACAGCTTTGGGAAAGCGAAAATGTTCTGTTTTATAAAACTTCGATCAATATTTCGGAGTTGGAAGAATTGGCAAAATCAATCATCTGAAAGATTTTGTTACCGTGTTGAACGGACGCGTAAGATATAAACTTTCTCATTTTGAATTGAAAATAAAATTCGATATGTGTGCGGCTTTTTTCCGTAAATTATTTGTCTTACCTCAACATCAAACGCTTCGCTTTCCGAGCTAATCGGGCATCTTTTTGGAAACTTCGACAAAGATATAATCGTTTGACTCAATCCCCAAATCCAACTTTCCGCCACATCCGTAAAATTTTCTAAAAGCCAAGCGTTAATCTCAAAAACATCAGCTTTTGCCGAAGGCGTGATTATCACCTTAAATTGCATTAAGAAACCTCGTTGACGTTTGAAAGAAGTTCAGCGAAAACTTTTTTGACGGATTCGCCTTTTTCTGCCTTCATTTCTTCAATCGCAGGTTTTAAGGCTTCAATAGTTTCCAGCTTTTCAGCTATTTCAAGTAATTTTTGATAACTTCCGGCATCTTGTACGATTAATTCGGCTTTTCCGTTAATCGTCAAAATTATGGGTTTTCCCGTTTCTTTTAATTGCTCAACAAATTTACTTGTTTCACGTTTGAAGTTTGAAAGCGAATTTATCTCTTCACGAAGATTTATCATATTATCAATTCTCCGCATTAAATTTACATCAAATTTAATGCTCAGGCAAATTTAATCAAATAATCCTCGATCATTTTGAGATTTTGCATCGTGAAACTGCCTTGCATCGGAACGTCTTTGAGAAATTCTTTCTTCGGCGGTATTTCTTGTGACGACTTCGTATAAAATCGCCTGTTTATCGCCTTGTTTTCGCAAGATTCTGCCGAGTCTTTGAATATGTTCGCGCGAAGAACCCGAACCTGACAAAATAATTGCCACGCTTGCGTCAGGAATGTTTACACCTTCGTTTAAGACTTTTGAAGTTGCGAGAGCCAAAACTTTGCCGCCGTTAAAGGATTTCAGCCAAAAACCTCTTTCTTTGACGTTTGTTTCGTGCGTGATCGCCGGAATCAGAAAATCTTGCGAAATCCGATAAACCATTTCGTTTTCGGCGGTAAATATCAGGACTTTATCTTTTTTGTGGCGAATTAAAAGGTCGCGCAAAACCCCGATTTTCGCCTCAGTTCCGAGCGCGATTTTTTTTGAATTTCGATACGCTTTCATCGCGCGTCTGCCTTCTTCACTTTTCGCGCTTTGGATGACGAACATTTTCCAGCCGTCCATTCCGCCGAACGAAATGTTTTTTTGACGAACGAAATTTATGTAGATTTCGCGCTCTTTTTTGTAAATTTCGCGTTCTTCTTCAGTCAGGTCAACTTCGATTCTTTCGATAAAATAATCTGCCAGATATTCGCCCGCAAGTTCCTGTGCTTCTAATCTATAAACGAAATCACCGATAATTTCTTCCAAATGAAGTTCGCCTTCGTCGGCGCGTTCGGGCGTTGCAGTTAAACCGAGGCGAAACGGCGCAATCGCAAATTCTGCCGCGTATTTGTAGCCTTCCGACGGCAAATGATGACATTCATCAAAAATTACGAGTCCGAATTGATTGCCGATTCTTTCCTGATGGCGAAAAGCGGAAGCGTAAGTCGTCACCGTAATCGCGCCGATCTCGTAAAAACCGCCACCGATCAAACCGACTTCGACGTTAAATGTTGAAAGCAAAAGATCGTACCATTGATTCATCAAATCAAGCGTCGGCACAACGACGAGCGTTTGCCGCGCACAGATTTCAATTGCCATAGTCGCAACGTGCGTTTTCCCCGCGCCGGTCGGCAAAACGACAACGCCGCATTTTTTATTTTTCTGCCACGCTTCGATTGATTCGGTTTGATAAGGTCGCGGAGTTAATTTGAATTTTTCCTTAAAATCGAATTCCCCATATTTCTTTGCGTCATCATCATAAGAAATTTTATTGCGAATAAGCTCAATAATTATTTGGCGATATTTATAAGCCGGAGCGCGAAATTGGCGCGTTCGTTCGTCCCAAACAAAATCTTTCGGGACAAAATCTTTTTTACTTGCGCCTTCTAAAACTAAAGTGCCGGATTCAAATTTAAGTTTGAAATTATTTTGTTTCACAGATATTTTTGCAAGTGGAACGCGAACTTTAGTTAGCCTGTAACTGGCGAACTAAAGTTCGCGTTCCGCTTACTTCCCTGTCATCACAATTACTTGTTTCGCGGCTTTTTCGACCGCTTCTTTTGTGAAAGGAAAAACGGGCGTATTGCCTGATTTCCAATCTGCCAATTGATCTTTATAATGCGGCGATTTCGGGTTTCCGCTCTGTCCGAGCGTGATGGTGTGGCGCGTATTGTCCCAATTTCCGGGCGATGTTACGTGGCGCATCGAAACTGCCGCACCAACATTCGGTGTTGAAAAACCGCCGTAATAATCAAAAGGCTCGATGGCAAATACTGCGCCGATCAGCGGGGCTTGGGCAAGCGGATGATTAAATCTGAATTGTGCGTTTTTCCCGTAAATCCATTTCGATTCATCTGAGCCGAATTTTTTCGACAGATTTTCCCGCGCAGTTTTGTCCGACTCAATTAATAAGGCTTTATAATCGGCGTAACCTTTCGGCAGCCAATTAGCGGGTTTTTCCCGAATCAGCCAATCAATAAATGAATTCTGCATTGACCAACGGTAATTGTCAGCTTTTTCTTCACCCAGAGTTCCAACCAAAACTTTTCGCAAAAAGGCGCGGCGAACTTCATTAACTAAAATTGCCGCTTTTGAATCCGAAGAAGTTCTGCCGTCCCAACCCTTCAAAACTGCCAGAGTTTCAGGACTCGCGGCTTCCATTTTGACTATTTCCCGCGCAAAATTTGAATACGAAATACTGAAAATATCTTTTTGAATATCCATCGAATCATTGATGGTCATTTTCGTATTTCCTTGAATCAATTGATAAATTCGTCGTGCGCGATACGGATCAGCCCAACTGTGCGTTAAAAAATATTTGTAGCTGTCGCCTGCAAGTCTCTGATTTGCCGTAACGATAAATCCTTCGGGTGGATTATAACTGTTCGGCAATTCCTCAAACGGAATATATCCCGTCCAATCGCCTTCTTTTTTTGCGCCGTCATACGGAACACTTCCATCGCCTGATCTGCGAAGCGGAATTCGTCCGCCGTTGTGAAAACCGATGTTCCCCTTCACATCCGCATAAACAAAATTCTGTGTCGCGCCGCCGTAGGTTTTCAAAGCTGATTTAAAATCATTCCAATTTTTCGCAGTGTTTAATAACAAAAACGCTTCAAATTCATTGTTTTTCGGATCGAACGCAGTCCATTTAAGCGCGACTTTTTTATTCCCATTATCTTGAATAACAACACCGTCATCGGTTTCAAAAACTTCTAGCTTAACAGCTTCGGTATCGGGTTTTAGCAAATTCGTTCTAACCTTGATTTCTTCAGTTCTAATTTTCGGAGTTTGCAAACCATTAACTGATTCATATTGATTTTTATCGTCAAACTTTTCGATATAAAGGTCTTGCACATCAGGACCGAGATTCGTCGCGCCCCAAGCGATAAATTCGTTATGTCCGAGAACAATTCCCGGAACGCCCGGAAAAGTTACGCCGGAAACTCTGTTTTTCGGCGTTGAAAGATTGGTCAAATACCAGATCGAAGGCACGGATGCGTCGAGATGCGGATCGTTTGCCAGAATCGCTTTGCCGTCCAGAGTTCGTTTACCGGAAATTACCCAATTATTGCTCGCCGCATTGAACTCTTGAAAAAATCCAACTTTTTCTAGCGATGATTTTCTGACTGACTCATCTTTTTGTGCGACCGCCAAAATATCAATTTCGTCAATTAAACCTTGGATTTTAAAATTTGAATTTTGAACTTTCTCCTCGTCTTTTCCGACAACCAACACATCATACGGCGTTTTTTCGATAAATAATTGGTCAAACTTTTCCTTCGGTAAATCTATAAATTTTGCCTTCATTGCGTCTTCATACCAACTCGTACTTAAACCATCTGCCAAAATTTTTCCGATAATTAAAGAATCGGTCGGTTTCCAAAGTTCGGGTTGATATTGCAAAATCTTAAATTCCGTCGGCATCGAATCTTTGTCAAGACTTGCCATAAAAGCGTTTACGCCGCGAGCATAATTTTCCAGAATCTTTCTGTATTCCGGCGAAAAGTTCTTGTAAGATTCTTCGACAATTGACTGAAAACCGAATCTCCGCCAGCGTTTATCTTCTTCAAGAGTCAATTTTCCAAACAACTCAGCCGTCCGTCCGCTGGCTACGCGCCGATACAAATCCATCTGCCAAAGCCGGTCGCTCGCGGTTACAAATCCTTGTACGAAATACAGATCATCATCGTTTGTTGCCTCGATGTATGGAATTGCCCGCGCATCTTTTCGCACGATGACTTTATCTTTCAAACCCGAAATTTTCAGATTTGTTTCATTTACGGAAACGGCAGTCTGTGCGTAACATCCCACAGAAAATACCGTAAATACTAGGGTAATTACCAGATATTTAAAATAATTTTTCATAATGTATCTAATATTTTGTCTCTTTTAATTTTAGGCTGTCTTGACCTTTTTTTAAATCACAGGGTAAGATTCTTACATTGTTTTTAATTATTTTCTAAAAAATTAGTTTAATAAAATCGACATATGAAATCGTCTTTCCCCTTCTTCTCAAATGTCAAAATCCTTTGAGTTCGGAGGCGATTCTTCAATAAATATAGCAAAAGTCAAAAAATTAAAATCTAAAATAACTTGTTTTTATGAAGTATTTCTATTTTTCAAAGCGGAATAATTTATTTACATACTTTTCTTTTAAAGTTTCTATATTATTTTTGGTCATTATATCAGGATTTATTTGTATTCAAGCGCAATCAGATAATCTTGACACATCCGACAAAGCTATTTTTAATCAAACTGTTAAAAAGGCGTTGTTACAAAGTCAAAACAAAACAAAAACTGAAATTTTTATTTTGGAAAAAAATGAAGTTGCTGAATCAGCTTTGACAAATTATGAAGCAATTAAAAAAGATAAAGCAAAGTTCTCTTTCTTTTTTAACCCTGAGAAATTTGAAAATAATGCTGTTTCCAAAATAAAAAGTAGATCAGATTTGGTTAAAACACCCGCTTTAGAAATAGAAGAAGATTTATATTTTGAAGATAATTCAGACCATATTGAATTCAAACCCGATAAAGAAATTCAGAAAAATCTATATTTTCTTTCTAATGAAAAATATAAAGAAAAATTTCACTGGAAACCGGCATTTATTCAGTCAGGGATTTTTCTCGGAATTCAACACGGCTTCAGATTAATGCAAAAAAAAACCGTAAGAGAATTTGACGGACCATTTTTTCAGGATTGGTTAACTTCGATTAAAAATCTGCGTGGTTGGGGAGACGGCGACGATCCTAAGATAAATTATATTGCACATCCTCTGCAAGGCGGTGTTACGGGCAGAATTTTTATAAATAATAGCGATAATGCCAAAAGGCAAGTGTTTAGTAAATCTGCGGATTATTGGGAAAGCCGCTTTAAAACATTTGTTTGGTCGGCATTATGGAGTACGCAATTTGAAATGGGACCGATCAGCGAAGCCACTATCGGAAATGTCGGTTTGTTGGAAAGAAACGGAAAAAGTTCAATGGCTTGGGTTGATTTGATAATAACACCGGTCGTCGGCACAGGTGTCGTGATCGGTGAAGACGCGATTGACAGATATATTTTGAAAAACTGGCTCGAGCGTAAAAAAGGCGGAAGAGTTTCGGCAAAAATTAAAATTTTGCGAACTTTTCTTACACCGACAACCAGTTTTACAAACATTTTGCGCGGAAAATATCCTTGGAAACGTGATTTTCGCTGATTAAATTTTTCAGTTTTTTCGTATTTCTCTAATTGGCAAATAATTTGCTGATGTTGAGGTTAAAATCCGGCAAACTTTTTGTGATGAGAGTTTCATTTTCCTGATAAGTTTTCGTGTTTTTCAATTCGCCACCTTTAAATTTATAGACCGAAATTTTCTTTTCAAAGGGATTTACAACCCAATATTCCGGCACTTTATATATCTCATAAAGTTCACGTTTTATTTGAAGATCGCGCCGCGCATTGGCTCTGCCGGGTGAGAGAATTTCGATGACAATCTCCGGCGCACCGTGAAATTTCCCACCTTTTTCATCAAGAATTTCTTCGGTTTTTTCGTGTGAAATAAAGATCAAATCTGGAATAACGCCGTCAAATTCGCTGAAAATTAATCCCGGCGTAGTTAAAATATGACCGACCGGATTGATTTTCAGATAATCTCCGAATTCCAAAACAATTCTTGTCGCTAAAAGTTGATGAATAAAACGCGGTGCGGTTGACACAAATATTTCTCCTCCGATTAATTCGTAGCGCAGATTTTCATCACGCGGCATTTTTTTCAGATAATCATTAGTAATGAAGTCAGTTTTTTCTTCCGTTTTCGGACGGAAAACAAACTTTGTGGCGACATCTTGAATTACTTGTTCTTGCATAAGATTTTAATTCTCCGATTTTTGTTATGAGTTTAACACAATAAGCCGAATTTCCGACATTTCTTCCATCGCATAACGCACGCCTTCTCGCCCGAATCCTGAATCTTTAACGCCGCCGTATGGCATATTATCAACGCGAAAAGTCGGAACATCGTTGATAATTACGCCGCCGTATTCGAGATTTTCTGCGGCAAAGTTTGAATTTCTTAGATTTTGCGTAAAAACTCCAGCTTGAAGACCGTATTTTGTTTGATTTGACATTTCAACCGCTTCTTCAAAATCCGAAAATTTTTCAACGACGGCGACGGGCGCGAAAATTTCTTCCGCCACGACGCGCATTTCGGGATTTGAATTTGTCACAATCGTCGCATCTAACATTGCCCCGTCGCGCATCCCGCCGCAAAGAATTTCCGCATTATTTTCTTTTGCTTCTGTTATCCAATCATGCACTTTTTCAGCGGCTTTTTCATCAATCATTACGGAAAGCTCGGTTGATTCATCAAGCGGATTTCCGGTTTTTAGTGTCTTTGCCTTTTCGACAAATTTGTCTGTCCATTCATCAAAAAGTTTTTCGTGAACATAAACTCTCTGGACAGAGATGCAAACTTGTCCGGCGTAAGCAAATGCTCCCGTTGTCGTTTGTTCGAGGGATTTTTCAAAATCGGCAGATTCATCAACAATTACCGGCGCATTTCCGCCTAGTTCGAGCGTAATCATTCGTTTTCCGCTCTTTTCCTTTAATTTCCAACCGACTTCCGCACTTCCCGTAAATGAGATCATTTTGATTCGTTCATCGCTCAAAACCAAATCCATATTTTTCGTGTCCATCGGAACAACTTGAAGCGCAGATTTCGGCAAACCGCAGTTTTGGAAAACTTCGGCTAAAAGCAACGCGGTCAGAGGAGTTTTGCGGCTCGGTTTGATAATTATAGAATTGCCGGAAGCAAGCGCGGGAGCGACTTTATGACCGACAAGATTAAGCGGAAAATTAAACGGCGTGATGCCGTAAATTACGCCGCGCGGAACTCGCATTGTCCAACCCGTTTTTCCTTTTCCGCCTTCCTGCGTGTCAATCGGAACGACTTCACCGGTAAATCTCTCGGCTTCAGAAGCCGCCCATTCAAAAGTTGCGATTCCGCGTGAAACTTCCCCGCGTGCAGTTTTTATCGGCTTTGCAGCTTCGTTTGCGATAGTTTCGGCAAATTCTTTTTGCCGCACTTCTATTTCTGCTGCAATTTTTCGCAAACCCTTGGCGATTTCAAACCTTGAGAGTTTTCGCATTTCTTTTGAAGCATTTTCCGCAACCGAAATCGCTTCATCCATTTCATCGCGGTTTGCTAATGCAACATCAGCGATCTTCTCTTGCGTAAAAGGCGATTTCACCTCAAAAGTTTCCTTTGTTTCGCGCCACTCACCATTTAAAAATAGTTTTTTCGTTTGCATAATTTTCCCCCTTTTATTGCTTTATCTTATTTACTAAGTTAAACTTTCGAGAGTTTTCAATCAAATAATTTTCGGAGAAAAATGAATGAGATTTCTTAAAATAACTTTGACAATTTTGGCTTTATTAATTTTTATCGCAGCTTGTAACGAAACAAAAAGCTCTAATCCGTCGAATGTGAATAATGCAAATTCAACGGTAAAAAATTCAACAAACGCACAACCGACTACGACAGTTGATGAATTAGCATCTGCCAGAAATATTTACAATGACAAATGCGCCCGTTGTCATAAGGAAGATGGAAGCGGGGGAAAGGTTGATATTGAGGGAACGACCATAAATTCGGAAGATTTGACTACCGAAAAGATGAAAAAAATGGAAGATGCCAAATATGTTAAATATATCGAAAATGGCATTCCCGACGAAGGAATGCCGGCTTTCAAAGGTAAATTGACCGATGAACAGATCAAAGATGTTGTAAAGTATATTCGTACTGAATTTCAAAAATAAAAGATTTTCGATTTGCAAATAAATCTTTCAAATTCTAAACTCTCAGATAGTGTGCACCTGTAGCTCAGCTGGATAGAGTATCTGGCTTCGAACCAGAGGGTCGCAGGTTCGAATCCTGCCGGGTGTACCAATCTTTTCAACAGTTTAAAGGCATCGCTAAGATGCCTTTTCTTATTTCCCACCTAAATTCCCACCTAATAATTCAAAAACAGCTCATTCATTCACAAATGGTGTTGAATTTCCGCCTAAATAAATTGTGTTGAAAGTATCAATATCCATTGTCGGGAGTTCATTCATTCTTTCGAGTCTGTGCCGGAACTTTAGCCAGAAGGTTTGCTGATCTTCTGACAAAGTTTCAAGAAATGAATCTACGTGCCTGATTGCCGCACGGCGTTCGCTTTTTGAAGCCGCTTTGTATGTTTTGATGGTTTTTTCTAATTGCTTTTGCAGATGGTTTGCTTTCGCGCCCGTTTGGTTCTGTGATATATTATTCATTGTGTTTAGTTCCTTTTTTTAGGGATTAAATGAGAGGCTTTCCTAGCTTTGCGGTTTAGGAAAGCCTTTCGCGTTTATGCCGTTTGACGTTTCAAACTTTGCCGATAGATGTTTGCTGTTGCTCCGGCAACCAAGTGGTAACAAACCAGCCCTTTTTCCGAAGCCTTGCATTCGCATTGTCCTAACTTTTCGCCGTTTCGGACATCGAAATTAACGTGATAAACATTCGAGTTATTCGCCGAATAAACGACAAATAAACGATCTTTAATAAACCGAACTTTCGGCTTTAATTGCTTGCATCGCTCGATGGCGCGTTGTGTGTTCTCTGCTGTTAATCTAATCATTTTAAGTTCCTCTCTAAAGTTGATTTATGTTGTTTCCAACTAATTACTATTCTATCGCATACGATAGTTTAATGCAAGTCCAAATTATCACTTGCGATAGATTAAATTTTCGTTCATAATTGCTTTATTATGGATTTACTAAATACAACTCAAGCCGCCGAAAGATTGAATGTAACGCCGATTCGTGTTCGTCAATTGATACGCGAAGGAAAGATCGAAGCCGAGCGCGTCGGGCGTGATTATGTCATTGCGGAAAGTTCTCTTGAATCAGTCAAGACTTACGGGAAAGCCGGAAGACCTGCCGGGAAAGTTGAAAGTGCTGACAAAAAACCGAAATCCTTTGCCGAAGCCGCAAAGAAATATATCGGTTGCGTTGATAGCGGAATAACCGATTTAGGTTCAAATAAAAAGCATCTGGAAGGTTTGGGAAGCAAAAAATCGGAAAAGGCAGGTTTAACAAAACGTGGCTAAAACGATAATTTCCGATTCCGGCGTGTTAGTCGCTTTAATTGATAAGCGCGAACAATATCATCTTTGGGCAACCGAACAGGCAAACAAACTAATTCCACCGTTCATCACTTGCGAAGCAGTTATTACGGAAACGTGCTTTTTGTTGCGTAACACACACAAAGGCGAAGATGCCATTTTATCAATGATCGAAGACGGCATTTTGCAGATTGATTTTTCATTGTCGGGTGAAATATCGAAAATCAAATCTTTAATGAATAAATACGCCGATGTGCCGATGTCGCTTGCCGATGCGTGTCTTGTCAGAATGAGCGAATTGATAGATAATTCTACTGTTTTCACCCTAGATTCTGATTTTCACATTTACCGCAAAAACGGAAAACAAAAGATTGATTTGATTATTCCTTCATAAAATACTTAATCATTATGGCTAGAATTGACAACTTGATAAATGAGATCGGCGATGAGCGTGTTCGCCAAGCGATTGCCGGTGAAGTTAAGAAACTGCGTGATAATAAAAAGTTCGGGTTGGTTTTCGAGAATCATTTGCCCGAATTGAGTTATCTTTACAGCGTTCCGGTAAAGAAAGGCGCGAAAGGCAAACTCGAATTGACCGACAACAAACGCCTGTTTTACATTCCCGAAAATTCGCCGTTTGCGGTTTTGCTCAAAGAAAGTCATTTTGCCGAATTTTATCAAGCCATTGCCGACCGTGAAGATTTAACGCACGTTTTTCTCGTTACCGATTCGAAAAACGCTTTCCGCCAAATGTCCGAAGAAATAAAATGCGAGTGCGAAACGGTGATGCTTTATAAAAACTATCTCGACAATTTCCGGGCGACACTCGCTGTCGGCTGCCCGTCTAAAACTTTTTGCACGGCATTGCGCTTAAAATCAGCATCGTATTTTCTTTTCATACTCACATTTTATCAATAGAGAGTTTTTTATTCACTTTTATTGAACAATCTCACTATGCCTTGCCCTAAATTTTGCTCTGTAAATGTAATTACTTTACAATTATTTTTTTATTCAATATCACAAACATTCATATTTCTTTACTAATTTTCGTGTTCAATGCTATATTTGCAGCCATATGAAACACGCTCTTAAAAATTTTGTTTTATTTGCTGTCCTTTTTACGTTTGCTTTTTCAATCAATGCACAAGATGCCAGACTAATTGCAAAGCAAACTTTACCCTCTGTTGTAATGTTGGAGATGTATGATGATGATAATCGATTTATATCATTGGGAAGCGGTTTTTTTGTACGTACCGATATTGTTGCTACTAATTATCATGTTATCGAAGGAGCCTCTGATGGTTTTGCAAAAATCGTTGGACAAAACTCTTCCTATCAAATTGAAGGGATAGTAGGATTAGATAGGAGAAGGGATTTAGCACTTCTTAAACTAAAAGGAGCAGTCGGCAACCCCTTAAAACTTGCTGATATAAGTACAATTGAGGTAGGAGAAGAGGTTTTCGCGGTAGGTAATCCAAAAGGGCTAGAGGGAACTATATCTCCTGGAATTATAAGCGGCAGTAGCATTAGAGAACTAGAAGATGAAAATCTAATTCAGATTACCTCTCCCATATCTCCAGGGAGTAGTGGAGGACCCGTTGTTAACAAAAAAGGCGAGGTTATAGGGATTGCAGTTTCTTCATTAAAGGATGGGCAAAATCTAAACTTTGCTGTTCCCTCATCGTACTTGGCTTTATTGTTAGCTGGATTGAAACCAGTTTCACCACTTAGAGGTGTATCAGCTAAAGTGGAGAAAAAGGAGAACGTCGTTGATTTAGACGTTTGCGGAGATTCTCCTTATCCATTTGATAATTCATTAAGTGATCCTTGGGATTACATCTTTAAGGGTCAGGATTTGTTAGCTGCTGAGAAACTGCTTGAGGCTAAGGAAGCATTTAAGCGAGCGGTTAGAAAAGCCCCCAAAATGCATGAAGCGTATTTCAGTCTTTTCAGGGCTTATTCTAAATTGTGGGTTAAATATAAAACGGATGATTGTAACAGGCGGTCTATAATTGCCATTAAACAGGCTTTAATTTTTGATCCTAAGAATGTAGGTTATAGAACGGCACTCGGATTACATTTGCTCTTATTTAACAATGAGGGGGAAGCGAAGGAAGCGAGGGAAGTGTTTTTAGAAGGTATTAGAATACAATCAAAAGAACCAAAACATTATGTAAATTTAGCGTCCGTTTACATCGAATTAAAAAAATTCTCTGAAGCAAAGGATTTGTTGTTAAAAGCTTTAAAACTTGATTCAAAAAATGCAGATGTTCATCGGGATTTGGGTTTTATTTACGTAAAAGAGGGTAATAAAGCTAGTGCAATTCAGGAATTGAATACTTTGGAGAAAATTGATGCCGAAAAGGCAGACTCGTTAAGACAATATATAAAAGCGAGTTTTCCCCTCTAATGGCACTATAAATTGCATATAAAAACAAAACGCCGCACAAAGGATAAGCGTAGAGATAAACATCTCAACAGGGTACATAATGACGATTTTTACCATTTCCATAATAGTTTCCTCACAAAAGAGGATAGGGATCACTCTTTTTGAAATTGTTTAATTAATGTAAATATAATCGTTTACTGATATTTATCTTATTTTGATCTATAAAATGACGTGTTCAAGGCATTACATTGAAAACATTAAGCTGTTGAAAATAAATAACTTATAACAACAATACACTTTTTTCTCAACGAAAGTGTGTCAAAAACAGGCTTAATTCGACCTTATTCTTCTTCCAAGATTGTCTGCTCCAAGTCCATTTGACAGGCTTTTTCGGTTATTAAATTGTTTGAATAAATGTCGGAGATTTAACTTTTATTCAAATTAACCTGTTGTCCGCCGTCGTTTGCGATATTTACTTGATTCGCATTATTGATCGTTAAATTCGGCGAGTATCTGCGCCAATCTCTTAAACTGCGGATTGCTCTGAAATACATTCTTTGCCAACGGTCTGCCATTTGTGCCGCGTGTTCGATTGTTTTTTGCTCCTCGACGTATTGAATGTCCCAAAAACCGTCGTCCCATTGTTTGGATTTTGTCGCTTGTTTCCATTTCTTCCACTCACGATATTGATGATCTTCCTCACGCGGTCTGGTTTTTGCTCGCCTGACGCTTTCTTCCGTCCAATGTTGAAGCATCAGCCACGCTTGAGTAATGGCATCAATCATCGTCAATTCGATTCCGCCTTTCGGTTGCCATTCTTCGATCAACGAATCCCTTAATCCGAGATAGCTTGCCCTGTTCCAAGCGTCTTTCATATAATCGGCGGGTTCAAATGCCGCCGCCGCCCGGTGTCCCGATTCAAATTCGTTTTTCGCCTCCTGTTTAATTCCTTCCCAAAAATTCTGCGCCGTTGTCGGGCTGACATCATTGAGCGACAATAAATCCGAAAAACTGATAATGTCTGTCGGATAACGCATCAAGTTATTCACCATCTTTACGGCTTCATCATCATCTAATGTTTTCCGGTAAACTGCCTCTCTCGCTTCTTCGATTGATAACGAGCCGCCATTTTCCGATCTGTAATAAGCGACTCGACTGACATAGAAGTTGCCCATCACTCGAATCAGCGAATCATAACCGACGCGGCTTTCAAGCGAGTTTATAAATATATCCGTTTCGGTTTGTTGTCTTCGATAAGCCTCAAGTGCATCCTGAACTTCGGCAAATTCTTCCGGCGGCAGATTGTAACGCTCGGCAACATCTTGGGGAAACTCTATAATTGCGCCCGGATGATTCTCATCGGCTTTCCGCTCGATCTGCAACATTCCCGATTCCGTGCTTTTTGTCAGAATTAATTTTCTCTCAACTTTCTTATCTAAATTTGTCGAGCGCGGTTTTGTATTTATCTCTGTTGGCTTACATTTGCGTTTGCGTTTCATAAACTTTTCTCCTTGATTGTTAATCTGCAAAATTACTCATAATTTCGCGCAACTCCGATCTTATTTCCCGTAAGTCTTGCCAATTACTAATAATTGTCGTGCGTCGTTTCCGTTGTTGCTGTTGCCTTAACAAACAAGCCTTCTGCACTCGCTTGATTTCGTCGGCTTTGAGATAGCATTTCTTTAACCGACCACCGACGCGAACGAAGTGATAATAATACGCGCCGTGCAGTTCGCCATCGGCACATTTACAGTTCGATTTACCGCACCGCACATATTGAGCGTGAACCGTTCCGGGCATCGTCTTAGGTAACACTTTTTGAGTTTTTGTTTTCATCTAATTGATCTCTCCCTCTTATCTTTTGAGTTAAGTGTTTTTACAAAACCGCTTTCCGGCTTTCGCATCCGAGTGGACAAAACCAAAGCGTGTTATTTTCGATCAAATTCATTTCCAAATCACAGTTTGAGCATTTCGGAAATGGTTTATTAATTCTGCTTTTTTCTGAAATATGTCTTAATTGACCACTGACAAAAGCTGACGAAACTAAATCCAACTGTGTTTCGTCAGCTTTTGTCAGTTCCTTTTTCGGATATATTTCATTTTTTTTGTTTTCAGCTAAAACAGTTTTTAATTTATTTTTCCACTTCAATTTTCACCTCACTTTCAAGCGACGGATGAAAGAAATATTTTACCGTTTGTCTGTGTTTACCTGTGGTTTGCAATTCTCGCAAATAATCGTAATCGGCTAGCAATCCCAGAACATCTTGAACTGTGTCTTTTGATGTCAAACCGCTCCATTTTTTTCGGTCAACTTCGCGCCCGGTAAATCCTTGTTTTAAGTCGCCTTTTTTGATTTTGCCAATCAATGAATTTGCCAAAGCAAAAATTTGATTTTCACCCAAAGCGAAAACGCGGCGGGCGTGTGTTTTAAGTGTTTCAATAAATGTAATGGCTTTGAGGGCAGTTGATAGTGTGATTTCATCCGGGAAAATTGGTTGATTGATATTTTCAAGACAATGAAAGATCATAGCGACCGCGAAGCAGTTTTTCGGCGATTTAATTAAATATGACGAAAATGCTTCATCTTCGATTTGCAGTCTTTCGGCTTCGGCTTCGGTTTCGTTTTTCCATTCGTCAGTTTCTGCCTGTGCTTCTTTTGTAAACTTTATACCGTGATAAAGGTCGCCATTCGCGCCGATAACTTTTCCGTTGAAATCATATTCAGCAAGTTTTTTGAATACATTATTAGCGGCGGCAAAACCGTTCTGCAATGCTTGATAGTCGCTTTGTGTCGGTTTTTTCGGGCGTTTGCCGATGTCTGGATAAATAAATAAAAATCTTTGCAGAAAGCCGTCGGAATTGTCAAAAGAATAGGCTTCAGCAACATATTTTTGTAGTTTTGACGGTTGAATTCCGCCGATGATTGAAAGTGTGCCGCTCGGTATATGAATTTCTCCGTCGCCGACTCGCGCTTTTTCGTAGCAGATCGCGCCTTTCCAGAGTTCAAGAATAAGCGTGCGGGCGTTTGTATCGTAATCGGCATCAAGCGATTTTAACCATCCGGTTAATTCATCCCTAAACTGTAATAACCCGTTTGGATTTTCAGCCAAAAACTGAGCAAGTTTCGGCGTGGTAATGTCGTTCGTTTCAAAGCGTTTCATTATCGGTTGATTAAATTCGGGCAAATCTTTAACTTTCCGCTTTGTTTCTTCCAAACCTAATTTTTCTTGATAGATTGCCTTTAGTTCGCGTTCGTAATATCTGGCTTCAATTGCAAAATCTTTCTCTTTATCTGCGAATTCTTTACGGATTTTCGTTTGAAGTTCCAAAATCGGTTTGCGTGTTTCATCAAGTGCGGGCGTTTTTCGCGTTGATGGCAAACCGACAATGCCGCCGAAAAGATTCGGCACGACAAACCAGTCGGAATTTTCCAAAGCCTTCACGCGAACACGCGAACCGATCAAACTGCCAACCGAAATAATTGCCGATAAAACAAGATAATCAAACGGGCAACCGATAACTTTTGCCGCCGGGCGTAGCCAATCAACCAACACTTTCGGCAAACATTCATCGTCAATTGTTTCAACCGGCTTTAAGACCAAATCGAGCGGTTTCGGTTCGCCGATAAATTCCGGCGTTTTGCTTGTTGCGTTTGATTCAGTTTTATTTTCATTTCGGCTTTGAATGTCGAGCCATTTACAGACAGTTTCGACAAGTTTTTGATCGGTCAATTCGGCAAGGCGCGGCAAGCCGCAAACCTTTTCGCCGTTTTTTAATTTTTTCGCCGTTGCATCAACCGCTTTCAATCTGTCAGAAATTTCTTCATCATTAGCCGCCGTGCCGATTGCCCGGATAAAATTCTTTGTTTCTGCCAGATCGAAGCCGTTGCGAAGTAATGCGCCGATCAACGCAAGGTTTAATTCGTTGCGGATACCGGAACGCCAAAAGGTTGAAATCAAACTGGCAGAAGCAAGTAAGGCAACCGCCCGGCGCAAAGTTTTATACTCTGTTTGGCACGGTTCGCCGTCGCTGTTCCAGTTTATCGCTTCGCCGCTGCCGTGCGTCGAGCCGGGAAAGACAGTTTGCAATCCTTCGCCGGTTCGCAGTTCGACGATACACGCCTTTTTACGTTCGGCTTCAACTTTTGAGTTAATCAGAAATGGATTATTGAATTTCTCAAACTTTCCGCTTTCACAGTAATAAAGCCGATGCGAGCGCGGCTTTCCGTCGCGTCCGAAAACGGCTTGTGTTTCGGGCAAAAAGAAATCGGCAATTTTAACCGCTTCCGGCGAATCTAAATCAATGTCGGTTAGTCCGTTTGAATTATTGCCAAGCAAAATGCCGATGTTTTGCGGCTTGCCGTTAAAATGTTTCGGTAAATCGGCTTCAACAAAAATTTGTTTCTGCCAACCCGACAAATTAGGATTTTTTGACCGATGCGGTATCGGGATTGGTTGCCAACCCCGCCGCAAATAATCTTTTGCAATGTCTAAAATGGTTGTCATCTTTCCCTACCCTTTAATTGAAAAAGCCTCGCGCTTGTTTTGATTTAAATAGTTTTCCAAATCTTCTTGCAAATAAATAATTTTACTTGCAACACGGCGAAAAGTTATTTTCCCTTTTTTTCGTTCGCGCCAAAGTGTGACAGTAGAAATCCGCAAGTATTCACTCGCTTCGCGCTCGGTGTATAAAGTCCGGTTGTTTTGAATAATTTCTTCTTTCGGTTGATGAAATTTTCCTTCTAAATTATTTGATGATGTCGTCATAAGTTTTTCCTTTACTGAAAAAATAAAAATGGCATCCGAATCAATCAAAAGATTTCATCGAATGCCATAACCTTAACTTGAACAACTTTTTTTTACATTTAAAATCAAACTTGGTTCCGGCAGATTATCTTTTGCATTTTTGCAAAAAGATAATCTGCAATCGTGTAACTGATTGCTTTTTAATTATTTATATGTTTGGATGTTCGGGTAATCCGTAGTTTTTGAGTTTCTTGATTTCATTTTTGACGTGCTTTAGTTTGCTCTCGAAAGCCCTTCTAGCAAGTTTACTATTGCTTCTGTCAGCGGCGGTACTAGGGTAAAACTTCTCAACTATCCGTTCGGCATCAAAGTTTCTAAAGTGTGAATAAACCAACCATTCTACGCTTTGATATGTCGGCGGTTTGGTCGCTTTTTTTAATTTATGCAAATTTAAACGGTCGGTCGCTTCCGAAAGATATTCCGTCAATGCTGTTTCAAATTCTTGAGTAACTCTTGCTCTATATTCAGCGGCAGATTCGCCGTCTTCCGAAACATTCCAACCGCGTGATTTAAAACTAAACTCGGCGTATTCGACATTTGAGTCGTAATATCTCTTATCTACTTTTAATTCTTCAACCTTAATGCTCTTATTCTCATTGAATTGCTTGATAAAATAATACGCATATTCAAACAACCAATCTTTTTTTAAGTTATACCTTTCGCACCAAGAAAATATGCCTAATTGCAAATTTATAAAATGAGGGAATATTAATTCCGTATTTTTTGCAGTTTCTTGAAATGCCTTGTTGATTATGCTTTCGCCGGATTGAAAACTATACTTATACTCTTCAACAATTGGTTCGATTTCTATTCCACTTATATTTTTAATGTCTTCATAACTAAAAAGATAATATATTTTCATTAAAATAAAAAACCGTTGAAATTCTCCCCATATATAATCACGATTACCGAAATAATCTATATCGGAAACAACCCTACGATTTAGTAAGATGAGGTCTCTTCTTAAATACTCTAATAGGTATATAAATTTGTATCCGTCTGAATTACCTAAAACATTTCTAAGCACAGGACAGTAAAAAAAGAATGAGCTTGTTGGTATGATTTTTATGTGAACAAAAAAAAACAACAAGCTCATCTCGCTTGCGAACAAGCGATAACTGGAAAGATACAAGGAACACGGCACGCAATCAAGTTTA
>JBBSAX010000022.1:0-36027 GCA_038251885.1 Pyrinomonadales bacterium | reverse complement strand
TAGGAAAGATATTTTATAAATCGTGGAAAATAAGCAAAAACTGGTTACTGGTGGTGAAGAATTCGCTAACTCAAATAATTGATTATGAGTTACTTAAACGATTAAATGCGTATTAGCAATTTCTATACCGCTCAGTAATGTTTTTGATTGTAATATTTATCTTCAAGCATTTTTATCAACAAAAGGTTCGGCAAATAGATGTCAAAGATTAGTTGATGATGGAATAATTGAACTTTATATCAGCCGCGATATTTTCAATGAAGTAAAAGACGTTTTATCCAGACCTGAGTTTCAAGTCAAGTTTCCCCACGCCACACCTGAAAATCTTATTAGTTTTCTTGAATATATTAAGGAAAAAGCTGTTTTTGTCCGCTCAATAAATAAATATTTTGAATTATTAAGAGATAAAAAAGATGAGCCGTATTTAAATTTAGCAATCGAAACAAAAGCCGACTTTATTGTCACTTGGGACAAAGATTTGCTTGATTTGATGACTGATATTTCGGTTGGAGGAAAAGAATTTCGGCAAAAATCAAGACCTTTGAAGATTGTCGAGCCGATTGAATTTCTAAAAATTATTCAGGAAAAAGATTTATCTGTTGAATCGTAATTTTATTTCAATAATCTGAAAATTAATATTAATTTCTTCAAATATGAGAGTTTACGGAAAATCAACGCGCTTTTACGAACGCACGAAACTGGAAATTCCGGTGGAAGTAAATTACAGCGAGGATGCCGACACTTCTTGGACGGAAAATTCTCTGACGGACGAAGTAACGATCTGCGGAGTCGGATTCGTTCTTTCGCGTCCCGTAGAGCCGAAACATCTGATCAAACTCAGATTGCCGATGCCGAAAACGACGCGATTATTTGATTTTGGGAAGGAAATTTATGAGGTTTGGGGAATTGTCAGTTCCGTCAGAATTGTTCAGACGGAAGTTCCAGACAAAATCCGCATTAAGGTCGGCACGGCATTGATTGGCGCAAATCCGCCGCCGGGATTTTATCGAAATCTGGCAACCTTGTATGACTTGAATCCGATCTTGCGGCGGCAGGGGTTTTGGAATTTTCGTGAACTCCCGATAAACCGAGGACGTTATGCCCGCGCTTTGGAAAACCGGCGAAAATCTGTAATTAATGTAATTTTGGAGACCCTCGATGAACACGGGCAAATCACTGAATCCGTTGTCGCGCAAACCAAAGATATAAGTGAAAGCGGAATGGCTTTGAATGCAAAACTGAAAGCCGGATGTTCACAATACGTCATCATAAAAAGTATGGATAAAAGTGTTTCTCTGCTTGCCAAGGTTCATCGCGCCAACAGTTTAGAAGAAAGCGATGTTTTGAAGATTCATCTCGAATTTATCAGCGGAGATTGGTTGATTTAGAAATTAAAGATTTATTATTTTTATAAAACAAATTTAGTTAAGGTATAATTTATTTATGAGTAACGAAACACAAGCCGTAAGAATTGAAACAGGCGAAGAAGTGGCATTTGAGTTGATGAAATTCATCGCCGAAAAGGAAAATAAACAACCCGCGCCGGAAGAAATCCGCGATTATTATTTAGATTTGTTTTGCGAATGTGCCAGTGTGGTCTATGACGGCGAACGTGCTTCGGACGAGTAAATTTAAGTGATTAAAGACGGAAAATTAGGGCGAATTATTTTTTCTTTTGCCTAAAACCTCATTCGGGTTTGTAAATAAAAGTGTTCTAAAATCTCTTCTAAAAATTCGGAGGTAAGCTATGAAGACAATAGTTTTATGGCTAATGGTTTTGTTTTTTGCTCTTTTCTTTGCCGGACATATCTTTGAATTAATCGCCAATATTCCGAATTGGCAATCGGGTGAAATTGCCGATGTCGCTCGTTACCGCGATTTTTACGCCAAATCGGGACCGGGCGATTATTTTTCATTGACGCACGGCGGTTCTCTGCTTTTTTCGCTCATTGGTTTGGCGGTAGTTTGGAAACAAGGCGGACAAGCGCGAATTGCGGCGGTAATTGCCGTTCTGATCGTGCTTGGTGTTGGTGTTTATACTTATCTTGTCTTTTTGCCGACCAATATTTATATCGGCAACACGGAATATAATGCGGTGTTGCTGAATTCAATGGTTGCAAAATGGGTGGCAAACGAGCCGTTTCGTTTTATCGCCATTGGAATCGGGTTAGCCGCTTCAATCTGGTGTTTTGAGGCAAGCAGAAAAATTTCCAAATAAAATGACAAACAAGGAAAATTTTATCAATTCATCAAAAGCCCCCGAACCTGTCGGACTCTATCCGCACGCGCGTCGTGTCGGGAATCTTTTGTTTTTATCAGGCGTTGGTCCGAGAGAACGCGGCACGAAAAAAATTCCCGGAGTTGAACTTGGCGAAAACGGCGGAATAATTTCTTACGACATCGAAACGCAATGCCGTTCAGTGTTTCAGAATGTGCGTTATATTTTGGAAGATTCGGGTTCGAGTTGGGACAAGATCGTTGACGTAACGGTTTTTCTGACTAATATGAAGGATGATTTTAAGACTTACAATAAAATCTACGCCGAATATTTCGCGAAAAATCAGCCGTGCCGCACGACCGTAGAGATAAATTGTTTGCCGACTCCGATTGCCATTGAACTAAAAGTTATTGCGACGATTGATTAAAATAATCTATCGAAATTCCAACGGGCGAAATGTCTGCGCTTCGAAAATCACGTCGGTTTGCTTCGGTTTTTGAACGTATTGCACCGAAGTCAACTTAACCGATTCTTTTACCCTTGTTTTGCCGATCACAAAATTCGGCAAAGTCGTTTCGGCGATCATCCAATCTTTTTCGCTCCATTTAAAACTGAGTTTATTTTCATTCGGAAATTCGCCTTGCGGAACAGCGACCGTGATGTGTTGCGGACAATAGAGAAGCAAATAATCTTCGCCGATCTGTTCGAGAAGTGAAGCCATCAAAATCGTTTTGTTGCTGCAATCCGAAGTGCGGCTCATCAAAACTTCGTCGGGACGTTTCAAAGTTTCGCGCGAACCGACCGCTTCGGTGTAATCATATTCGATCTCGTTTGTCACAAAATCCAAAAGCCTTTGAATCTTCATTTCACGCGTCGGATTTTCGGGTATATCGCGCAAAAGTTCGGCGACAAAACGCTTCAAACTCGGCTCGTCGGGTTTGGCGACCATTGCGCCGTGATTGGCGAAAATGATATGCGATTCGTCTATTTTCTGATTCGTGTCGGCATTTAATCTTCCGCCGTAAATCTGCGAATTGTTTGTAAAATCAATTAATTCTTGCAAACCGAGCGTGTAAGTCGCGGTTTGAAAAGGGAATTTTAATTCTGCATCTGTCTTGAATTTTAAGTTTTCGAGCGGAGTTTTGAAAAAATATCCGGTTTCCGGCGATTTTACCAACGAATATCTGCCAATTGTAAATTCTCCATTAACTTCTTGTGCATTTTCGATTTTTAAGCGGTCAATCACAAAAGTATTTACCGAATTTTCAAAGTCCAATTCGTTCGATTCGGGCAGAGAAAAATACGCTTCTTTTTCCCGAATCGAAAATTTTTGAAGCCTTGCATTTCCAATCATTTGCTCCCGAAACTGTTCGCCCGAAAAACGCGGCTGTGCCAATAACATCACGATTGAATCGCGCATTTGTTCATTGGCAAGTTGTTGTGTAGCTACGGCTTTGGCTTCTTTTTCGACGTGATTTGTGTATTTCCAAAGTCCGAAACCGCCCGCCGCGAAAACTATAACTAAAGCGGCGAGAATTATTAAAGGTTTTTTTGAAGATTTTTGGTTTTCCGAATCGAAAAGAGTGTTTGTAGCCATTTGATTTTTATCCTGTAAATTTTAATTATTCGATGATGACAATTGTGCCAAGAGTTTATAATCTAACAAATAATAAACGAATAAATAAATTGAAATTGCATTATTATTTTCGGGTTTTAGATTAATAAAAGATGAAATATGTTGCATTCTTGCGCGGCATCAACGTCGGCGGGAAAAATAAAATCAAGATGGAAACCTTGCGCGAAGTTTGTTCTTCGCTCGGTTTTGAAAACGTCAAAACTTATATCAACAGCGGAAACGTAATTTTTGAAACACGGAAAACAGAGAATAAAAAACTCGCCGCGAAGATCGAAAGCGCGATTGAAAAAGAGTTTTCGCTTTCAATAAAAGTAATCGTGCGTTCAATTCTGGAAATCGAAGAAATCGTCAAAAATAATCCGTTCGTCGGTCAATTTGAAGACGACAAAGATTTGCACGTTTTCTTTTTAGACGAAGAAATGCCGGACGAAAAACGCGAAATGCTTTTAGCAAACAATAACGAAAATGAACAATTCGCCGTTTTTAGTCAGGAAATATTTTGCCTATTGCGCGTCAGCGTTTTGGATAGTTTGATCGGCAAAGATTATATTGCTAAAAAACTGAAAATTTCTTCGACGGCGCGAAATTGGCGAACGGTCAATAAAGTTTTAGAATTATAATTTTAAGGAGATATTATTATGACATTACAAAAAATTTACAATCTCAAAGTAGTAACAATTTTGCTTTGTCTTTTTCTTTCCACTTGTTCATATGGGCAAAAGAATAAATCAAAAGTAAAAGAAAATGACAAAAATACTTCAACAGCAAATATTGACAAATTTCTCAAAAAACAAATCTTGCTGACAAATAGAGCGGAATTTACAAACAACAGAAAACTACAAGGCGCAAGCGGATTTTTAATTAAATACAATGATTCAACCTTTGCTGTTACTGCCAGACATTTATTGGGAGAAGCCGGCGGCATAGAGCCAGAGATAGTTCCAACTGATTTAAGTAAGTCTTTCGGTCGATGGGAAATGATGCCAAGAGTTCTCAATAAAGCAGCTAAGGAAATCGTTAAACTTAATGTCGAAGGCTTGGACTTTTCACAATCCATTAATGATATTTTACTCTTAAAAGTAAACTCAGGCGATTTTGAAATTGAACCGCTGATTCCAAATTTTGAATTACCAGCAGTCGGCGAACAGCTATTTCTGATTGGTTGTCCATACAGCGAATCTAATTGCAAACAAAATGTTTATCCCGCCAAGTTCGAGGAATATGTAGCGGGAAAAGCCCTTTTGGGAGCTGAATTCGATTCAAAAGTAAATTTAGCTGGATTTAGTGGTGCGCCATTAGTAAATAGCAGCGGCGAAGTCGTCGGGGTGCTTGTATCTGATATGGAGTTTGAGGGGAAAACCTATATTTTGGCAACACACATCAAGGAAATTCAAAAAATAAAATTTTAAGTAAAGTTATGGCTATTCAAAGACCTTTTAATTTCAAAAAATGGATTGACGAACATCGTCATCTTCTAAAACCGCCCGTCGGCAACAAATTGGTTTACGAAGACGCGGAATTTATCGTCCAAGTCGTTGGCGGACCGAATTCGCGTAAGGATTATCACTGGGACGAAGGCGAGGAATTTTTCTATCAACTCGAAGGCGACATTCTCGTCAAAATTCAGGAAGACGGAAAATCGGTTGACGTTCCGATCAAAGAAGGCGAGATTTTCCTTCTCCCGCCAAGAGTTCCGCACAATCCGATTCGCGGCGCAAACACCGTCGGACTCGTCATCGAACGCAAACGGCGCGGGCGGGAAAAAGACGGTCTGATGTGGTTTTGCGAAAATTGCAACGAAAAGCTATACGAAGAATATTTTGAACTGACCGACATCACGACGCAGTTTCAAGGCGTTTTCAAACGCTTTTACGAAAACGAAGATTTACGGACCTGCGACAACTGCGAAACGGTAATGCAACCGCCGCCGGTTGTGAGTTAGGTCAGAACCGCCTGCGGTAGCGGGCGGTTGAAGTTGTGACAATAGAATGCAAAGTAAGTTTTAAATCTGCCGTGTTAAACCATCCGCTACCGCAGATGGTTCTGACCTTTAGAAATTTATTGACATACATATATCGTGCATATAAACTCGAATTATGTTCGTTTGGGACGAATCGAAAAGACTCAAGGTAATCAAAGAACACAAAGTAGATTTTGCGTTGCTGCTTGACGCTTTTGATGATGTTTTTGGAGTTTACTTTGAAGATTTTGAACATTCGACTGATGAAGAAATACGTTTTAATCTGATTGGTTTTTCGGCTCAATATGGATTGATTTACGTTACATTTACATATCAAAATAACGATGTTCGTTTGATTACAGCGTGGAAAGCCGAAAAATGGATGGTGAAGGAATATGAGCAATACAAAAAATAAAGATTATGATTATTTGGAAACTTCCGAAGAAGCAAGCAAAAGAGGTCTAAAACGAATTACGCGACCTGCTTTTTTAGGAGAACCGAAATCTGTTAAAGACACCAAAAACCGCATCACGATTTATCTCGACGCGGATATTGTCGAGCATTTCAAAACGCAGGCGGAAAATTCCAAAACAGGTTATCAAACCCTGATAAACCAAACTCTGCGCGAAAAAATTGACGGTTCGCAAAATGTGAACAAAGCCGATGAACTCATCGAAAGACTTTTGCAGGATAAAACCGCTTTGAGCAGATTAAAAGCTGAATTGGAAACGGTTTGATGTTCAAAATAAACAATATGGAACAAATTGATAATTTAAATTTAGAAAAAACAGCCAAAATGCTGGATGAAGACAGATTTTGGGAAGTAGTAGCAAAATCATTGGCGGAATCGAATGATGAGGAAGAACAAAGAGATTTTTTAATCTCTGAAATCTCCAAATTATCGCCTGAAGATATGGTAGGTTTTCGTTTGCGAACGGACAAATTGTTATACGACACATATACTTCGGAAATGTGGTGTGCCGGATACATTTTGAACGGCGGATGTTCGGATGATGGCTTTGAATATTTCAGAAACTGGGTGATTTCGAGAGGCAAAGAAACATACTATAAAGCAAAAGAAAATCCTGACAGTTTAATAAACGAAGTTTCGGAAGACCAAGACGAATATGAATTCGAGAGTTTTTGGTATGTCGCGCTTGATGCTTTTAAGAATAAAACGGGAAAAGAACTTTACGATTATATAGATAACGAAAACTTTAAAACGAATGAAGGAAATTACCCGAATTTTGAATTTAATTGGAGTGAAGATGAACCCGAATCAATGGAGAAAGTTTGTCCGAGATTGTTTGAAACACTATGGAATTAGAAGCAAAAGGACATTCGGAAGAATATTTCGGAGATTGCAGGGATTATTGGTATAACCAAGATTTTCTTGAATTGATGGCGAAGCGTTGGGAACTTGAAAATGTTCGTTCGTTGCTTGATGTCGGCTCAGGGCAATGTCATTGGACGCGGATCATTTCTTCTTTTTTGAACAAAGGTTCGGTTGTTACCGCAGTTGATTCCGATCCGAAATGGGCGCAGGAAAATGATAAGTTGCGCGAGTTTTTTAATGTAAGAGAGATCGGTTTTGAGATTAAAAAAGCCGATGCCGTAAACTTGCCATTTGCGGACAATTCTTTTGACGCGGTAACTTGTCAGACGGTTTTGATTCATATCGAAAATCCACAGGACGCGCTGCGCGAAATGAAAAGAGTTTTGAAACCGGGCGGGATTTTGATCTGTGCCGAACCGAATAATTTGACGCATTCGGCTTTGAAAGATTCGATAATTGCGAGGTTTGAAGTGGATGAATTGATCGAATGGTTTACGTTCGGACTTATCAAAGAAAAAGGTAAGATAAACTTGGGAAGAGGCGACAATTCGTTCGGCGATCTGTTGCCGCAATTTTTTAGTCAGTTAGAATTAAACGACATCAGAATTCACATTTCGGATAAAGCAAATGTCGTAATTCCGCCGTATCAAACAAACGAAATTAAAGCGATGTTAGCGTTTAGGCTTGAAAATGATTTTGAAGAATTTATGAAAGCCGAGACGAGGGAGCAGTTTGAAACTTTTGGCGACAAATACGATAAAATTCGTGAAAGAGTCGAACGGAAAGTTAAAGAATATAAAGCAGAATTAAAAGATGCGATTGACGAGCAAACTTACTATGATGTCAGCACGGCTGTAATGTATTTGGTTAGCGGACGAAAGTAAAAAGGCAAAAGTAAAAAGGCAAAATGAAGAAAGTTGATATGTCCAGCGAAGCGATAACGAGGCGTTTGAAAACGGTTGACCAACTGCGGGAACTTTGTCTTTCGCTGATGAAAGCGAAAAAAGAATCGGACGAGAAAAAGAAATTGACGGAAGAGAAAAAGAAGCAAAAATAATATGAAAAATATCACGATGCCCTTTGTTGTAACGCTTTGGGAAGCGAAAAACTATGATGAATCTACATTTAGTCCGACGCTTTCCGAGGTAGCGATCAAGAAATCTTTTGACGGCGAGATGAAAGGCGAAAGCGTCGGTAGGTTATTGATGTGCAGTTCACGCGAAGATTCGGCTGGATATACGATTATGGACAGATTTTTTGTCGAGATCGAAGGGCGAACGGGTTCTTTCGTGGCGATTCACGGCGGAATGACCGACGAGATGAAGGCGGAAGGAAAGATCGTGCCGGGTTCGGGAACTGATGAGTTGGAAGACATTCGCGGGACGCTGGAATTTCATTCAGATGAAAACGGCAAGATAATAATTCTTGATTATTCGTTTGAGGACAAACATTGAAAAATTTCAGAAAACGAAGAAACGGCTTTTTTTCTGAAGCGATATAAAAAATATGGCACATCGCGAACGGCACAAATCTCAACACATCGGCTGGCTTCGGGCGGCGGTTTTGGGGGCAAATGACGGAATTGTTTCAACCGCCAGTTTGATCGTCGGAGTTGCGGCGGCAAATGCAGATCATCAGGCTGTTTTGATCGCCGGAATGGCAGGTTTGGTAGCAGGCGCGATGTCTATGGCGGCGGGCGAATATGTTTCGGTTAGTTCGCAAGCCGACACCGAAAATGCGGATCTCAATCGTGAGAAAGGCGAATTAGCCGAGAATATCGAAAGCGAAAAAAAAGAACTTGCAAACATTTATGTGAAACGCGGACTCGAACGGGAACTGGCGATAAAAGTTGCCGAACAGTTGATGAAAAAGGATGCTCTCGGAGCGCACGCGCGGGATGAATTGGGAATTTCCGAAGTCGTCGCCGCCAAACCCGTTCAAGCGGCAGTTGCTTCCGCTGGAAGTTTTGCGGTTGGCGCGGCAATGCCGATGTTAGTTACAATTTTCGCTCCGATCTCGATTCTTACGTGGCTCGTTTCGGTTACTTCGCTTTTATTTCTTGCTCTGCTCGGCGCAGTTGCAGCAAAAACAGGCGGCGCAAGTATTTTGAAAGGCGCATTTCGCGTTACATTTTGGGGCGCGGTCGCTATGCTCGCAACCGCATTCGTCGGCGCACTATTTGGAACTCAAGTGTAAAAGATATAAATTATTTCAATGCTGAAAATTGACATTCACACACACATTCTACCCAAGTATATTCCGAACTGGAAACAAAAATTCGGTTACGGCGGATTTATAAAACTGGATCATCACAAACCTTGTTGCGCCCGAATGATGAAGGACGACGGACATTTTTTCCGTGAGATTGAAGATAATTGTTGGTCGGCGGAAAGACGAATCGAAGAATGCGACGCACAAGGTGTAAATGTTCAAGTGCTTTCGACTGTTCCCGTGATGTTTTCGTATTGGGCAAAACCGGATCACGGCGCGGAAATTTCCCGGATATTGAATGATGAAATTGCGGAAATAGTCGGAAAATATCCGAAACGATTTGTCGGTTTGGGAACAGTTCCGATGCAGGATACAAACCTTGCAATCAAAGAACTGGAAAGAGCAAAAAAAATCGGACTTGTCGGCGTTCAGATCGGAACTAATATTAATCAAAAAAATTTAGGCGAACCGGAATTTTTCAATTTTTTCGCGGCGTGTGAAAAACTCGGAATGGCGATTTTTGTTCATCCGTGGGAAATGATGGGCGAAAATGAAATGCAGAAATACTGGCTGCCGTGGCTGGTCGGAATGCCCGCCGAAACTTCGCGGGCGATTTGCAGTTTGATATTTTCGGGTACGCTCGAAAAACTGAAAAATCTGCGAATTTGCTTCGCTCACGGCGGTGGTTCATTTCCCGCGACTGTTGCCAGAATCGCCCACGGTTTTGAAATTCGTCCCGATCTTTGCGCGGTTGATAATGATGTAAATCCCCGAAATTATCTAGGGAAATTCTGGCTTGATTCGCTTGTTCACGATGAATTGATGCTTGAATATCTGGTTAAATTAGTCGGTGCAGACAAAATCGCGCTCGGCACGGATTATCCGTTTCCGCTCGGCGAAATCGAACCGGGAAAATTGATCGAAACTTCAAATTTTGATGATGAAACAAAAGCGAAAATGCTTCACGGTGCGGCATTGGAATGGTTGAGTTTGGAGATAACCTCATTTGTTTAGTCCACGCCTTAATAAAAAGGATAGACAGAAATTTAATTTTCTTTAGCAAAAATGATCTTTCCTTTGTAAATTTTTTCAAAAAGTTTCTGTGCTAAATCCGCGTTTGATTGTTTCAAAAAGGAATATTGCTCAAGCGCGGCGGTTTTGTTTTTGTCGGCAAGTTGCGCGATTGCCAGATTGTAGCGCATCGGTTCGTTAGCGGGTTCGAGTTCGAGCGCGGAATTAAAAGCCTTGACCGCTTCTTTATAGCGGCGAAGTTCGAGCAGCGCAACGCCGAGATTGTTGAATTTTTCGGCGTTTGGCGGAAAGTTTTCGAGATTTTCTTCAAAGACTTTGACGGATTCCTTTAAACGCTTTGTTTTCATTAAAGCCACGCCGTAATTTGAATGCGATTGAGCGTCCTGCGGTGCGATTAGAAGCAGTTTTTGATAACAAACGACGGCTTTGTTGGATTGCTCCGAAGCGAGGAAAACATCGCACAATTTGGCGCGGGCTTCGATATATTGCGGATTGAGCGCAATGGCTTTTTCTAATATGGAAACCGTTTCTTCTGTCCGATTTAAATGCCAATAAACGGTTGCCAGATTATAATATGCCTTTTCATATTTTGGATTGAGCGCGACTGATTTTCTTACCGCAGAAATTGCTTCATCGTATTTTTGAAGTTCAAAATAGTCAGCCCCTAGATTGTTATAAATGGAAGCACTGTTCGGGACGATTTTTAGTATTTGAAGATATACTGCAACGGCTTCGGAATAATTCGCCTCCTTTTCAAATTGAGCGGCTTGATTAAGAAGCGGCTGCGCTTCATTTTGTGCTGACGCGGTTGATTTGAAAGAAAATAAAACGAAAACGATAATTAAAATTTGCTTGTAATTCATAGATTTCTCCTTGTCTAAAGTTTGCGAAAAAAATTGGTAAATACCGCCGATTTTGAGTTATAATCGTTCTTTGCAAAAAACAAACTCGAAATCGGCGGCGACAGCCTGAAAACTGTATGTGAAATCTAATACAGAAGGAGCGGAAAAATCTTTGGGAAATCATCCTGTTTTTCTCCAGAAATAATTTCCGAATACAGGGCTATGAGCAATAATAATCAAACTTTTTATAAATTCGGGAAATTTCGCCTTGATGTTGCCGAGCGTTTGCTTTTGTGCGAAGGTGAATCTGTTTCGCTGTCGCCGAAAATGTTCGACGTGCTGGCAGTGTTGGTTGAGCGCGGCGGACATTTAGTTGAAAAAGACGAACTTCTGCGGATCGTTTGGGAAGATACGTTTGTCGAAGAGGCAAGTATCACGCGAATCGTTCATTCGTTGCGTAAAATTTTAGGCGAAAACAGCGAGCGGAAATTTATCGAAACCGTTTCAAAAAAAGGTTATCGTTTCGTCGCGGAAGTGAAAGAAATTGACGGTTCGATGCCGTTCCGAAACGGCTTTCCGGTTGATGCGGAAATTGCTTCGCACAACAGCGATAATTTGATCGAATCAAATGAGTCAAACGGCATACTAAATCTCGAAACGGTCGAAGAGATTTTTCCCGGAAATATTCCAGACAAAGAAACTTCAGACAAACTTTCAAGCAACCGAAATTACAAATTGCCAATTTTCGGAGCGATTGCCGTTTTCGCAATTGCCGTATTTGGTATTTGGTTTTATAAAAATTCGCCGACGGCAACAGGCGAAAATCTTCAAAAAAAATCAATCGCCGTTCTGCCGCTTCAACCGATCAATAACGAAAGCCGCGAGCCGATCTACGAACTCGGAATTGCCGAATCTCTCATTTTCAAATTGAATTCGGCAAAAAATTTAAAAGTGCGACCTTTGAGTGCGACTCGCAAATATGCGGCTCTCGATCAAAATCCGTCCGACGCGGGAAAAGAGCAGCAGGTTGATCTCGTTGTTTCTTCAAATTATCAAATTGCGGACGGCAAAATCCGTGTAACCGCGCAACTTGTTAATGTTCAAACCGGAAACGCCGAAGAAGTTTTCAAAAGCGAAACAGATTCGGAAGATAAATTTGCAATGCAGGATGCGATTGCCAATGACATCGGCAACAAACTTCTGGCGCAATTCGGCAAAGCGGCGAATACTCTGACGGCAAAACGCGGAACTTCAAATGAAGAAGCGTATCGGCTTTATCTGCAAGCCGAGTTTATTTTTGAAGAATTTGATGAATTGAAAGTAGGAAAAGCGATTGAATATCTCGAACAAGCCGTGAAATTAGACCCGAATTACGCACAGGCGCAAGTAAGACTAGCTTATGCTTACCAAAGTTTGCCGACTGTCAAAAGCGCGGCTGAATCAAACGAACATTACATCAAATCAAAGGAAGCAATTGAAAAAGCGTTGGCGTTAGACGAGAATCTGGCGGAGGCGCACGCCGTTTCGGGTTTGATAAAATCCAACAACGAAGGTGATTTTGCCGGAGCGGAAAAGGAATACAAACGGGCGATTGAACTCGATCCAGATTCACCGATGGCTCATGGTCTTTATGCGTCTTATTTGATAATTCCCGGACGTTTTGACGAAGCTCTTGTTGAACAAAACAAAGCGATTGAAGTTGATCCGGCTTCAGTTGGGGATCAAATTGTTTACGGGATGATTTTATATAATGCCCGTCGCTACGATGAGGCGAAGATTCATTTTAAGAAAATGCACGAAAAAGATAAAAATCTCTATTATCCATATTTTTGGTTGTGGGCTATCTCTGATTTACAGGGAGACGAACCGGAAGCCTACGAATGGTTTATAAAATATCAAACGCAGATCAAAACCGATCCTGAAACCATCAAACTTTATCAAATCGCTTATCAAAAATCCGGCACGAAAGGAATTCTGCGCGAAGTAATCAGACAGGATGAGAAAGCAGAAACCGAAAATAAGCCCGATTTGCTTTACAAGAATTATTTGTTCTATGAAATAGCCTGTTTCAGCGCATTGCTCGGAAACAAGGAAAACGCGTTTGAGTATCTCGATAAAGCCTACGAAATTCAAAAATATACACTAAATAATATCAAAGTTGATCCGGCTCTCGATTCGCTTCACGACGATCCGCGATTCGAGGAGCTCGTAAAACGCATCGGACTAAATTGATTAAATAAAGGTCTAAAACTTTTACCAAAAATAATCTTGAAAGCCTTACAGCAAAACCGGATACGCCAAATTTTCATTCCTGCACTTCTTGGCTTTGCCACAGAGATTCAAGCAGACAAAATCGCGCTCGGCACGGATTATCCGTTTCCGCTCGGTGAAGAAATCGCCGGAAGTTTAATTGAATCAATGAGTTTTGATAAACAAACAAAGGCAAAACTGTTTTACGGAGCAACTTTGGCTTGGTTAAATTTAAAGATCGAACATTTTATTTGAGTAAAGATTTTTCAAAAATCTTATATCGAATTAGCTTTAATTAAATTTTGAACCGATTCGGCTTTGCCGATGACGATCAGCAAATCTTTTTCGAGAATTCGTGTGTCAGCCGAAGGTTGGAAAATCATTTCGCCGTCGTTTCGGCGAATAGCGACGATCATTAGGTTTAATCTTGAACTAATATCTGTGTCTTTTAACATTTGGTTGAGATATTTTGAATTACTTTTAATGACGATTTCTTCAAAAACGAGATCGAGAGTTTCCGCGACGATTGATTCCATAAAGTCTGCAATCGCCGGTCTGAGAAGCGAACGCGCCATACTTTGACTGCCGATAATCGTTGGGGAAACGACGCGATTTGCTCCGGCGCGGATTAATTTGGGTTCGGCTTGTTCTTCAACGGCGCGGGAAACAATGTGCAAATCTTTGTTCAAATCACGCGCCGTCAGCACGACATAGACATTTGCCGCATCATCTGCCAAACAGGTTGCCAACCCTTTGGCGCGTTCGACACCGGCGCGAATAAGATTTTTTTCGTTTGTCGCGTCCGAAACTATTATATGTAGATTTTCGCCTTCAAATTGCTCAATTTTTCTTTCGTCAAATTCGATAAGGACAAAAGGCAGATTTTCCTTTTGAAGATTGGCGATTATTCTGCGTCCGACGCGCCCTGCACCGCAAACAATATAATGATCTTTTAGATTTTCCATTTCTCTTTTTTTTCGTCTTTTCCCAAGTCCTTCCAGAATTTCGGATTGAATCATAGCTTGCGCTAAAAGCGTCAACGCGTAAAGAACCGTTCCGACTCCGAACAGCATAAAAAATATAGTAAAAATTCTTCCGCCCTTTGTATGCGGAGCAATATCGCCATATCCGACGGTTGTTAAAGTCGCCGTTGCAAAATAAAAACTTTCAAGCCACGTCAGATTTTCCAGAAAGCGAAACCCGATTGCCCCGATTGTTATTAATAAGAAAATTATAATTACTGCAAAAATCAGTCTTTGCTTAGTAGAATCTGAAAAAGTTAGTAAAAATTTCATTACGGGAAGTTAAGTCGCTAATTAAATTGATTCAAACATATAAAACCGTTTTAACTGTTAAAGATACAATAAAATATATTATTTATCGAAAAGACGATTAACTAATATTTCGGAAAAACCGGAGAAATTACTGGACATCAGCCCCATAAAGTTTATAAACTTTTACAGGGCAACTGCTAAATCTTATTTCCTCTCTAATCAACTAATCCATTTTTAAATGACAAACCAAAATAAAAGTCAAAATATTGTAAGAAAATCAGCACCGAAATACCGGCGAATGAACAGCAGA
Organism: Pyrinomonadales bacterium; assembly: GCA_038251885.1. Taxonomy (GTDB): domain Bacteria; phylum Acidobacteriota; class Blastocatellia; order Pyrinomonadales; family Pyrinomonadaceae; genus JAHCHG01. The sequence continues at coordinate 20,958 of JBBSAX010000022.1, read as the reverse complement.
CAAGTTCGTTCGTTTAAACAATCACCGCCGAGTCGTTTTCGGCGAATTGTGAGATTTATTTTTAATCCGCTGACTTTTTCGCTCGCCGGACTTTTGATTTTAGCGGCGTTTTTAACTGCGACATATTTTTGGTTCGAGTATTCCGACAGAATTGATGTTCTTCTGCGCGGCGAAGTTTTCACAAGCACGGCGGGAATCTATTCCGCCCCGAAAACTCTAAAAAAAGATGAGACTATTTCGGTCGAAGAATTAAAAGATTACCTGATTTCTGCGGGCTATATCGAGAAAAATCAACAAGCCGACGAATCACGAAGCCGTTATTCGATTGATAAAAACACAGTCGAAATCGAACCTGGAAGCGCGGCGACAATTGATGATAAAAAAGTTTTTCCATCTGTTTTGGTTAAATTCAAAAAAGACGGGAAATCGGTTGAGTCAGTTAAAAATCTCGATGAAGAAAAAGATGTTGATAAACTTCAACTCGAACCGCAAATCTTGAGTTCAATTGCCGGTGAAGGCGACGGAAAACGAAAGGTTGTAACCTTTAAGGATTTGCCGACGCATCTTGTCAAAGCCATAACCGCAACCGAAGACCGTGCGTTTTTTGAACATTACGGCGTTAATATTCGCGGAATCGGTCGCGCACTGTGGCGGCGATACGACGGCGAAAATGAAAATTCGGCTCTGGAAAATCAAGGCGGTTCTTCGATTACGCAACAACTCGTCAAAAATCTTCTTTTAAATAACGATCAGACGCTTGAGCGCAAAGTGAAAGAAGCGTATATGTCGGTAATTTTGGAAACGCGGCTTTCAAAGGAAGAAATTTTCACGCTTTACGCCAATCAAATTTATCTCGGACAGCAAACCGGCGTTTCGATTTACGGAGTTGGCGAGGCTTCAAATGCTTATTTCGGCAAAGACGTTTCCGCGTTGACTTTGCCGGAAGCCGCGTTTATCGCCGGAATTATCCGAAGTCCGAATCGTTATAATCCGTATAAAAGGTTGGAAAAAGTTACCGAAAGACGCAATCAGGTTTTGGATTCGATGGTCGAAGCGCAAGTGATTTCAGCTAGAGAAGCGGGAGAAGCGAAAGATGTTCCGCTTGAAGTTCGGAAAATCACGAGCGGCAAAGATTTGATGGGAATGCCGTATTTTTCGCAATTTGTGGTTGAAGAAGTTCCGAAAGTAGTCAGTGATCCCGACGCTTTACAACATCTTCGGGTTTATACGACGATTGATCCCGACTTGCAGAAAAAGGCTTATGCAATTGTCAACAATCGGCTTGAAAAATTAGACAAATATTTTCCGAAAAAATCGAAAGGAAGTCTGCAAGCCGCACTTGTCGCCATCAAGCCGAAAACCGGTGAAATCGTCGCAATGGTCGGCGGACGCGATTTTTTGGAAACACAATTTAACCGTGCAACCGACGCAAAACGTCAGCCGGGTTCGGTCTTTAAGCCATTTGTTTACGCTTCGGCGATCAATACGCCGTATGATCCGAGCGCACGAGTTTTGACCGCCGCGACGGTTTTCAAAGACGAGAAAAAAGTCTTTACTTACGGGCAGGAATCCTATTCGCCGAACAATTACGGCGACACTTTCAGCGACAAAGAAATTACTCTCCGCGATGCACTCGTCAAGAGTAAAAATGTAATTACGGTTGATCTGGCGATGGAATTGAACATTGGTAAAGTAATGAATTTTGCCGCCAAAGCCGGACTTCCAAAGGTTGATAAAGCATATCCTTCGATGGCACTCGGAACAAGCGAAGCAACACCTTTGCAGATGGCTTCGGCTTATACGATGTTTGCCAATCTCGGTGAACGCGCTTCTCCTCTGGCGATAAATCGCGTGACAAACGGCGAAGGAACAACCATAGTTGCGCCGACCGCCGAAAAGAAAAGGGTAATTCAATCCGATGTTTCCTACATTATGAACGATATAATGAAGGACGTGATAAATCGCGGAACAGCGGCAGAAGTGCGGGCTTGGGGATTTAAGAACGTTGCGGGAAAAACCGGATTTGCGGGAAAAACCGGAACTTCGCGCGACGGTTGGTTTGCCGGATTTACGCCGGAAATCGTCTGCGTTGTCTATGTCGGATTTGATGACGGTTCGGATTTGGGAATGAAGGGTTCGGATTCGGCAATGCCGATTTGGGCGGATTTTATGAAGGAAGCGTTAGCTGAAAATCCCGAATGGAACGGCGATTGGACAATGCCCGATTCGGTTCGCAAGGCGGAAATTGATATTCGCAACGGCAGTTTGATTCGAGAACTTTCCAGTTCGGATGCCGCGACACCAACACCGACACCAACGCCTACACCGAATATCTCAAACACAAGTTCGGAATTTGATTCGCCTTTAGAAACTGAAATTGAACCACCGAAGGAAATTTATGTAACGGATGTTCCGGCTGAATTCCGCCGCGTCGAATTGTTTATCGGCGGCACGCTTCCAAACAAAAAGTTGATTCCGGCGGAAGATCAAAATTTGAATGAAAATCAAGATTTGAGTCAACCGGAAGTTTCGCCGACACCATTTACAACCTGGCAAGAAGCACAGAAAGATCAAAAAGACTTAAAGGAAAATAAGGAAACCTTAGAAACGCCTGAAAAAAATGTATCGGTCGAGATTTGTGAGTTTACGGGAATGAAAGCTACAGAATATTGTCCGAAAAAACGTCTGAAATCTTTTAAAGAAAGTCAGCAACCAAAGGACTTTTGTACTTTTCATATTTATCCTCCGAATTGATGTTTTGATTCAGAAAAAATGCCGTCTAAAATTTTTAGACGGCATTTTTATTTGAAAATGTTTTTAACTTATTGAGCGAAGCGACTTTGCTTCCACCAATCAATCGTTCGGCGCAAACCTTCTTCCAGATCAACTAAAACTTCATAATTTAAGCATTCCTTTGCCAACTCATTTCCGGCTTGCGAATGTTTTACGTCGCCCTTTCTTTCTTCCTGATAATCGGCTTCGACGTTTTCTTTATCTGTGATTTTTTTGAGGACTTCTAACAGTTCATTCAGCGAAATTCGTTCGCCGTTTGCTGCGTTCATTACCTTTCCGATTCCTTTGTCGGTTTGTGCGGCTTGAATGTTGGCATTGACGACATTTGCAATATATGTAAAATCGCGCGATTGTTCGCCGTCGCCGAAAATTACAGGAGTTTTGTTACCCATCAATGCATCAATAAAACGCGAAATTACGCCTGAATATTGTGAAGAAGGATTTTGACGCGGACCGAAAACATTGAAATATCGAAGGCAAATCGTTTCCAAATTATAAACATTTGAAAACACCTGACAATAATATTCGCCCATTAATTTCGCGGCGGCATACGGCGAAAGCGGTTCGGGACGCATTGTTTCGACTTTCGGCAGAATTTCCTGATCGCCGTAAGCCGAACTCGAAGCCGCATAAATTAAGCGTTTGACATTTTTTTCTTTTGCGTTGCAAAGCAAATTAAATGTGGCATTAACACATGCTTGGTGCGTTTCCTGCGGATTTGCAACCGAACGCGGAACACTCGGCAAGGCGGCTTGATGAAAAACAATCTCCACGCCCTCCAGAGCTTTTTGTAACACCGAATCATCATTCAAATCACCTTCAAAGAAATCAAAATCGCCTTTGATTTCTTCCAGATTTTCTCGAAAGCCCGTGGCAAAATTATCAATAATACAAACTTTCGCACCTTGTTTAATTAATTCATCAGCTAAATTAGAGCCGATAAAGCCTGCACCGCCCGTAACTAGAACTTTTTCCGTAAATGACATATTTTTTGCAAAAAGAAAGCAGTTAAACTCTAAATTATTTAACTGCTTTCTAATAATAAAGTTAAACCTTATCTTCCGACTCCGACATATTCAAATCCCAATTTTCGCATTTCGGACGGTTCGTAAATATTGCGTAAATCGGCGATATTCGGCGATTTTAACAAACTTTTTACTTTTTCCATATCAAGAGCGCGAAATTGATTCCATTCTGTCAGAAAAACCAATGCATCCGCATCTTTAATCGCATCATATTCATCGCTAGCATATTCGATGTCGGGCAGGTAATGTTTTGCTTCTTCCATCGCTACCGGATCAAATGCTTTAACGATCGCGCCGCGTTCTTGTAAACCTTTTATAACATCGGTTGCCGGAGATTCACGCATATCGTCGGTTTCCGGTTTAAAGGAAAGTCCTAATACGCCAATCTTTTTACCATTCAAATCACCGACGAGTTTTTCGATTTTTGGAATCATTGCATGACGTTGACGCTCATTGGCTTCAATAACCGCATCAACAATCAGAGTTTCAACGCCGAAACTGTCGGCAACTGTTGTTAGAGCTCTCGTATCTTTTGGGAAACACGAACCTCCGTAACCCGGTCCGGGATGAAGAAATTTGCGTCCAATGCGATTATCCATCCCCATTCCTCTGGCAACGTCGTGAACATCGCAACCGATTGCGTCGCAAAGATTCGCAACTTCATTTATGAAAGTAATTTTCGTGGCGAGAAATGCGTTTGCAGCATATTTTATTAATTCAGCCGCTTCCAGAGAAGTAATAACAATCGGTGTTTCAATCAAATAAAGCGGACGATAGAGATCTTTCATTATCGCAATCGCATCTTCTTCATTACTGCCGATGACAATTCTGTCAGGGCGCATAAAATCTTCGATTGCCGCACCTTCGCGTAAAAATTCAGGGTTTGAAGCAACTCCGAAATTTGTTTGAACTTTCAGATTTTCTTTAACAAAACTTCTCAACCATTTGCCTGTTCCGACCGGAACGGTTGATTTAGTAACCAAAACCTTATATCCGTTCATCGCTTCCGCAATATCTTTCGCCGCCTGTTGATAATAACTCATATCTGGCGAACCATCTTCTTTTGGCGGAGTTCCGACCGCAAGAAATACGACTAATGCCTGCTCTACGGCTGATTTGATGTCCGTTGTAAAATGAAGCCGTTTGGCTTTGACATTCTTTTCGACAATTTTATCTAAACCGGGTTCATAAATCGGAATCTCGCCCTGATTTAACCGGTTGATCTTATTTTCATCTACATCCACACAGGTAACTTCCACGCCAAATTCGGCAAAGCAAGCCCCCGTAACTAAACCTACATATCCTGTTCCAATAACTGCTATGTGCATATTAAAAATTTATAAAACCTATAAAATAAAATATATTGTTACATAATTCACAAACTTATAAATAGTATTGCGGGTCATGTTTGAATAACGTGACCCGCAATATGTTCTAATCTCGATTAGAATATTTTATATTAACGATTCGGACTAAGAACAATAACTCCGCCCCCAAGATCAACATCGTTATTGTTTCCGCCCAAAGCGACCGCTGCTCCAACTGCACCCGCTGCTGCGAGTAATATAGCAACGAGAGCACCTGTGCCGATTCCTGTAACGGGAACGGGCGCAGCACCACCCGGACGCAGACAAGGTTGACAACCTGTTTGCGAAGGATTGCCCATTGAGGCATCCGTTCCGGCAGCAACTTGTTTATCGGTTGAACCGCTACGTAATGTAACCAGTCCGGTTGATGTTTGGACAAGTGTTTGTGTACAACGGGCGGTATCGCCGCAACCGACATCTATGCTAAACGTATTAGCTTGTCCTGAATCCGCAATTACAGTTGAATTTTTTGTAGTAAATGACGTGGCAACTCCGGCTTTGTTGGAAACACGAACTTTGCCGGAATCTAGTGAACCAACAATACTGTTGGCATTAAAAGTCAAGGTTAAGGTCGTATCTGAAAGAAGTTCTACGCGACCATTTCCACCTAGGTTAATAATTGCAGATGAGTTTGGTCCTATAACGATAGTGCTGCCTGAATTAATTGTTGCATTTGAAGCAACGGGTTGCCCATTGACTGTGACTGTTCCGCTAACAGTAATTTCGCCCATTCCGTCATTCGGAGCGGCTAAAACTGTCATAGAATATACACACAAAATAGCAACGGCAGTAAAGAAAGTTATTGATTTACGAATCATATTTGTGCCGAGCATTGATTTAATTTCCTCCTGTATCAATCCTGAATAAATAAAAGCCTTTTCTATTATACGATAAAAATTCGGTACTTCAAGAAAAAGGTTAAAAAATTAACGAGATGGGCTAACAACAGTTGTGCCGCCGCCTAAACTAATATCGTTGTTACTGGTTGTTGCCGCAATAACAACACCTGCTATTGCTCCGCCAAAAATTAACGCCCAAATAAGCCATGCACTGCCGCCATCATTATCATCATCATCTTGTTTTGCATTACCGCTTGTTGCAGATTCTCCTGCATTGAGTTTAACGACTTCTCCGTTAATCGTTTTGATATTGACTTTGTTTTCGGCATTTAAGACTGTAACTGTTCCGGTAATCAAATCACCATTGATTCCGTTTTCGCTGAAAGATAAAGCTAAAGTAGTATTTGGAGCGAGTTTAATAATACCGATCTTTCCAAAATTTATAGTTGCATTTGTGTTTTCAGGGGTTGCAATTGTGCTGGAAGAAAAGATAGAACGACCACTTTGGGCAGCTTCCCCGTTCACCATTACACCATTTATGTTGCTTCCACTAATTAAAAGCTCTCCGGCTTTTTTATCCGAACCGGCTAAAGCCACCATTGAGTAAGTTGCAATTGTAGCAATAATTAAGCACAAAGAAAGTGCCTTGCTTCTCCATTGTTTGCTATTCATAATTCTCCTCTTGTTTCGCGTTGAATAATTGTAATCAAAAAATCAAACCTTTGAATCTTTTACACGAATTGTTTCTTGATGTCAATAAAAAGTTGGTAAGTATTTCAAAAATTAAAACTTAAAGTATTATTGACTTTACGAAATTTAAACACTTTAAGTCTGAATACATTTATATCATAATTTTGGGCTTCTTTAAAAGTTTGATTGTAAAAAATAACGGTTGTTATAAAAATCTGATATTGAAATCAACACTTGCCGTTATCATTATTGAGGTTAGGGGAATTGTAAGCAATTATTGAGAGTCTGAGAATATTAACAAGTTGAATTATTTAGTAAAAAACAGCAAAATTACATTCGCTTAAGTGTTTTCATATAAAACTGGAAATAATCTGACTTTACAGATTTTGCAAGCATAATGAGAATAGCGACACATTTTTCATTTTGCTTTCACAAAAAATAATCTTGGCGAATCCTTTAAATGTTTGAATCATACTTACTTAGTCTAACTCCCGTAATGGCGATTTTAGCGACGCTGGTTTGTGTTTTGCTGGTCGGCACGTCGTCGCAAATATTGGCGGAAAGACTTCGACTTCCGGCGACCGGACCGCTTTTATTGGCGGGTTTGATTTTTGGACCCGATATTTTGGGGTTGATTCAGCCGCAGTTTTTGAAAGAAGGATTTAGTTTAATTGTTAAAATGTCTGTGGCAATTGTAGTTTTTGAAGGCGGCTTGCTTCTAAATATTTATGATTTAAGACATACTTCACGTGCAGTTGCCGGATTAACAACGGTCGGGCTTTTAATTACTACCATTTTAGGTGCTTTGCTGGCGCATTATGTTCTCGGAGTTTCGTGGTCAATCAGTTTGCTTTTCGGTGCATTGATTTCCGTAACCGGACCAACGGTTATTACGCCGATTCTGCAAAAAGTCAAGGTCAACAGGCGTGTTCGCTCAACTCTTGAAAGTGAGTCGGTAATCGCGGATGCGTTCGGTGTAATTCTGGCGGCAATTATCTTTACGGCAATAACTAATAAAGGTGATTGGACATATATTGTAACGCACGGGATTCAAACAATTTTAGCCGGGACTGTCACAGGAATCGTCGTTGCATTATATATTTGGCTGATTTCATATCGTTTTCATCTTTTACCGGCAAAATATTCGCGCTTGGTAATTTTGGGAAGTGCGCTTTTCGCTTATACTGTTGCCGAACTTTTTGCCCATGAATCAGGCGTGATGGCGGCGGCGATTGCCGGAATTGCCATCGGTTCGTTGGATATTCCGCACAAGGAAGATGTCGAGGAATTTAAGGGCGATCTTGCCTCGATTGCTATTTCCGCCGTATTTATTTTATTGGCGGCAAGTTTGAGATTAGAAGATTTAGCGGCAATCGGTTGGCGCGGCGTTTTAATTGTCGCACTCATAATGATTGCCGTCCGTCCGACTCGGGTTTTTCTTTCAACTTATGGATCGGAATTAAAGCGGAACGAAAAACTTTTTATCTCATTTTTAGGTCCGCGAGGAATTGTTGCCGCGTCGGTTGCCACATTGTTTGCATTGGAATTACCATCTTATGGTTATACCGAAGGCAAAACGATGGTGGCATTGGTTTTTGCCGTGATTCTCGGAACAGTTCTTATAGAAGGAACTGCCGCCGGTTGGTTAGCGAAGTTTTTCAAAGTTATGCCAAAACTTTCAATAATTATAGGTGCAGATGAAACCGGACGCGTGCTTGCCGAGAAACTCGTCGAAGCCGGAGAAACAATCTCTGTCATTGACACGGACGAGAAAAATTGTGCCGAAGCCAAAAAGATAAAAGGTGTCAACGTCTTTTGCGATGATGCGACAAATACCGATGTTTTGCGAAAAGCCGGTGTGCCTGATGCAAAAGTTGTCATTGTAGCAACGCCGAGCGACAAGGTTAATATTTTAATAAGTCAGGTTATCCGGTCGAATTTCGGTGAAAAACGCATAGTTGCGCGTGCCAACACGACATCGAATTTTTCGGCTTTTACCGAAGCCGGAATTGAAACGATGAGTCCGGTTCACGCAGCAGCGGCGATTTTGGAAAATATGGTTTTGCGACCGAGTTTGTTTAAATTATTGGCAACACGCGGCGAAAATCAAGAAGAAAAAATCGCTGAAATAAAAGTTACATCAAGTAAAAGACTCGGCACTAATTTAGCAAATTTGAATCTGCGCGGGTGTCTTGTGGTTGCTTTAAGGCGCGACGGGAAATTAGTTCCGCCGAATGGTGCAACAGTTATCCGTTTTAATGATATTCTTACACTTTTGGGTGATTCAAAATCGCTTGAAAATGCACAAAACAAATTGCAGGTTTAGTTTATTCACTGCATTTACAAACATTAATGAACGAAATAGTTTTAGCAACCGATTTGGGCGGAACCAATTTGCGTATGTCGGCAATTGATCGTAACGGTGAAATCCTTTATCGCACGAAAAGAGGCACACCGAAATCTGATATTGCTCACGAAATTGTTCTGGCAATAAAAGAAGCGGCGAAAGAATGCCGCGAAGCCGTCAAGGAAATGGGTGAAGTCAAGGCAATTGCGGCGGCTGTGCCGGGAACGGTTAATTCCGAAAAAGGAATTGTTTCAAATGCTCCGAATGTTCCGGCACTCAACGGATTTCGGATTTCCGCAACGCTCGAAGAAGAACTGAATTTACCCTGTTTTCTTGAGAATGACGCAAACGCGGCGGCTGTCGGGGAAAATTGGTGCGGAGCTTCAAAAGGATTTAAAGATTCGATTTGCGTTACGCTCGGCACAGGCGTGGGCGGCGGAATAATCATTGACGGTAAAGTTCTGCGCGGAGTTGACGGAACAGCGGGAGAAATCGGACATATCTGCGTCGAACCGTTCGGTGCGCCGTGCGGCTGCGGAAGTCGCGGCTGTCTTGAACAATATGCTTCAGCAACGGCGATTGTGCGTTTAACTCGCGAGATCGGGTTTCAGTATCCTAAATCAAAACTACCGGAGAATCTGCATCTTTCGGCTTTGGAAATTTATGAAGCCGGACAAGACGGCGACGAACTGGCGTTGGAAGTTTTCAGAAAACAAGGGTTTTATCTCGGTTTGGCATTAGCGGGTTTGATAAATGTCTTAAATCCCGAAGCAATAGTTATCGGTGGCGGCGCGGCAGCGGGTTGGGATTTGTTTATGCCGCAAACTCAACAAATAATTCGTGATCGCACTTATAGAGAACCCGGCGAACGTGTTAAAATTGTTCGTGCCGAAAGAGAAGACGATGCGGGAGTTTTGGGAGTTGCTCATTTGGCTTTTGAAAATGTGTCGGATTTGAAATAATTCGTTATATTAAAGAAAATTTTGCTTTTCAAAAAAATAATTTGGACTGAAAAATATGGATGTTTATCAGAAAGTTTTACTGAAACTTTATGAAGTAACAGGCGGAAGCGATTCGCAGACGGCTGATTTGAAGGAATTGGTCAAAGGATTAGGTTTTTTGGGAAATTACAATGATATTTTCAAAGAATTGAGCCGTCACGCGTGGATTGCCGAAACTCGAAAAGCGGATGTTGTTTTAATTACACACTGGGGAATTAAGGAAGCAAAAAAAGTAGGTGTAGGTTCGGGAGAAGTGTCCGAATCCGTAAAGATCGTTACAAAAGAAACCGAACGCTTAAAATCTGATACAAAACAATTTCTTATCATGCTGGACGAATTTGCTTCGGATAAATCAAAAGAGAGTTTTCAAAGTTTAGAGAAAGTGTTCGGTCAATTGACGGATGCGGTTGGCAAAATTAAGGCAAACGTCCAGTAGTTCGCTTGCCAATTTGCAATAAAATAAGTTAAGATACTCGTTTCCTGCAATGCGTAGGAGCGTGTGCTGTGGGTTTCGCGCCCACTTTTTATTTTGTAATAAAGAAAATGGGAAAAGCGTCTGTTGAACAAAGAATTAGGGAAATTGCCGACTCGGTAGCGAAAGAAAACCAACTGGAACTTGTTCATACTGAAGTCATCGGTGCAATTAAAAACCGGACGGTTAAAATTTTTATAGATAAACCCGAAGGAGTTACACACGAAGATTGCGCGGTAGTCAGCAATAAAATCGGTGAAATTATTGACGAAGAAGATTTTATCCCGACAGCTTACACTTTGGAAGTTTCATCGCCGGGATTGGAACGCGGTCTTTATAGATTGAAGGATTTTGAAAAATTCGCCGGACACCTTGCTCGATTTAAAACTTATCAAGCGATAAACGGACAGAAGAATTACAGCGGAAAAATCGGCGGAATCGAGAATGATTTTATCGTTTTTGAAGATAAAACGAGCGGCAATATAAAAATTCCCTTTAGCGACATTGCTAAAGCAAATCTCGAAATTGATTTGGAAGAGGAATTTAAGAGAGCAAAAGTTAGTAAATAATAGCTTTTTTGTATTTTAGAAATTTATGACAACCATCGGACAAAGCATCGAAGCATTGTGCACTGAACAAGGAATTGACCGCGAATTAGTCATTGAAGCAATGAAGGAAGCGGTCAAAGCCGCTGCCCGCAAGCAATTTAAATCGCAGGATAAAACCGGTGAAAGTATTGAAGTCGAATGGAATAACGAAGAGGGAATTGTCGAAATTTCAGCGCATAAAACTGTTGTCGCCGAAGTTGAAAATCCTTCAACCGAACTTTCGCTCGAAGAAGCAATAGAAATGACCGGTGATGATGAAATCGAAGTCGGTGATATGCTTTTGATTCCTTTGCCGACCGAAGAACTCGGACGAATTGCCGCGCAAACGGCGAAACAGATTTTAGTTCAAAAAGTGCGTGAAGCGATTCGTGAAAAAGTTTATGACGAATATATTGATCGTGTCGGAACTTTGATAAACGGTGTCGTCAAACGCTTTGAACGCGGTGATATAATCATTGATCTTGGAAATAATCTTGAAGCGATTTTACCGAAACAGGAACAACCGCGCAGCGAAACCTGGAATCAAGGTGAAAGAGTTCGAGTTGTCATTGAAGATGTAAACAAAGATTTAAGAGGTCAGCAGATTAAAGTTTCGCGTTCGTCGCCGGAACTTTTGAAAAGACTTTTTGAAATGGAAGTTCCCGAAATTTATGACGAAACGGTGGTTATTAAATCCGCCGTTCGTGAACCGGGCGACCGCGCGAAAATTGCCGTTTCATCAAATGAAAAAGACGTTGATCCGGTTGGCGCGTGTGTCGGAATGAAAGGTTCGCGTGTTCAATCAATTATTAAAGAATTGCGCGGTGAGAAAATTGATATTATCGAATGGTCGGATGAGCCTTCGGTTTTTGCAGCAAACGCTTTGAGTCCGGCAAAAGTCAGTCAAGTTCGGATCACCGACATCAATAACCGCAAGATGGAAGTTATCGTCAATGAAGATCAACTTTCGCTGGCAATCGGCAAGCGCGGACAAAATGTTCGCCTTGCAACGCGTCTTGTCGGTTGGGACATTGACATCATCAGTGAAGAGCTTTTGAAGAAAGAAATCGCTCAGAAAATGGGCAAAATGATGGCGGCTGGCGAAGCTGTTCCGATTACGGCTTTACAAGGCGTTTCGGTTGCACAAGCCGATTCTTTGAAGGAAAAAGGCGTGGAAGATGTAGAAAAATTAGCCACAACTTCGGTTGATGATTTGGTTGAAATTTTAGATATAAGTATGGATGAAGCTCAAGGAATTCTCGTCGCCGCGCAGGAAGTTGTCAGAGCAAAAACCGAATCGGCAGAAACGGTTGAAAAAGACGAAACCGAACCTCTTGAGCCTGAAACTGAAACACCTGAAATAGTTCAGGAAACTGAAACCGAAGTTCCGACGGATGATATCGAAGAAGCAAAATCGGAAGTTTCGACTGATGAAATTGATGAAACAGAAACAGTTGAAGAAACTGAAACTGTTTCGGAAGAAATGGAAGAAAAAACAGATGAAAACTCTGTTAATTAATAAGAATAAAAAATTGTAATTTATGAATTAAGCGAAAATAAAAATCACAAAATTTGTTTAATCGTAAATTGCGATAAATTGAGCATATATAAAGAAATATGGCAGTAGGAAATAAAGTTCGCGTTTACGATTTAGCTAAAGACCTTAAACAAGATACAAAACGGATCATTGAGGAATTGCGCCGCGAAGGTGCAGATGTCAGTGTGCCATCTAATTCCGTCAGCAAAGAATTGGCGGATAAAATAAGCAACAGGTATTTTCCAAAAGCTGAAACCACTCCGAAACGCACCATCAAGGTAATAAAGCAAGCTGTCAAAAAAGTTAAGAGAGAAGAAGTTCCGATATCGGAAACTTCTGCGCCTCAAGAAGAAAGGCTCGAAACTAAAGAACCGAAAGTTGAAAAAATAGAAACCCGGGTTGAAGAAGCAGAAAAACCAAAAGTTCCGAGTCGTCAAGTTAAAATTTTAACGAAAAGGGCAGTTGAAGAAGTCGTAGATGAAAAACCAGTTGAAATAATCGAAGAAAAGCCTGAAATTATTGAAGATAAAGTAGAAACTCAACCGGAACCACCGGCAAAAATTGAAGAAACTGGAAAAGAGCATCAAATCGTTGCTGAAAAAGCATCGGAAAGAAAAACGAGCGGCACTCAAGTAAAGCGGCTTTCCGAAAAGAAACCTGTGGAAATTCAAACAATCGCACCTAAAACCGGAACTCAAGTTAAGGTTTTAACTCTAACAAAAGACGCGCTTGATAGAGGAATCAAGCCGGGCGACCGCGTTGTCAGCGACACGCCGACGAAAACCGGAAAACTCAAAACTGACCGAACAAAACAAAAAAGAGATTTGAGACGCGGCGGTGCTTCAACCGAAAGAAAACCCGATTTGCGCGGAACTCCGGGCGAAACTGCCACGCCGAAAATTACATATACGCCGCCCGCCGACCAGCGCAAAAAATTCGGTCGCGGCAAGAAAGGAAAGAAATTTGAACCGCAAGGCAGGTTTGAAGAAAGAGAGTTTGCCGCACCGCGTCCGAAATCTATTGAAGAACGGATTCTCGACCAACTCGGCGACATCAATAAAAACAATCTCAAAGCGATTCGCCTGACCGAGGGCGCAACGATTCGGGAATTTTCCGAAGCTCTCGGCGTTACGCCGCGCGATATTGTTCAATTGCTTGTCAAAAAAGGGATTTTTGCGACCCTTAATCAGCCGATTGGCGAACCGATGGCAAAAGAATTGGGCGTAAATTTTGGCTATGATGTTAGTTTCGTACCGTTTGAAGAAATGGTTATCGAACAGGAATTCGAGGAAATTATCGCGGCTGATGCCGATGATGATGAGTTTCCGCGTTCGCCCGTTGTTACGGTTATGGGGCACGTTGATCACGGTAAAACTTCACTTCTCGACGCGATTCGTTCGGATAATGTTGCTGAAGGCGAAGCCGGCGGAATCACACAGCATATCGGCGCATACAGCGTGTTTGTTGATAACCCGGACGATCCAAACGGAAAACGCCGCGTCGTTTTTCTCGACACGCCGGGACACGAAGCGTTCACAATGATGCGTGCGCGTGGTGCGAAAGCGACCGACGTAGTAATTCTTGTAGTTGCCGCTGACGACGGCGTAATGCCGCAAACAATTGAAGCAATCGAACATTCAAGAGCAGCTAAAGTGCCGATGATTGTTGCGATTAACAAAATTGACAGTCCGAACGCGAATGTTGATAAAGTTCGTCAGGAACTTTCTCAACAAGGCGTTCAGCCGATTGATTGGGGCGGCGATACCGAAATGGTCGAAGTTTCAGCCAAGAAACGACAAAATCTCGACACTTTATTGGAAACCGTCTTATTGCAAGCGGATATTATGGATCTAAAAGCGAGTCCGACCCGACGAGCTTCCGGTGTTGTTCTCGAAGCAAAACTCGATAAAGGTCGCGGTTCGGTAGCTACTGTTCTGGTACAACAGGGAACTTTGCGCGTCGGCGATCCGTTTATTGTCGGACAATATTACGGAAAAGTTCGCGCCTTATTTAATGATCGCGGCGAAATCGTTGATCAAGCACCGCCGTCAACTCCGGTCGAAGTTCTCGGTTTGCAAGGCGTTCCGCAAGCCGGAGATGTTTTCCAATCGGTTTCAGATATTGATAAGGCTCAAACAATTGCCGCACAGAGACAAATGCAGGCGCGTCAATTGGCAATGCTCAAAACGACAAAACGCGGAATCGAATCGCTCGGACTCGCTGAGATTAAAGAACTTCTCGTTATTCTCAAAGCCGACGTGCAAGGTTCGGTTGAGGTTTTACGTGCAACGCTTGAAAAACTTTCAACCGAAAAAGTCAAAGTTCGCGTAATTCGTTCCGGTGTCGGCGCGATCAGCGAATCGGATGTTCTGCTTGCATCGGCAACGCAATCCGACAACGACGCGATGGCAGTCGTAATTATCGGATTTAACGTGCGTCCCGAATCGAGAGCGGCGGATGTTGCGCGACAGGAAGAAGTTGATATTCGTCTGCATTCAATTATTTATAAAGTCGAAGAAGAAATTACGGCGGCGATGATCGGAATGCTGGACAAGATCGAGAAGGAAGAAATTCTCGGAAAAGCACTTGTTCAAGATACTTTCAAAGTTTCAAAAATCGGAACGATCGCCGGTTGCAAAGTTACCGATGGACTTATTCGCCGACAAGCGAAAGCAAGACTTATCCGCGACGGCGTGGTAATTTGGACGGGCGATATTGCTTCGCTCAAACGCTTCAAAGATGACACGAATGAAGTTCGTCAAGGCTTTGAATGCGGTATCAGTCTGGTAAATTACAACGACATCAAAGTCAGCGACGAAATCGAAGCATTTGTTATCGAACAAGTCGCGCAGACGGAACTTTAAAAGTCTAGAAGTCTGGAAAGTCAAAGAATCTCTACTTCCAAGACCTTCCAGACTTCCTAGACTTCCTAGACTTCCTAGACTTCCTAGACTCAGAAGAATTATGCGTCGTTCAGAAAGAATGTCAGAAGTTTTACGCGAGGAAATAACCGAGATCGTCGGTTTTGAACTCGAAGACCCGCGATTGATTGCCGTTACGGTAACTGATGTTCGTGTAACAGACAATCTGCGCGATGCCAAAGTATATGTGTTAGTTAATGGCGATGAAAATGAAATTAAGGAAGCGATGAAGGCTCTTCAGCATGCTTCGAGTTTCGTTCGCCAGCAAATTGCGTTAAATCTTGATTTACATCACGCTCCCCAAATTCACTTTGTGCGGGATACTGTTGAAGAAAATGCCGCACGAATTGAAAAACTTTTGGAAGATATAACGTAAGAGAAATTTTTTGAAGGAAGGACTGAGAAAACGCCCACGTTTTTCAAGGATTTTATAAGTGTTAAGTCAAGTAATTGAAGTAATTGAAAATAAGCAGAGTTTTGCCATTACGACGCACGTCAGACCGGACGGCGACGGAATCGGCTCTTCTTTAGGATTATGCTGGCTTTTGCGTTCTTTAGGCAAAAGCGCGGAAGTTATTCTGCGTGATGAAATTCCCGGCGCATATAAAGAACTTCCGGGAGCAGACGAAGTTAAAAAAGTTTCGGAAGTCAATGGCAAATACGATGCGGTTTTCGTTATCGAATGTTCCGACATCAATCGTCCCGGCATCCGAAATCTTGAAAATCAATTAGTTGTAAATATTGACCATCATTCAACTTGCGAACATTTCGGCACGGTCAACTGGATTGACGCGACGGCTTCGGCGGTCGGCGAAATGATCTATAATCTCTGCAAAGCCATCGGTGGACGCGTGACCAAAGAGATCGCCGAATGCATCTATCTCGCGCTCGTTACGGATACAGGCTCGTTTCATTTTCCCAATACAACCGAAAGAACTCTGAAAGTTGCGTCCGAACTCGTCAAAGTCGGCGTAAAACCGGCGAAAATATCCGAAGCAATTTATAACGGCTATTCGTGGAGCAGAATCGAATTAATGCGGCAGGTTTTAGCAACGGTCAAGCGCGATGCCGGCGGGAACGTCGCATGGATGCGGCAAACACTGGAAATGTCCGAAAATGCTGATGCTGTTGACGGCGACAACAACGGATTTGTGAATATTCCGCTTTCTGCCAAAGAAATTCAAGCCGTTGTTTATATGCGCGAAGTTCAGCCTAACGCTTTCCGCGTCAGCCTTCGTTCAAAAGGCGATATAAATGTGGCGCGAGTGGCGGAAAAATTCGGCGGCGGCGGACACAAAAACGCTTCAGGCTGCCGTGTTGTAGGAAATTGGGACGAACACGAAAACAAACTCGTGGCGGCAATGATCGAAGCGGTCGAAAAAGCCGAAGATAATTTTGTCGAAAACGAAGAATCAAAATTGCTTTTAGCATAAGATTCTAAATTAATAACAAAATTATAAGTGTGATTTACGGAAATTCGGCAGTGTCTTAATAATAGCGGTAGATTTTTAAATTCCCGCCAACTTTAGTGGCAGGAAAGACTTGAGCAGAAACAAGGCTTTAGCCGAAAATAAGGAAAAATATCAATTATCCGAATAGCTTTAGCTAAAGCAAAATGGAATTTGTTTAACTTTATATTTCGGCTAAAGCCTTGTTTAATTTTTCATTGCAACCTCCAATTAAGGTTGGAGGCAACTGAAAATCAATTACATATCAAACAAACAAGGGAAGGTTACAAAAATGGCAAAAGAAAAGCGTTACAAATGGCGGCGCGAAGATTATCAAGAGAAAACAAAAGGTTTATTAATGGTCAACACCGGCGACGGCAAAGGGAAAACGACGTGCGCCATCGGTTTGATGGTTCGCGCAGCGGGACAAGGTTTGAACTGCTGTATGATCCAATTTATGAAATCCAAAACCGACCGCTACGGCGAACATAATTCACTCGAAAAGCTCGGTGTTGAAATTCACACAATGGGCGACGGTTTTACGTGGGACACCAATGATCCCGCGCAAGACATTAAAACCAGCGAAGAAACTTGGGCATTATGCGTCGAAAAACTGCGAAGCGGCGAATATGATTTACTCGTTTTCGACGAACTCGTTTACGTTCTCGACTACAAATTCCTCGATTTAGACGCGATTTTAGAAGAAATTAAAGCTATAAAAGCCCAACAACCTGCGCTTCACATCGTCGTTACAGGCAGAAACGCGCCTGAAAAACTCGTCGAAGCCGCAGATTTGGTCAGCGAAATTAAGGAAGTAAAACACCCGTTCCACGCCGGAATCTACGCGCAACAAGGCATTGAATTTTAAGAAAATTTGCCTAAATATAACATTGAGAACCGCGAACTAAATATTGGTTCGCGGTTTTTTTGAATTTATTCTAAAAAACTAATCGGCAAATCTGTGTTCAATCCGAAATATCGAAACCAAACAGACAAAATAAATTGTTGTGTTGAAAGTGGTTTTAATTTATATTTAATCTCGAAAAAAACAATTTAACCGAGATTAAATGCAAACTCCTAAAATCTTACAAAACATAAAATCACGATTCCTGACCACAGGTTTAACAACCGTTGGAACTGTCGGTTTGAGCGGATATTTAGCAACTTTAGCTCAACCTCAAACGGCGCAAAGTGTCGAAGCAACGGCAATAACTTTTGCCGCAGGGGTTTTTATGGCATCTGCGCCAAAATTATTGGATGTAATTTTAGGCGTAACTTCAAACATCATCTCCAGCGACCTTTACGATAGATTTACAAAACAGGAGATTTATAAACAAATTCCGCCCGAAGCCAATCTTTATTTGGCGACATATACGGCATTTCAATCAATTCTCAACGAAGTTATTCAAAAGGAAGAAGCAAAAGCGGACAAAAAACAAATTAAAAAACTTCGGGACATTACATATCAATCATGGCTTGAATTAGTTTCGCTTGATGAACAAAAAGATGATGTTTCGGCGGTTGCGAAAGAAGTTTTAGGAAAATTCAAAGACGAAAAATTGATTGAAAATCAATTTCTACAAAGCAAGGCTCAAACTCAAAAAGATTTGCTTTCGCGCCAGGATTGGTTAGTTTTGCTTTTAAGACTTCAAGGCAAAGAACAAATTCATTTGACCACAGATTTAGACGATAAAATCCTTGATGCTTTAGAAAAAAATTACACGACCAGACTCAGAAGCGTTTTTTCTGCTCACCGGGAAACATTTCAAGAAATTACGCTTCAACTTTGGGGAACATTATTTGGAAAACTAGGTAGAATTGAAGGAAAAATTGACGAACTTTTAGACGGGAAATCTTCAAAAACTTCAAAACTGAAACCGCAAGGTTTGATAAATTTGCCGCGAGAGAAGAATGATTTTTTTGTGGAGCAATCGAATATATTTGCGCGGCTTGATGCAGAATTAAAGGCGCATCATCTGGCTTATTTGCACGGGACGCACGGGCTTGGGAAGACGACGACGCTGGTAGAATACGCATATTCACGCGGGAAAGATTATGATTTTGTCTTTTATGTTTTGGCGACGGATGCTGCAATCGAGGCGGAAATGGCGCGGTTTGCGGATGAATTTCTTGAAAATGTTGCTGCCGAAGATACGCCCGCGCAAAAAGCCTCGAAGGTTAAAGTTTATCTTGAAGAAAACGCGCTTTGGGCGAAGGAAAGCAAAAATTGGCTGGTAATTTTTGATAACCTCGAATCAGCCGCACGGATTTCACAGTATTTTCCCAAAACTGCCAAAGGCGATTGTTTGTATGCCTGTAACGAAAAGCTGTTTATCGGCAATGACCGCGAAGTAAATTTTGAGCAATTTTCGCAGACGGAAGCCGAATTGTTTGTTTTTCAAAAACTGAATTCAGATTCGGAGAAACAGCACGAAGACATTTCCGCTGAAAGTTTGGCGGAGATAAAGAAACTCGTCGCCCGACTCGGAAGATTACCGCTGGCTTTGAATATTGCGACGACTTATCTGGTTGAAACCAAAATTTCGATTGATGACTATATCGGATTACTCAAAGCAAACGTCGGTAAATTTATCAAATACAAAGACGCGCATAAAGAACATCAAAACGACACGGCGTTTGAAGCGTTTTTGATTACGCTAAACAAAATTTCAAACTTCAAAGGCGAAGATGCGGACGGCGAAACGGTTGGCAAACTTGCCGAAATTTTTCTCAATCTGCTAATTTTCTGCGCGCCCGAAGATATTCCCGAAGAGCTTATCAAAGATACTTTGTTTCAGGCGATTGACACTGCCACAGAAACTCCGCGCAACATTCTGTTTCGTGAAACCGTCACGCTGCTGAAAAGATACGGACTCGTCAAGGAAAAAGAGAAACCTTTCAAATATAAAGAAAAGTTTGCCGAACCGAAAACTCTGGCAGACGGCACAAAAGCGCATTGGGAAGAAAAAGAAATTATCATCAACGTCTTTGAAACCTATCGCACATTACAAGATGTATTGTCGGTCAAACTCGAAAACGAAGCGAAAAAATCTCTGCTCGAACAGATGCTGGTTGTTTTTAACGGTTTATTACCAAATTCCGAAGTAACAACGTGGGAAATCTTTGGGAAATATGCCGTTCACGCTTTTCCGATAGCCGAACAAGCGGAAAAACTGACAATCTCCAATTATGAAAGTCTTCGGGTTTGCAATCAATTCGGATTTTATTTCAAAGAAATTGCTAAATATCGTGAAGCTGAATATTTTTTTCTGAACGGAAAAATAATCGCCGAAGATTTTTACGGCAAAGAACACGAAAACACCGCAACAAGCTACAATAATTTAGCAACGCTTTATCATTCACAAGGCAGATACGAAGAATCCGAACCTTTATTCAAGCAAGCCTTAGCCATTATTGAAAAAGTCTTAGGTGAAAATCATCCTTCGACGGCACAAAGCTACAATAATTTAGCAGAACTTTATCGAACACTAGGCAAATATGAAGAAGCCGAACCTTTATACAAGCAAGCCTTAGCCATTCGTGAAAAAGTCTTAGGTGAAAATCATCCTGATACGGCACAAAGCTATATGAATCTTGGAGCATTTTATTATGAAAGAGGCAAAACTCAAGACGGATTAGAATTATGTGAAAAGGCATTAAAGATTTACCGAAAGACTTTGCCTGCCGGTCATCCTCATATTCAAAATTGTGAGCGTTGTGTTGAGATAATTAAAAACTCAATGAGTTAATAATGATGAACGGATAATTGATAATGGATAATTTGAAGAATATAAGCACCCCAACAGGAATAGATTAGATTATTTTGACAATCAAAGGCAGAAACGCGAGTGCAAACGAGCGTGTCAACCCCCGAACTTTTGGCACGCTCCCTCGCGGTCGCGTTTCTGCCTTTTTTGTCAAGATAACCTTA
>JBBSAX010000021.1:0-36340 GCA_038251885.1 Pyrinomonadales bacterium | reverse complement strand
TGCACCGAATATGCTGACCGATGGGTCGGAAGATCAAACGGACGCGCTCGCAATTGCCGAACCGCATCTGCCGAATCAAATGTCGGGCGCGAGAAAAGCGGCGGTTTTATGTCTATCGCTTGGTGAAGAAGCGGCATCGGTTTTGTTCAAATATCTGGACGAAGAAGAAGTTCAGATTCTTTCAAAAGAACTGGCTCTTTTGCCGGACGTAAAATCCGAACTTGCCGATCACGTTGTTGACGAGTTCAATCAATTATTGTTAGCGCGAAGTTATGTGACGACGGGCGGTGTCGAATATGCAAAACGTCTTTTGAATCGAAGTTTCGGTGCGGAAGTGGCGAAAAGATTGACCGATAAAGTCGTTCATTCACTCGAATCTCCGGCGAATTTTGAAGAAATTCAAAAAACCGATCCGCAGCAATTAGGAAAACTTTTTCAATCGGAACATCCGCAGACAATCGCCGTCGTTCTGGCGCATCTCGATTCTTCGACTGCCGCAGATGTTTTGAAACAATTGCCCGAAAATGTGCGTGGCGATATTATTCTGCGCCTTGCCAATCTGCAAACCGTTTCCCAGGACGTTGTAAAAAGAATCTCCTACGTTCTCAATCAAAAATTAACCAGTGTCAAAGGAATGGGACGCACGACGGTCGGCGGCATTCGTTCAGTTGCCGAGATTTGTAACCGTTTGGACCGCGAAACGATGGGAATGATGCTCGAACAAATCGAAGACAACAATCCCGATCTTTCGCTTGAAATCCGCAATTTGATGGTGACATTTGAAGACCTTCTGCTGATTGACGACATCGGAATCCGCGAAATTATGCAGCGCGTTGACAAGAAAGTTCTCGCGCTTGCACTAAAGGGAACTGTTGAAGAACTGCAAGACCGTTTCTACTCGAATATGTCGAGCCGCGCCGTCGAAATGATGAAGGAAGAAATGGACTTTATGGGACAAGTCAAAATGAAAGATGTCAGCGGCGCACAACGCGAAATTATCGAAGTTCTGCGCGAATTGGACGAGCAGGGAATTGTCAGCTTAGGCGGCAGCGGAGGTGGCGAAGATGAGTATGTTAGCTAAAGTCGTCAAGAAACACGCGGCGGAAAATTTTATATCATTTTCGATACCGGAAATCGGTGCAGTTCAACCGTCTTTTGAAAATAGTTCGAGTTTCGCATTTCCGAGTCTGGAAAATTTAGAGCCGGTTAAAAAAGTTGTCGAAGTTATTCAGGAAGAAGTTTTTACGGAAACAACCGAAGAAGATATTTTGCAAAACGCTCGTGAAGAAGCCGCGAAAATCATCGTTCAAGCTGAAAAAGATAAAGAAACAATCGAATTCGCCGCGCGGGAAAAAGGTTTGCAGTTTGCTCAAAACAGCATAGATGCGGAAGTGGAAACTCAAGTTAATCAGATGCGGCTTAATTTTGCAGAAACAGTCGAGAAAATTTCCAACCTGCAAGCTGGAATTATCGCCGGATCAGAAACTCAATTGGTCGAACTGGCAATCGAAATCGCCAAAAAAATTGTTCAGCGCGAAGTTTCGATTGACCGCGAAATTGCTTTGACGCTCGTAAAAGTTTCCTTAAAAAGATTGAACAATCGCGCAACGGCGCAAGTATTTTTGAACCCGGATGATTTTTCATTCGTTCAATCACACCGCGAAAAACTCGATTTTCACGGTTCACTCGAAATCATCGAAGACCGCTCGATCTCCGTCGGCGGTTGTTTGATCCAAACCGAAACAGGCGATATTGATGCCCGCATCGAATCGCAATTTGACGAAATCGCCCACGGACTTTTAGGAAAATGATGAATTATTAATGATGAATTATGAATTAAGACAAAATCTCTTACATTCATCATTAACAATTATGATTTCTGCTTATCGCCAAAAATTAGAAAAGATTGACACGATCAAATCGCTCGGACGAGTAACTCGTGCGGTTGGTTTGATCGTCGAATCGCAAGGTCCGGCGGTTTCGGTCGGTGATTTATGTTATTTGGATTCGCAACAAGGCGGACGAAATACGATGCTCGAAGTCGTCGGTTTCCGCGACAATAATGTTCTGTTAATGCCGCTCGGACAAATGCCGCCCGTCAGAGTCGGCGAAACTGTAGTTGCCGCCGGAGTCAAAAGTGAAATCGGTGTCGGTGAAAATCTTTTAGGCAGAACGATTGACGCGCTCGGTCGCCCGCTCGACGGCTTCGGCGAAATTAAAACAGAAATCAGTTATCCATTAAATCGAACGGCGACAAATCCGCTTTCACGCGCAAATATCGAAGAACCGCTAGAAACGGGCGTTCGTGTGATTGATGGACTTTTGACGGTCGGCGCGGGACAAAGAATCGGAATTTTCGGTGGTTCCGGCGTTGGCAAATCAACACTTTTGGGAATGATGGCAAAGCGTTCGGCGGCTGACATTAATGTTATCGCACTGATCGGCGAACGCGGGCGCGAAGTTCGGGAATTTATCGAAAACGAACTCGGCGAAGAAGGAATGTCGCGCTCGGTCGTTGTTGTTTCAACTTCGGACGATTCCGCTCTGGTCAGAATCCGCGCCGCTCTGGCAGCAACGGCGATTGCCGAGTATTTCAAAGATTGCGGCGCGAATGTTCTCTTAATTATGGATTCCGTCACGCGTTTTTGTATGGCGCAACGTGAGATCGGACTCGCGGCAGGCGAACCGCCTTCGTCAAAAGGTTATACGCCTTCGGTATTTGCACTTCTTCCGAGATTGCTCGAACGCGCCGGAAAATTTGAAGGTGGCGGTTCGATCACGGGATTTTATACGGTTCTTGTCGAAGGCGACGATATGAACGAGCCGATTGCCGACGCGGTTCGCTCGATTCTTGATGGTCATATAGTTTTGTCGCGGCAATTAGCATCGCAAAATCATTATCCCTGCATAGACGTTTTGCACAGCGCGTCAAGACTTTTCGGAACTGTCGCGGAACGCGATCACAAACTTCAAGCCGGACAAATCCGCGAACTTCTCGCCGCCTATCAAAAAGCCGAAGATTTAATTAACATCGGCGCGTATCAACTCGGCAGCAACAAAGTTATTGATCTGGCAATTGCCCGCCACGAAGAAATGTTGGCTTTTCTCAAACAGTCGGGCGACGAAGAAGCCGGATTTTCAGATTCGATTGAAAAATTAATGTCTATAAAAACCACTAATTAACATTATAGAAGAATCCCAAAATAATGAAAAAATTTAAATTTACATTGCAAACCGTCCACAACGTTCGCGAAATGCGTGAGGAAAAAGAACATATTGTTCTGACTCAAATGCAGAATGAAGTGGAAAAAGCCGTTGATAGAATCAGACAAATCGAACAGATGAGGCAAGACGCAATCGAAAAATATACGAGCCGTTTGCAGTCCGGTCAAACGATAAATGTATTTGAATTGGAAATGAATTCAAATCACATTTCCGCCCTTGGTAAAAACCGCCGCGATGCCGAAGCCTTTTTGGAACAAAAAAAAATGGCTTGCTCTAAACAAAGTGAAACGGTCGCCGCTGCGACACGCGCCGTGAAAATCACCAATCGTCTGCGCGAAACTCAAGCATCGCGCCATAAAACGGAATCCGATAGACAAGAACAAACCGCCATTGACGAATTAGTTTCAGCAAATTTTGCCCGAAAAATGACACAATGATTAAATTAATTTCCTTTAACAATTTCGATAGTTTTGATGCGAAAACAAATGCTTCGTTTGATGGAAACGAAGATTTAGCCCAGGATTTTACGGCGATTTTCAATGTCTTTTCGCCACCGCAACCGGAAGCCAAAATAATTCCGCAAAGTATCAAAATCATTAATTCAGACGAAAACCGACTTTTTGTTAAAACGCCGAATCAAGATCAGGTTTTTGAGCAAGAAAATACCGATATTGAAAATGACAGGATTTTAACTTTCGCAAATGAAAACGGCGAGCATAAATCCCTGAAAACCGACTTGAAAATTGATAATAAACTCGGATTTATCAATCACACGAGTTTTTTGGGAAAAGTAGATACAACGGAACAAATTAATAAAATTACGCCGCTGTCCGGTTTTTGGGAAGATATAAATCCGGCTGTAATTGAAAAAGAAAAAAGTTCTCATTACAAAAATATCCCGAATTTTTCCGAAAAGTCGAATTTGT
The DNA here is from genome assembly GCA_038251885.1 of Pyrinomonadales bacterium. Lineage (GTDB taxonomy): Bacteria > Acidobacteriota > Blastocatellia > Pyrinomonadales > Pyrinomonadaceae > JAHCHG01. The sequence continues at coordinate 32,189 of JBBSAX010000021.1, read as the reverse complement.
TTGAAAATAATGAGCGAAAAACTCAAGCCGATTCAATCGAAATTAAAGAAGATGATTTCCTGAAATTTGATAGATCAGAAGTAAAATTGTCAGATTTAAAGATTGAAAATGAACCGATTTTTCAACTTGAAATTCCTGTTGAAGAACATTTTTCAAGTTCGGTAAATGAGCAAAACTCAAAACTAACGGAGCAGTTTATTTTAAATCAGGAAAATACTCTCGATTTGCCGGAAGCAAAACTTTCGGCAAAAGCCATTGAAAACAAAGTGGAATATCCGTTTTTGAAGATTGAAAATCAAGAAATAATTTCTTTGGAAACATCAGTCAGGAAAGATTCCGAGCCGTTAAAATCTGAGAATCCGACAATTTTTGAAACCGGAGAAATTGATTTTTCGATAAAAAAAGAAAATATTTCCGCCGGAAAAGTTTTGATTGAAGAAGATTTAAATCAATTTGCAAAAAAGTTTGAACCGCAAGATTTTGCACCTGAAAAACTTGAAGTTGAAGATTTAAGACTCGATCAAAGCCGAATTAAAACCGAAATTACCGGACTTTTAGATTTTGACAAGATTGATGTTGAAATTATAACGGAACAAATTGAAGAAATTGAGCCGAAAATAATTAAACTCCCAGAAACCGTTAAGCCTGAACTGCAAACGGAGAATGAAAAAATTCAATCCCGATTTTCAAATCAAACCCGAAATTCAAACCAGGATTCTACTCAAAACGAAAAATCAAACTATCTTTTTGATGGCGAAACAAATCGGTTTGAAGTAGTAAAAAGCGAAGAAAATTCGGAAATTTCATCTTCAAATAAAACTGAAATTTTTAAAGAAAGTAATGCGAAATCAAACACCGAAAATAGTGTTGAAAAAACATATAATGTGTCAAAGCCTTTGAGTAAAGTTTTGGATGTTTTCTTAAATGAACGCCCGAAAATTAAAGAAATAACCAATCAGCAAATTAGTATTTCAGAGCAAAACCAGCAACAAACACCTGAATCTCAGCTTCGGGATTTGAGTATTAATTCCACGATTCAAAATCAAATTTTAACAACAAATACAGTTGCAAACATTAAGTTGCGCGAAACTTTGAATAAGGAAGTTAATGAATCAAACGGGCTGAACGATCAAAAAGAAGTGTTGCCAAACTATGAAAATCTGCCAATTCTCGATTCAACCTTGAATTCACAAAACGATATTCAAAAACCCGATTTTGTTTCCGACCGAATTTCGAGTCTGCAAAGCGAACAAAATATTTCAAAAATTATGAATAATTCGGTGGAAAAACCGACTCATAAACCTCTTAAACCGTTGAATTTCTCAAATGAATTTTCAGGATTAAGTTTTGATAAATTCTTGAAATCCGTTTCAAATGAACAGAAAACTGTCGAATCGGTTGCGAATTCTTTATTTAATAGCAATGCGGTTTTCGAGCAAATCGAGCCGAAAATTATCGAATTAGCCGGTTTTATCCAAAAATCTGAAGAGAAACATTTGTTAAAAATGCGACTGAATCCGGCGGAATTGGGCGAAGTCGAAATCAAATTGGAAAAAGATGCGGCGGGAAAAATCACCGCACATATTCGCACCGAAAATGAATCGGCGCGGCACATTCTCGCAGAAAGTCTCGGACAACTTCGGGATTCTTTGCAGAATTCCGGCTGGCAGGTTGAAAGATTGGAGGTTTCCTGCAATCCGAATCAGTCAAGCGGAAATGAACACCGCGAAAAAGAGTCGCGGCAAAATGAAACGGAACGTGGCAACGCGTTCGGTTTTAATGGAAATGTAGAAAACGAAGGCGAAACGGCGGAAAATCCGGCGGATCGTCTGGTTAATCTGCGGGCGTAAAAAGCCGCGCAAAACTTTGGTAAAAAAAGATGAACATTAATTCAATAACATCGGCGAACTCGAATCTTTCGTCGTCAGGAAACAACGGCGCGAGTCAAACATCCGAACGGGATTTATTCATGACTCTGCTCGTCGCCCAACTTAAAAATCAAGATCCGCTCCAACCGCAAGACGGAACGGAATTCGTCGCGCAATTAGCGCAATTCAATTCGCTCGATCAGCTTGTCGGAATCCGCCAATCAATCGAGCAATTAGCCTATCAAATGCAGCAATTAGGAACACGGAATCCGCAAACTTCTGACCCTAATACTGTAGCAAAATAAAAAAAACGGAGAACAAATAAAATGTCTTTTTCTTTTAACACATCACTTTCGGGCTTAAATGCCAATTCAAACGCTCTGAGCGTTGTCGGAAATAATATCGCCAATGCAAACACTATCGGTTTCCGCAGTGGTTCGATCACTTTTGCTGATGTCTTCGCCAATTCCTACGGCGCACGTCTGAACGGCGCGGGAAATGGTTTGCAAACCGGCAACGGTGTCAGAACGAGCGCGATTCATACAAATTTTGAACAGGGAAACTTAAGTGAATCGGGTTCGCCGCTTCACGCCGCAATTCAGGGAAACGGTTACTTCGTCGTAAAAAACACCGATGGAACATCAGGATATACCCGCGCCGGAGATTTTACGGTGAATAATCAAGGTTATCTTTTATCTTCAAATGGCGGAAATGTTCAGGGTTTTATGGCGCAAAATGGAGTAATTCCGCCGGGAACAACAACAAGTTCGCTTCGTCTTCCGCTCGGTCAAACGATTGCGCCGCAAGTTACGAGAAATGCAACCTTGCGAATGAATCTTAATTCAGATCCTGATATAGTTACGCCTTTTCATTCGACGATTCAGGTTTATGATTCACGCGGAACACAGAGAACTGTGGATTTGACATTTACAAGACAGCCGGATGGTTCGTTTCAAATGAGCGGAACTCTTGATGGGGTAGCTGTTCAAACCAGCGTTGATGGCGCGGCAGCAGATGCAAATCCGGTAAGTTTCACGTTTGATGCAAATGGAACTTTAACCTCGCCAACAAGCCTTTCGATTGTTCCCGATCAAACTCAGCTAGGCGGCGCGGTTCTGCCTTCGATTGAAATAAATATGCGTGAAACAAATGCCGACGGCACGCCGGGTGCGGAAAATTTCACGAGTTATGACCAAACTTCGTATGTTTCGGCGACAATTCAAGACGGCTATACTTCCGGTCAATTAAGCGGAGCGGCGGTTGATGCCAGCGGAGCAATTTACGGCGTATTTACAAACGGACAAACGAGAGTCATCGGGCAATATGCCGTGGCAACTTTCGGTTCGGAAGAAAGTCTGCAAAGAATCGGCGGAAATATGTTCGGTGAAACATTATCATCGGGGCAACCGACTATCGGCGAGCCGGGAACAGGCGGTCGCGGTCTGATTGCTGGCGGATATTTGGAGCAGAGTAATGTCAATATTACAAATGAATTTGTCAGTTTGATCGAAGCCCAAAGAGGTTTTCAGGCAAATTCACGGGTAATCACGACCCTGAATCAAACTTTCCAAGATTTGTTACAAATCGTCTAAAGTTTTTCGATTCGATGCCGATATGTAAATTGAGCGATAAACCGCTTGGCTCCCGCAGTTGCAGAATTTCAAGCAAGGTTTAGCTTTTATCTTCCACAAAATTTGACCACAGATGAACGGGATTTTTTAACTCCCACATAGCCTTGTTTATCTGTGGTTATCTTTTAAGAAAGAACTACTCAATTTTTTGGGGTGATTATAATTTTATGTTTGTCATAATCGGCATTATTGTTGTGTTTTTAAGCGTCATCGGCGGATTCCTGATGATTAACGGTCCGCTCGGCGCACTCATTCAGCCATCGGAATTCGTGGTTATCGGCGGAGCTGTGATCGGCGCAACGGTCGCGGCAAATCCTTTGAAATATCTGTTGCGAATCGCTTCTTCTTTAACTCTTGCATTAAAAGGCTCGCCTTACAATAAAAATGTCTATTTGGAAGTTTTACAGATGCAATACGACATTTATGTAAATTCAAAAAAAGGCGGACTTCTTTCTTTGGAAGAAGATGTCAATAATCCGGGTTCATCGTCAATTTTTACAAAATATCCGAGTTTTGTCGGCAATCATCACGCCGTAGATTTTTTCTGCGATGCGATGAAAATGCTTGTCAACGGTGCTTGTTCGCCCGAAGAACTCGAAATGATGCTCGAATCCGAACTTGAAACTCATCACGAAGAAGCGGCAATTGTGCCGGGGCTTTTGCAGAGAGCTTCCGACGCGCTTCCCGGTTTGGGAATCGTCGCGGCGGTTTTGGGAATTGTGGTCACGATGCAGCATTTGGACGGTTCACCCGAAGAACTCGGTCATCACATCGGTGCGGCTCTTGTCGGAACATTTTTGGGCTTACTGCTTTCTTATGGTTTTCTCGCACCCGTTGCCGCGAATTTAGAAAATTTAGCCGCTGATGAAGGAAAGTATTTTAATTGTATTAAAACAGGACTTGTCGCATTTGCTTTCGGTGCTGCACCGGCAACTGCCGTCGAGTTTTCACGAAAAACAATCTTTAGTTTTGACCGTCCTTCAACTGTCGAAATCGAACCGCTTCTGAAAGACATCAAACCGAGATAATGGTGAACTATGAATTGTGAATGATTAATTAAAACAATTCACAATTTATAATTCACCATTCACAATTAATTTTATGGATCAGAATCAAGAACAACCGAAACCACGCCGCAGACCGAAAAAAGCTAAAGGACACGGCGCACATCACGGCGGCGCGTGGAAAGTGGCGTATGCCGATTTCGTTACCGCGATGATGGCTTTGTTTTTGGTTTTGTGGCTCGTTTCGCAAGCCGACACCAAACTCAAAGAATCCATTGCCAATTATTTCCGGTCGCCGGGTGTTTTCGATTCGACAGACGGCGGCATTCTTTCTCAAGCAAAAAAGGTCAGCAAGGAGCCATCGAGTTTAACTTCAAAAGACGACGAACAGACTCTTTTCAGCGTCGCTCAAACTTTGCAGAAAAAGTTTCAGACGCGTCCCGAATTTACGAAATACAAAGAGCAAGTGCGGATTGACGTTACCGAAGAAGGTTTGCGGATTCAGTTAATTGACAAAGCCGAGCGCGTTTCCTTTCCTTCTGGAAGTGCGGAATTAACTGTCGAGGCAAAAGCGATTTTAGAAGAAATCGCCGAAGACATTTGCGCGTTGCCCAATAAGATCAACATCGGCGGTCATACCGACAGCTACGTTTTTCCGTCCGAAAAAGGTTACACAAACTGGGAACTTTCAGCCGACCGCGCCAATGCCGCACGCCGTGTGCTTGAATCAATGTGCGTCAAACCCGAACAAATTCACCGCATCATCGGCTATGCCGACACCGAACCTTTGATTCCTGATGATCCTTTCGCACAGGCAAACCGACGCATCAGTATTACGGTTTTGCGGCTCAATCAATTAGAAAAAAGTGAAGGATCGGAAAAAGAAAATCCTGATATTAAACCATCAGTTGTGGAAGAAAATCCGACAAAACAAACTAAAGTTCCTTCGGATTCACCGAAAAAAACTTCCGAGAAAAAATCTACTGACAAAGTCGAAGAAATTTCCGGTGAAGTAGATTCGGAATTGATCAATGAAAAATTGACGGAAAAACAAAAGATCAGAAAAAAACTACTCGAAGAAGGCGCAGTAAAAATCGGCGAACCGGATGAAATTCCGAAGAAACCTAAAACGAAACAATCTCAAAAATGAAATCTGTAAATCACCCAAATCTTATGACAAATAACATCCGAACAATTTTTCGACTTTTATCATTCAGTTTGATTTTAATGCTTTCAGTTTCTGCGGGAACTGTGCTTTTAAGCGGTTGCAGTTCAACAGCGGACGCGGCGAAGAAAAGCAAATCTAAAAAGAAAAAGCCCAAAGAAAATCTTGATGAAGAAGATTCGGAGGCAGATTCTGAAGAAAAAGGATCAGAAAAACCCTCAGAAACCGAAAAGAATGAATCGGGAAATACTGAAAAAGAAGCCGAAAAAGATGAACAACACGGCGACAAGAAAAAAGATGAAAGCGGAAGGTCTGCCGACCAAATCTGGAATGATCTGATCAAAGGAAACGAAAAATTTATCGCCGGAAAACATACAAATGCGAGCTTTATTTCCATTCGAAAACAATTAACCAAAGGTCAAAAACCGGAAGTTATCATTCTCGGATGCGCTGACAGCCGCGTGCCGCCGGAATTGGTTTTTGACAAAAATCTGGGCGAATTATTCGTCGTCCGTGCCGCCGGAAATATTGCCGACCCGATTTCATTGGGAAGTATCGAATACGCCGTCGAGCATCTTCATTCAAAGGTTATAGTAATTTTGGGACACGAAAGCTGTGGTGCGGTTGCGGCGACGGTTTCAAATGAAAAAATGCCGACGAAAAACCTTTCGGCAATTGTTAATAAAATCGCTCCTGCCTTGGAAAGTTCAAAATCTTGTCCTTTGGGCGGAAAAATGAACAATTCGTGTGTTGAATTGAATGTTCAGCAGAGCGCAAAAGATGTTTTGGCAAATAGTCCGATCATCAAAAAAGCGGTTAAAGAAGGCGAACTGACGATAATCCGTGCCGTTTATGAACTCGAAAGCGGAAAGGTCGTTCGATTGGATTAATTAATACAGATTTCACTGGGAGCGCACGCATCCCTGCGTGCTGAGTGCAATAGCACGAAAAAGCCTTTGCAATAAATTAAGGTTTGAAAAAGCAGAGGCTTTCACGCCGTTTTTTCAAACGACGTGGCACGCAAGGATGCGTGCGCTCCCAGCTAAAAAACTTTGAGTCCGAAGGCAATTTATAAATTTGCCCTCGGATTTTCGTATTTGAAGTGTCGGTTCATTGACGCACCTCGTCAAAATTAAGTCGAAAAATTTCAAAATATATCTCAATTCTGTAGTAAAAACTTAACAAATCTAACAATTTAGTGTTTGGCACGCATTTCGCTAAACATCAATTCGGAGGAATTCCTATGTCAGAACAAGCACCGGAAAACACGGTCGCGTCAAACGAAACAGTTGTCGCGCCTGAAAAGAAAAAAAGCAGCAAATTTCTAATTATTATTATTTTGGCAGTTTTAGTTATCGGCGGCGGCGGCGCGGGCGCGTATTTTTTTATGAGGAGTTCAGGAACTGCAGAAGAAACGGTTAAAGCCAATAAAAAATCAAACTCTAATCCCGATGAAGAAGAAGCGGCAGACGATGAAGAAGTGTCGGCGAAAACATCTTCCAAATCGAGTAAAACTTTGAAATCAGCTTTGCCGGAGGATGAAGATGTTAAACATATCATCGAACTTCAGCCCTTTATCGTCAATCTCGCCGACACGGAACAAGCCAGATATTTGCGAATGAGCGTCAGTCTCGGAATCGGTGAAAGCGAAGGAAGCGAAAAGCCGGAACAGCTCTTTATGACTCGTGTTCGCAATGCAATGCTGGCGGTTTTATCTGACAAGTCTTCCGAAGAAATTCTCTCTGTTGAAGGTAAAACAAAACTTCGCAAAGATTTGCTCAAAGCCGCGCAAGCCGCTGCCGCTGAACCGGAAGTTCACGCCATTTATATAACGGATTTTATCGTTCAACTCTAAACAAAAATGAAAACCGAAAACGAAAAAATTATCGAATCGTGGAGCGATTTTATGGATGTAAATCTCTCGCTTTCCATCGAACTCGGTTCGACGAAAATGAAGATCAGCGAGATTTTGGAACTCGAAGATTCGAGCATAATCAGATTAACACGTTCGACAGGCGAGGGAGTTGACGTTCGCGCCGATAATCAAACGCTTGTGCGCGGCGAAATCATCGTCATTGAAGACCGCGCCGGACTTCGCATCAACGAAATCGTTTTACAAAAAAATTGATGAAATTCAAACTTTTTCCGACAATATTAATTTTGCTTTTCGCGCTGTTCGGATTTATCTCAAATTCATCAGCACAGGAAACTGCAAATCAGCCAAACGCGCAAAACGCTGAAATTATGGGTGAAAACGACCGTTTACCATTTATGCAAAATGATCAAACAGCGGCGAATCCCGAACCGACTTCGGGAAGTATGCTCTTTAAAACCTTCGGAGCAATGTTTCTGATTATCGGTCTGCTTTTCTTCGGCGCGTGGGGCGTGAGAAAATACGGACTTTTCGGTGTCAAAACGGTTGTTGCGGAAGACGCGCCGGATTTAAAAATTATGTCGTCGGTTTCGGTCGCAAATGGACAAACTATATGTGCGATTCGTTTTGGTGAAAGAATTTTGCTCGTCGGTTCGACCGCTCAATCCTTTACGCTTTTAGCCGAAGAATACGAAGAAGAAAATTTGGTCGAGAAAAAACCGAAATCCGTTTCGGATCTGTTAGCGGAAGAAAATGCCTCATTCGGCAAAGAATTAAAAACAGCGCAGAATCGCTTGAATGTTTGGAATGAAAATGGAGGCAAAATCTAATGAAGAAAGTAATTTTGTCATTTGTATTTTTTCTGTTTTTGTCATTTATCGCGCCGCTGGCGATAAACGCTCAGCCGAATCCGTCTGCTTCGCCGAAGGAAAAGGAAAAAACCGTAAAATTAGATGAAACGGTCGGAAGCTCGATGCCTCTGCAAATCATTGTTTTGCTGACGCTTCTGAGTTTTATTCCAGCGGTTTTGATCTCGATGACGTGCTTCACGCGCCTGATCGTCGTTTTCCACTTTTTGCGACAGGCACTCGGCACGCAGGAAACTCCGAACAATCAGGTTTTGCTCGGATTATCGCTTTTTATCACGCTTTTCGTAATGAGTCCGACGCTGACGCAGGTTTATAACGAAGCGTATTTGCCAATGTCCGAAGGCGAAATTTCCCAATCTGAAGCACTCGAAAAAGGACTCGTTCCGCTCCGCGCATATATGCTTAAACACACGCGCGAAAAAGATTTGGCTCTTTTCCTGAGAATATCAAAAAGCCCGCGTCCGGCGACCGCGAACGATGTTCCGACAACGGCTTTGATTCCGGCATTTATGATTTCCGAACTAAAAACGGCATTTCAAATCGGATTCGTTCTATTTCTTCCATTTCTCGTAATTGACTTGGCGGTTTCCAGCGTTTTGCTCTCGATGGGAATGATGCAATTGCCGCCGGTAATCGTTTCAATGCCTTTGAAAATACTGTTATTCGTGATGGTTGACGGTTGGTATTTAATCATCAGTTCGCTGGTCAAAAGCGTGATGTAAGGCGGAGCGCGAACTTTAGTTCGCCGGTCGCTTTTTAACGGGCGAACTAAAGTTCGCGTTCCGTCTTTAATAATTTTATGACAGATGCTCAAGTTACAACTTTAATTCAAAGCGCGTTGGAAACGCTGATGTGGATCGTTTTGCCGATGCTTGCAACCGCTGTAATTATCGGTGTCGTCGTCAGTTTGATTCAAACTTTGACTTCGATACAAGACCAAACATTTTCATTTGCACCGCGCGTCGTCGCCATTTTTATTGTGTTTATTGTAACTTTTCCTTGGCTTCTCCGCGTTCTGACAACTTTTACGACAAATATTCTCAGCGATTTTACACCATTTATAAAATGACTGGAGCGCAGGCTGCCAGCCTGCATGAGCGCGTGAGCGCGAAAAAGCGTGTGATTTCAATTATCTCGATTTAATTCTAACCTTCATTTCGCCGCTTACGCGACGATGCAGGCTGGCAGCCTGCGCTCCCGGCGATCCGGCTTTTATGGAAACTTTTGAAATTCCATTACATCCATTACTTGTCTTTCTTGTCGTTTTGGCGCGAGTTGGAGGTTTGGTCACTTTTGCGCCGTTTTGGTCGCACGGTGCGGCGACTCCGAAAATCAGAATTATTCTCGCCTTCGTTTTATCAATCGCTTTAACACCAATAATTACGACAAAAATTCAAACTCCGCCCGATGAAATTTATGCTTTTTCATTGATCCTGATCGGTGAACTCGTTATTGGAATGGCGATGGGATTTGTCGGGAAACTCGTTTTTCTCGGTTTTGAACTCGCGGCGCATTTTCTCGGTTCGCAAATGGGATTTGCGCTCGCCGGAACAATTGATCCTTCGACCAAAGCGCAGACGACCGCGCTCGGAACAATCGCGCAAATGATGGCTTTAATGGTTTTACTCGGTGCGGACGGACATCATTGGTTTTTAGCTGCGACCGTTAAAAGTTTTTCGACGACCGCGCCGGGAAGTTTTGTAATGACGGCGGAATTGCTTGATATTTTCTTGAAATTATCGGCAAACGCCTTAGTTGTCGGCGTAACTTTAGCCGCGCCGGCTTTGATTGTTTTATTGGCAGTAGAATTAGCTTTAGAGTTTTTCGGACGAACCGCACCGCAGTTTCAAGTTTTTATTTTAGGATTTCCAATAAAGATCGGTGTCGGTTTGTGGCTCATCGGCGCGGCTCTGTATTTTATGCCGAACGCTTTTCGGGATGTTTTGGGAAATATGTATTACGGTTTAGTACACGTTTTGGGAGCAATGTAAATGTCGCAATCTGGAGAAAAAACTGAAAAAGCGACTCCCAAGCGTCGGGAGGACGCGAAGAAAAAAGGACAGATCGCTCGCGGCGCGGAACTTCCGACTGCATTTGCCTTTCTTACGGCAGTTTTTGCAACAAGCATTTTCGGAAAAGATTTATTTGCAAATTTCGGCAATTACATCAACAATTTAGGTCATAAAATTGCCGATCCGCGTGCTTTTACGACGACAGATGTTCACCAATTATTCTTAGAGGCAATAAAACTACTGGCATTGATCGCTATTCCGATTGTGGCAGTTTCTTTAAGTGCGGGCTTGGCAGGGAATTTTGCTCAAGGCGGTTTAGTTCTTTCAGGCGAAGGATTTAAGCCGAAAGCGGATAAGTTTAATCCGGCGAAAAATATTAAAAAGATTTTCGGACTCGATTCGGTTGTAAATTTATTGAAATCAACTTTGAAACTGATAATTTTATCTTACGTAGCTTATGGAGTTCTATCGCCGGTCGTTGAAAATGCACCGACTTTGATAAACGCGCCCGTTCAAACAATTGCCGCAACTCTCGGTTCGACGCTTTTTAATTTGTCCTTTAAATGTGGTCTTGTAATGCTCGTTTTTGCTTTTGCCGATTACGGTTATTCGATTTATAAACACGAAAAATCTCTCAAGATGAGCAAACAGGATATTAAAGACGAGTATAAACAATCGGAAGGCGATCCGTTTATCAAAGGTCAACGCCGCCGCGCCGCGCGTGCGCTCGTGCAGAAACGCTCGATGGCGGAAGTTCCGACGGCTTCGGTCATTATCACGAATCCGACACATATTTCGATAGCTTTGCGTTACGATAAAGACAAAGATGCCGCGCCGATAGTCGTTGCCAAAGGTGCGGATAAATCAGCGGCTAAAATCCGCGAAATTGCCAAAGAAAATAATATTCCGTTGGTTGAAAATAAACCGCTGGCGCGTGCGCTTTATAAACTTGTCGAGCCGAATCAGATTATTCCGGTCGAATTTTTCGGCGCAGTCGCGGAGATTTTAGCTTACGTATTTCGTCAAAAAGAAAACCAATCACACTCAAAATAAAGAAAGTTCAGATTAAAAACAAGGTGCCGATATTTTTACAAATTCCATTTTGTTTATTTTAAAAATCGTGATAATAATAAGTTCAACTCTACAAATACATCAAAATAAATTATCTCCTACGATTGAAACTGATGAAAAATGCAACGACCCTTGTCGAGGAGAAACTTATTTTAGCAAAGCAAACCTTCAGTCTTAATAAAACTGAATATTTCAAGAAAATTTTTGAACTTTCGCCGAATCCAATCTTTGTTGCGGAAAAAGACGGGATTTATTGTTATGTAAACGAATCTGCCTGTTCTTTTTTGGGGTATGAATTTGAAGAAATAATCGGTAAAAACATTCTCGATTTTATTCAACCGAAAGATGCCGAACGGCTGGCTGAAAGTAAGCAAAGACTTTTTGCCGGCAAAATGGAAAAAAATGTTTGGGAGTTTAGACGCAAAGACGGCACGACTGTTTGGGGCGAAGTTTATGCTCGTCGGATTGATGATGAATTTTGTGTTGCTTTTGTTTATGACATCACCGAAAGCCGAAAGAATCAGGAAAAATATAAACATTCCGAAGAGCGTTACCGCACATTTATCGAACAAAGCAGCGAGGGAATCTGGCGTTTGGAATTGGAAACGCCGATTTCAGTCAATCTTTTACCAAAAGAACAGATAGATTTACTTTACAAAAACGGCTACATTGCAGAATGCAACAAAGCAATGGCAGCGCAATACGGTTATGCACAAACATCCGATTTAGTTGGAAAAAGGTTAGAAGAATTTCTTAAACTCGAAGACCAAGAACATCAGGAATATCTAAAATCCTTTATCATATCGGACTACAATATCGTAAATAGCGAAACGACCGAGAAGGACAAAAATGGAAATAATAAATATTTTGTCAATAATTTACTCGGAAATGTTGAAAATGAACAGCTTGTCAGGCTTTGGGGAACAAAACAGGATATAACCGCTGCCAAGGAAACAGAACTTGCCTATCTCGAATCGGAAGAAAAACAAAGACAATCGGGAAAAGTCGAAGCCATCGGCAGACTTGCCGGCGGTGTCGCACACGATTTTAACAATTTTCTCGCCGTCATAATGCTGCATATTGATATGCTGAAATTGCAGCTTCCACCGGATAGTCCGGTCATATTTAGAATTGATGAAATCAAAGCCGTAACCGACAATGCGGCAATAATGGTTCGTCAACTTCTTGCCTTCGGACGAAAACAGACTCTTCAGCCGAATCCGGTTTTGCTGAACCAAGTCGTCAAGGAATTTACCAAAATTTTGATTTCTTTGATTGGCGAAGACATTGAAATCGAATTGAAACTCGATCCTGATCTCGGTGTTTGTTTTGTTGATCAACATCAAATTACTCAGGTTTTGATGAATTTGGCGGTCAACGCCAGAGATGCGATGCCTGACGGCGGAAAATTGGTGATTGATACTTCAAATATCGTTATCAATAGATATTCTAAAAAACTAAAAACCCAACCGAGCGGATCATATATTCAATTAACCGTTACCGACACCGGAATCGGAATGGATAAAAGTACACGGCATCGTATTTTTGAACCTTTTTTCACGACTAAAGAGGCGAGCAAGGGAACCGGATTAGGTTTGGCGACAGTTTACGGAATTGTTAAACAATCAAACGGATTTATCTGGGTTGATACACAAATAGATGAAGGAACTTCATTTTCCATTCAATTTCCGCGAATTGACAAACCGGCGGTAATTTCCGTGCCGGAAACCCCCGCAAAAATTCCGAGCGGCAACGAAACGATTTTGCTGGTCGAAGACGAAGAACAAATCCGCCGCGCCGCTGTCGAGGTTTTAAACGTGTTGGGTTATCAGGTTTTTGAAGCCGAAAGCGGAATGAAGGCAATTCAATTAGCCGAACTTTACAAACATCCAATCCATCTTTTATTGACCGACGTAATTATGCCGCGAATGAACGGCAGGGAATTAGCCGAAAAAATAAAAGCGATTCATCCCGAAACGACCGTTCTATATATGTCCGGCTACACCGACGATATTATCTCAAAACACGGAGTTTTGGAAGAAGATGTTTATTTTTTGCCAAAACCCTTTACACCTTCGATTTTGGCAACTAAAATTAGAGAAATTTTGGAAAATTAATATAATTATTGAGTTATTTTCCGTTTCAAAAGTTATCAATTTGAAGGCAGAAACGCGACCGCAAGGGAGCGTGCTAACATACGAGATTCAGCATAATAGTTCGCACCCTTGGTTTCTGCCTTTTTGCCACACATTAATTACGAACTTGCTCTAAGTGCTTTAGGGTTGAAATAACTACCCAAGTGGGTGGTGACTAAATGTTTCTCCCGAATTATTATGTTTGAGGATTGTTTTTATATCTATAGAAAACGAATTTAAGAATATAGGAGAAATTATTATGGGTTACGACTACAGGAAAAAAATAAAAGCAGAAGGACAACAGCATTCAAATGCTTGCTGGGCGGCATCAATCAGTTGGTGGATGTCGGCAATGGCTTTGCATGGTAAACGATCGTATTACTCGCAAACCAGTTTGTTAGTGGATTTTAACCAACACGCGCTCCTCGCTGGCGGTAGCGTATCGCCCAAAGAGATGAAAAAAATTTGCGAAGCGTCGAAAATTGGAATGGAATTAAAGTTTGTGTCGCCCGCAGTATTGAAAGAAAGTAGTATTGATACACCATGTATCGTTATTTTCAAATATCCGGCAGCCGGCGGAACTCATATGAACGTCATTTTCGACAAGCAGGGCGATACCGTAATGTGTATGGAACCATTTTACCCGCTCGCCGCATCACCGACCGGAGAGCGAATCGGCACATATATTCGTCGCCCGCTCAGTTTTTTTGCTCAGACTCCTGAAATTGGTTTTGGCTATTTGCCGTTAAAAGAGTCCCGCAACGGAACAGAAGAATCAGCGTAAGAGTGCCTCAAAAAAAATGGAGTGGTTCATTTTTCAGACCGCTCCATTTTTAACTGTTTTCAAATAAACATTAACTGCCTGTGCGTTCTTTCCAGCTTTGCGGATTGCTTCCGTCATCTAATCTGACCATCGAAATCGCTTCCCGCGAAGGACAAACCAACGCACACATGTTTTTATTTCAATCAGATTTTAGACTTTTGTTTTTTGGAATTAAACTTTGCTTGCGAATAGCTTTCAGGTTGGGGAAAACACAGTTCAAATCTATTATAATTGGAGTAGGTATTGAGCAAAAAACGAGTCGTTCAACTACGATTTCTGACTGCTTTGCCGTATATTTACACATTGAACAGTTTTAAACCAAAGGCAGAAACGCGACCGCAAGGGAGCGTGTCAAACTCCAACTTTTTGCACGCTCGTTTGCACTCGCGTTTCTGCCTTTTTTGTCAAAATAATATAACCTAAATTTGTTCGGGTGCTTAATTCAATAAATCAAAACAGTTATGACAATTAAAAATGAAACAATCGCCAAAGGGTTTGTGCTTGCCGGGTTAATGAATATTTTGGGCGTATTGGTAAATTCACGGTTTTTTACCAATGCAGTTATTCCCGAAGTTGATCCGGTAGTTATGTCCAATTTCGGATTATTAATGATAATCATTTGGGGATTAGCTTATATTTCCGTCTCCAAAAACTACGATAAAGTGAAATGGCTGGTCGGCGTTTTTGCAATCGAAAAGTTTATTTACGGTTTTCTTTGGACAAATTGGATTTTAAACAACAGCCTTGCCGACGTTTACAGTAAAGATACGTCGGCAGGTATATTTTATTCGATTTACGGAATAAACGACTGGATATTTTTTGTCTTTTTTCTGTTCGTATTCATCCGTTTGGTTTCTGCGAAAAAGCTGTAATTAAAAGTCGGCAAGCAACATAGATTACCAAAATGAAATCAACTATTTTTTGTTGATATGCAAAAAGAATGGTAAATTTCAAAGATATTCGCGGCGATAAAATTAAGCCATAAAAGTATCAACTTGATAGAAGTTATCAAATTCTATCCGCGATTAATTGCCGCTTCCCGTTCTTTCCACGACTTCGGATTGCTTCCGTCGTCCAATCTGACCATCGAAATCGCACCCGGACTTGGGCAAACCAACGCGCACAGATTACAGCCGACACATTCCGGTTCGTCAACGACGGGAAATTTATTCTCGTCAAAATCAAAACATTGATGCGCTCCGTCTTCGCAGGCGACGTAGCAGAGATTGCATTTTATACAATGCTCATTATTAACGCGGGCGACGACTTTATAATTCAAATCAAGATTTCCCCAATCGGTTACGCGCGAAACTGATTTGCCGACAATATCATTGACCGAAGCGAAACCTTTTTCGTCCAGATAATTGTTCAAACCGTCAATCATATCTTCGACGATTCGATAACCGTAGTGCATTACCGCCGTGCAAACCTGAACATTTCCCGCGCCCAAAAGTAAAAACTCAACCGCATCGCGCCAGGTATTTATCCCGCCGATTCCTGAAATCGGAATATTAAATTCCGCATCACGCGCCAACTCCGAAACCATATTCAGCGCAATCGGTTTGACCGCCGTGCCGCAATAACCGCCGTGCGCCGCCATTCCGTTGACGTTCGGATACGGAATCATCGTGTCAATATCAACGCCAATCACCGAATTTATCGTGTTTATCAACGAAACCGCGTCCGCGCCGCCTTTTTGCGCCGCACGTCCCGGCGGAACGATGTGCGTCACGTTCGGCGTGAGTTTGACGATCACGGGCAGATTTGAAACTTCCTTGACCCATTCCGTGACCATACAGGTATATTCGGGGACTTGCCCCATCGCCGCGCCCATTCCGCGCTCGCTCATTCCGTGCGGACAGCCGAAATTCAGTTCAAAACCGTCGCAACCCGTGTCCTGCGTCCGTTTCGTAATTTCCTGCCACGCTTCCTTCTTTGATTCGACCATTAACGACGCAATAACCGCGTGATTCGGATATTTCTTTTTGCACTCAGACATTTCCTTGAGATTAATTTCCAAAGAACGATCCGTAATCAGTTCGATATTATTCAACCCGATCATCCGCGACGTGCCGTTATCAATCGCCGCCAACCTTGACGAAACATTAACAATCGGCTCGCCCAAAGTCTTCCAAACCGCGCCTCCCCAACCCGCATCAAACGCCCGCTCAATCATCGAACCCATATTCGTCGGCGGTGCGCTCGCCAACCAAAACGGATTCGGCGATTTGATGCCCGCAAAATTTGAAGTTAAATCTGCCATAGTTTTTGAATTTTTCAGTTAAAATTTTCCAAATTAATTTGCTCGCCGAAATGTTTTGAAAATCGAAGTTTTATTGCTTCCTTTTCTCCTCCGAAAAATGTCCGTTTTGGATATTGGTTCCAACACTTCAGAGCCTCAGTCAAAACCCAATATGCCTTTTCTTTATTGCCGACAATTAAATAAAAATCACAGGCTTTTTCGTGAAGCCATTTTTGCTTAACAAAACGATTCGCGGCATTTTCCCAATCAGAATATTTTTCAAGAAACGGCAAACCAACCGATAATGTGTCTTCCAAAAGTTCCCGCATTTCTTTTTCCAAATTTTTTATATGTGCAACGTCAGGTTTCGTATATTTCCAACCTCGTAAATTCCAATACATTTCACTTGCTAAACAATCATTATTAACTTTTTTTCCATATTCCGATAAATGCCATTTCGAGTAAATGTTTGAACCAACCGTGAATGAAAAATAAAATTCGACAGAAAAATCTTCACGGTTATGTCTATCCAAATGAGTGTTAATTTCTTGTCTGAAATCGCCATACTTCCTGACAAATTTCAAGGATGATTTGAAAAAGGTAAAATCAAACTCTGATAAAACAGGTTCTATTTTTTCTGCAAGAGTTTGCCTGATTAAGTCTTTTGGTTTCATCAATGATTAAAATAAATTCACTCACCAATCGCCTTCAAAAACTCAATTGGCGAAACAATACGAAACTTGAATTTCTTTTTGTCGGCAGCGGAAATGTCCAAGAGATATTTGTCGTTGGTTATCAGAAAATCCACCTTGCCGACGAGCACGGTCGCTAAAACTAAATTCTCATCAACGTCGCGGCTTTCGGTGGAAATTTTGCCGAGCGAAAATATGGAAACTATTCCGTAAGTTTCGAGAATTTCTTTTAATCTTTCAATTCTATTTTCGTGTATTCCGACTCTTTCGAGAATTTCAAGATATTCTCCAACCGTTTCGCCGCTGGTAATCAGTTGCAGTTTTCGTTCGTTTCGCCAAAGATGGATGATTCTTGAAACGGCGGATTTCGGGTTTCGACTCAAATAAAACGCAATCAAAACATTGGTGTCAAAAACTACGGAGATTCGTTCTTTACGAGGCGGCACGCTCTTTTTTCTCCCGCCGATATTGACGCACGAGTTCTACGGCATCGTCTTCCGTATAACCGCTTTTTTGCGCGTCGCGGCTGATCTCTCGGTCTAATGTTTCGTGTTCCCAAATCTCCATTTGCTCGTTAATAAATTCCATCACGAGTTTGACCGGATTGCGCCGACGCTTTTTAGCTTCGGTTTCAAATTCTTTCCAAACAGGCGAATCATCTATAGCTTTTGTGTTCATAGTAATTACGATTTTATTGCTTTTCTTGATTTTATCCAAATTTTTTCTCACACCGTTTCGAGTTTTTCCTTCAAAACTCGCAAAAATTCTTGGTTGTTCAAAATATCGTTTCACCAAAAAATCTCAACCAAATTCGACTCTGTAATTGCTACATCTTTCGTAATCAGCGGAATTTCAAACTCAGTCGCCGTAGCGACAATCGCCGCATCAAACGGGTCTTCGTTAAAATTGTAGCCGACCGATTTAGGGATAATCTCCGTTTCGAGATGCGCGACGGCAAAACCGCTTTTCGACAAGATTTTGCGCGACCATTTTTCAAAACCGTCTTTGAGAATTATTCGCCCGCGTTTTTCCAAAAGTGCGATTTCCCAGAAAACAACCGACGGAATATAAATGACGATTTCAGCATTTTCGGCTTTCTGAAACGCGGCTAAAACTTTCGGCGAAAGCGCGGAATGCTTGCCGTTAAAATACCAGATTACAGAATGTGTGTCCGCGACATACATTAAAGATCAGCCTCGGTTCGGTCTAAAGATTCGTTGAAAAGATCGGCGATTTCGCGGCTTCCGCTTTCCAGATCGTCATCAACAATTTCAATTGAGCCAACCATTGACTTGTTTTTTCCCCGCCGGTATTGTCTTACAAGTTCAACTGCGTCGTCTTCCGTATAACCGCTTTTTTGCGCGTCCTCACGGATTTCTTCGTCAAGCCGTTCATCTTCCCAAATCTCTATCTGCTCTTTAAGCAAATCAAGGGCGAGTCTGACCGGATTGCGCCGACGCTTTTTAGCTTCGGTTTCAAACTGTTTCCACACAGGCGATTCATCAATAGTTTTTGTCGTCATAGTAATTACAATTTTATTGCTTTTCTCAATTTTAACCAAACTTTTTCTTAAACCGTTTCGAGTTTTTCCTTCAAAGCCCGCAAAAATTCTTCATTGTTCAAAATATCGTTTTCGATGCTCTGCACTTCCCGCGAATCGTTTTCCATAATGCGGCGCAATTCGTTGTTGATTTGCGTTTGATACGGCGCAGCGTTCGGCGATTCGGCACGTTGGCGAAAATATTCGACAACGTATTCATCCAAATATATCGAAACTTTTACTTTATTCGTGTTTTTAAGTTTTTCCGCCCAAGGCGAACGGCGAACTTTGTAGGTTCCCGGTTTCATTACTTCTTCTTCGTTCAAACCTTCGGCAAGTTCCGCCCGGTATTCTTCTTCGGTTACGGTGTATGTCAGATTTTTAGTCATTTTACTCATTGTAAATCCTTATTTGCTTTGCGTTTGCCTTTCTCGCCGAAACGATTCTGATTTTCTCGTTTCGTTCGGTATAGGCGACAAACAATAATCTTGAATTTGAAATCCCGATAATTTGATAACGAATTTCTTCTTCGGAATTCTTATCATCAAAAAGTTCGACGGCGTTTTTATCGAAAAATGCGAGCGCGGCTTCTTCAAAACTCACGTCGTGTTTTTTAGAATTTGCTTTAGCCTTTTTTTGTCCCGCTCAAATTCCATTTTTAATTATACCGACATATCTATACATATCAAGAAATTTGTCAAACAAAACCGGTTCGGCGAAAGATCGAACTTTCCGTTAAAATAAAATCTGTAGAAAATGCGATGCAAAAAAACGATTCAAAAAATATAAAAATTCTCGATTTCGGCGCGGAGTATGCAGACGAAATTTTGGAAATTCAAACCGAATGTGGTTTGAGCGTTTGGTCGAAAAACGATTATCTCAAAGAACTCAAAAGACCTGATTCGATTTTCAAAATCGCGCAGTCGGCAGATAAAAAGATTATTGGTTTTGCGCTTGTTCGTCTTTTGATCGGCAATTCAGATACTTTAAATATGTCGTTTGATTCGTCTGAAATTCTCAACATCGCCGTTCGCAAATCGTTTCAACATTGCGGCATCGGGCAAATGATTTTCGACGAAATTGTTTGCGAACTCGAACGAAAAAACATCTCGGAAATCTGGCTCGAAGTTAGAAAATCGAATGCGAAGGCGATCAATTTTTATCAAAAAAACAAATTTGAAATGCAGTTTGAAAGGAAAAATTATTACACCGATCCGACCGAAAACGCCTATATTTTCAAAAGGGTAATAACGCGACCGTAAGTGAGCGTTCTAAAACTTAATACTCCCTAAACTAGATTTTCAAGTGTTCTGAGTCCCGTCTTTAGACGGCTTTTTCGCCGCGCTTCGCTAGCGGTTTCCGTCTAAAGACGGGACTCAAAGCATCAATGCGCCGCTGATTTTTCGATGACGAAAGTTTTTGCACCTGCCAATTCCACTTTCACGCCGAACAGACTTTCGTGAATTCCTTGCGCGGCGAGTTTGCCCATTTGCGCTGCGTCAACCGCTTCCGCGCCGCCGTTGACGCAATCGCCGCCGGCGAAGATTTTCGGGTTTGAGGTTTGCATATTTTCTCCGAGGGCGACGCGCTGTTTTTCGTCCGTGGCGATGCCGATTGAATTGAAAAATGCGGTTTGTTTGGTCTGTCCGATGGCTTTGATGACGGTTTCGCAAGAGATTTCAAATTCGCTGCCGTCGGCTTTTTGGCATTTCAAACCTGAAACTTTGCCGTTCCCAATAATTTCGATTGGCGCAGTTTGCCAGAGAAATTCGATGCCGTCTTTTTTGGCTAATTCATATTCGTATTGGTAGGCGGAAATGTCTTTTTCGGTGCGGCGGTAAATCATCAAAACTCTTTCCGCGCCGAGTCTTTTAGCCTGTGTGACGGCATCAATTGCCGTGTTGCCTGCGCCGATGACGGCGACGGTTTTGCCGATTTCGATGTCGTTCCAATCGCGCGTTTTGACCTGTTCAATAAAGTGCAAAGCGTCCATCACGCCCAATTTTTCTTCGCCCGCGATGTTTAATTCATTCGTTTTGCCTAAGCCCACGGCGAGAAAAATCGCGTCGTGCAGGTCAGAACCATCTGCGGTAGCGGGTGGTTGAGCGTCGTGATTTACAACGTCCGATTTAACTACGAGTTTTATTTTGCCCGAATTTAAACCATCCGCTACCGCAGATGGTTCTGACACGCCCGCGATTTCGCAATTCACTCGAAATTTTACGCCCAATTTTTCGACTTGATTGACTTCCGCGAGCGAATCGCCGCGCGTCATTTTGTATTCCGCCATTCCGTAAGTGTCGAGTCCGCCCGCAAATTCGCGCTTTTCGTAAACCGTCACGTCGTAACCCAAACGCGCCAGATAAGTCGCACAGCTCAAACCTGCGGGACCCGAACCGATAATGCCGACCGATTTGCCGTTTGCCGCGCCGCGTTCAAACAAAGTTTTGCCCGACAGCAAGGCGAATTCAGTCGCGTAACGCTGCAATCTGCCAATCTCAATCGGCTTTTTGACCAGAGTTTTTTCGACACACGCGCCTTCACACAGGACTTCGACGGGACAAACTTTCGCACAACTTGAGCCAATCGGATTCGCATCAAAAATCGTTCGCGCCGAACCGTGCAAGTTTCCCGACGCGATTTTTTTGATAAACGAAGGAACGTCAATATGCGTCGGACAAGCGTGTGTGCAAGGCGCGTCGTAACAATAAAGACACCGATTCGCCTCGAAAATCGCTTCCGACTGCGACATCAACGGATGAATCTCCGCAAAATTTTGTTCGATTTGTTCGTTTGAAATTTCAGCCATAATTTTTTATTCACCACAGAGGCACGGAGAACACAGAGATAAATAATATTGCTCAGAGAATCCTGTTTTATCAATCAAACATATTCAAAAAAACTCTGTGTTCTCTGTGTCTCTGTGGTGTAATCTTCTTTTAAAGTTCCGCGTCGGCTTCGATTTCGATTAACATATTCGCATCAATCAACTTTGAAACCTCAACCATCGTCGTCGCGGGCAAAACACTGCCGAAAAATTCGCCGTGCGCCTTGCCGTATTCTTCCCAACGCGAAATATCGGTTACAAACATCCGCGTTCTGACAACATTTTCAAGTGTCGCGCCCAACGCTTTCAACGCCCGTTCGATATTTTTTATCACCTGAACCGTCTGCAAATAAGCATCGCCAATGCCGACAATCTCGCCAGTTTCATCAGTCGCCGTCGTGCCTGTAACATAAATCCTGTCGCCAACACGAACCGCCCGCGAATAGCCGACGATTGATTCCCATTTCGCGCCCGACGAATATTTTTCTCGTTTCTGCATTATTTTACTTTTACAAAATATGTGCCGTTAAATTTGTATTTGATAAATTTGTCGGTAACTCGTCCGTTAGGAAATTTTTGATCTTCGATGACGACGGGAATTTTGAAAGTCTTTGAATTACTGTCAAAAATGATGAGTTTTATCGGTCGTTCGGGGCGATCAACAACGGAGAAGAAATTGTAACCAAATCCAATCGAATCGGTTAATCCCGATTTTGTTTTGATTAGTTTGACGTTTTCATTCAGCGTATTTCCCGTAATTTTGAACAAGCGCAAATTTTGATAACTATCTTGAGTCGAACCTATCGAAGTAGTGCAGACGAGATAGATTTTGCCGGATTTTGAATCAACGGTAAAAATATCGTGAACAAAACTACCTGAATCGCCTTCGTCCAAATCGCGGCTGGACGAATAAACTTTTCCGTCCGCGCCTTGAAATTGATAAACCGTTTCAAAAAAGTGCATCGTGCCGCCGTCTAATCTGTCCCACGAATAAACGCGAAACTTTCCGTCTTCCGATGTTTCAATCGAAATTTCTTCACCCAACTTTTCAAATTTATACTTTAAAGTTGCGGCATTTTTCGTATATTGCAAAATCTTTTGCTTGAAATCAGAATTCGCTTTCTCAAGCAAATCATAACTCGGATTGCTTTTGTAAGACGAATTATCGGCTATTTTTCCATAAAGTCCGACAAGTTCTTTTTCCAAAGTTTCAGGAGTTTGCCCGAAAACAGAGGCAGAAAAAATAAAAATAAGAATTACAATAAATTTTAATCCAAAATAGTTTTTCATTATTTTATTCACCATCATCGTGAATTGCCTCTACCGGGCAATATAAGATCATTTCTTTACATAACGCTTCCTCTTCAAGTGTTTCCGGTTGTTTGAAAACATAAGTTGTGCAAAATTTTTCATCCCATTTGAAATTTGCCGGAGCAATGTCATAACAACAATGGTCAATACAATATTCACAATCAACGTAAAATTTACCTTTAGCACTCAAAGGATGTTTTCTAATTTCTTCGCTCATAAATCTGCGTTTATCCGCGTTCATCTGCGGTAAAAAAAGAACTTAATCCGCGACAATCGCGCCGTAAGCGTCGGGTCGTCTATCTCGATAAAATTGCCAGGTGTTGCGAACTTCTCGAATCGTGTCCATATTCAAATCGGCGACGATTAATTCGTCTTGATCGCGTGTGCCGACGGTGAGCATTTGTCCGCGCGGGTCGCAGAAATAGCTTTGACCGTAGAATTCGCCGATGTTCCAAGGTGCTTCCGTGCCGACGCGGTTGATTGCGCCGACGAAATAACCGTTGGCGACGGCGTGCGCCGGTTGTTCGAGTTTCCAGAGATATTCCGAAAGTCCGGCAACGGTTGCCGACGGATTAAAGATAATTTCCGCGCCGTTCAATCCCAAACATCGCGCACCTTCGGGAAAATGGCGGTCATAGCAAATGTAAACGCCGATTCTGGCAAACGCCGTGTCGAAACACGGATAGCCGAGATTTCCCGGGCGAAAATAAAATTTCTCCCAAAATCCGGGCGCGACGTGCGGAATATGCGTCTTGCGATATTTGCCCAAATATTTTCCGTCGGCATCAATCACGGCGGCGGTGTTGTAATAAACGCCCGAAATTTCTTCTTCGTAAATCGGCACGATCAAAACCATTCCTTTTTCTTTGGCAACACTTTGCATCATTTGCACGGTTTTGCCGTCGGGAACTTTTTCGACCGCTTCATACCAGCGCGTCTGCTGTTCGGCGCAAAAATACGGCGTGGTGAAAATCTCTTGAAAACAAAGCATTTGAACGCCTTGTGCCGCCGCATCTTCAACCAATTTCATTTGATTTTCGATGTTCGCCAGTTTAATTTCCTCAATCGGCGCGTTCACGTCTCCGACATTGTGCGCTTGGATAAGTCCGCATTTTATTATTCTCGACATAGTTTTTCCTCAAAAGTCATTTATTATGATAAAAATTTGTTTTTAGTTATGCTTGTTAGTCTCTCAAACTCTTCATCTCTTTCAGCCGGATTCAAAACCTTTTGGATTTCAGTAACAAATAATCTTTTTGACTTCACAATATACTCTTTACCGATTTCTTTGTTGTTTGATTGTTCCACATAATTAATTTGTGTTACAAAATGGATAGTTTCAGCTATAGCATTTAAAACGTCTTGACGGATTCCCTTAAACGCTTCTTCTTTGTTCTGTTCTTTAACAGATTGTAAGTTTGGGAAAAACCATCTTCCTTCATCTAATAGAGAGGAGAGTTTTGAATAAAGTTCGTGCCGCTTATAAAAAAACTGCTTTTCAGGAAGCTGTTGAGGATCAAGATAACATAGAGAAATTGCATCTGAAATAGTTTCAACAACCTCTTTAGCCCAACCTTGTAGTTGTGAAAAGTATTGACGCTTTAAACCAGAAAATTGCAGAAACTGACTTAGTTTTGTATTTTCTACTGTTCTCCTCGCGTAATACCAAGAAATAAATGCACTCGACAGTGAAATTAAAGCGGCAATAATCGCAATAATAAATTTAAGTAAATCAAGGTTTGAATTATCAGAGTTCATAATTATTGCCCTCGTAAAATTTGTTTTATATCTGCGTTAATCGGATCAACATCAATCATCAAATCGCCGCCGCGCCGTCCGACGTAATCGCGTGTGCCGTAAGAGACGCGCCACAACCACACGCCTTTGGCGAGATGCTGCGAAACGGTAATCAAACTTTCCTTGACATCAACGCCCAATTCTTTTGCCTTGCGATTCGCCGAAGCCAAAATCTGCGCGACCGAAACGGCGATTTCGTCCTGTAAAGTTTCGTTGCTTAAAACTGCTGCCATAATTTTTACCTCTCAAAAATCTCAATTGTTTTTCCGATGATGCGAAACTCGCCGGAACTTTCAATCAGATAGATATTTTGCGCTGAAATAACGAATTCGCCAAGATAAAACGCGCCTTTCAAGTCAAAATCATCGCGGACGGCGCGAATGTCGGTCAAACTCGGCTCTTGCTGAAAATCCGCGCCAGTGTTCGGATGCGTGTGAAACGAAGCGACAATATCTTTACCGTCCGCGAAACAATTTTTGTGCGGCGGTAAAACGATTTCATTATTCGTGCCTTTTGCCCAGCGAATCACGCTTAAAACCCCAAAATCATCCGCCGCGATAAAACCGCCTTCTTCGTGTCCGCCCAAAATATTCGGATTTGAATCAAGCCAAGCCTGTTTCAATTTGGACAAAATCGTTTGATTTTCAAGAATATCAGCAATCGTCATCCCGTTTTATTATTTCCCGAATTTCGCGTCGTCAATCGTCACATTATTTTTTACGTCTAAAATCTTGCGCGTCCAACTGATATTGGGGACGTTAAATTTAATCGTTGTCGGGAGTTTCACGCCGCCGAAATCTTTGTAATCGGCGTAGTCAACTTGATAAACAAAATTGCCCAAAATCGTTGGCGTGGAAGCGGCGCGGCGCACGAGCAATCCTGTCGCAACGTCAAAATAAAGCCGTTCACGCTGAGTTTCGCTGATTGAAGCCGAAACTAAATAAACTTCGCGCCCGTCAATTTTATCAACAAATCGAAAGTCCATTTTCGGATAAATCGCCTTTAAATTCGGGTTTGCAAAAATCTGTGCATTGCGTTTGATTTGCTCGATTTCGTCCGCTTTTGATTCGATTTTTTCGCCGTTTCCTAACTTAAAAGCCGTCGCGCCGTCAAAGATTTCTTTGATCACATAATCGCCGAATTGCTTTGACGGATAAATTGTCTGAATAGACATCTTACTACTTTTTTGCAAAATTTCCTCATCTTCAAACGTCCTATTATCCGGCTCGATGCGTTGCGCTTTTATCTGCCGCGAAGTTATTTTTGCCATATTTGCTTTGCCGCCAAGTGCCGTTTCATATTTCGCCAAAATCTCATCAACGGTCGGCTTTTTATCGGGCTGTTTCGGACGTTCTTCAACAACAACCGGCTTTAATGGAAACGATGGTTGCGGATGTGATTTGCCCTGATGACACGAATTGCAGTTGATTTCAGGGCGACCGTCGAAATAATTTTTATTCAAATCAAAAGTCATTTTCAACATCTGCCGCGCCATATCTTTATGCTCAAAACCTTCCTTTTCATAATCGCCATCATTCGAAGCGTGGCAAAATTTACAGTCCACGCCCAAAGAAGCCGCCATCATATTCATCACCTTGCCCATCTGGTCGGCAGGCATATCGTTCAAAACCTTGATACTCTTAAATTTCTGTCCGGCAGTTTCAACCTGCTTCATCTGCATCTCTGCTTTCGGCAAATAGAACGCGAGCGCAAAAAGAGAAAATGTAAAAATAGCAGCGATTTTAATTTTAGGTTTCATAATCTTCTAACTGCGATGAACACAAATAATGACTTCATAAGTTTTAGAATGCTTAATAATAAATGTCAATAATAATTTTTTGTCATTTTTATTGTTTCTTCTAAGTTTATTAATTATTTTGGATGAAAAGAGTAGATTCTACGATTTTTTAAGCTGGAAAATTAAAGGAAAATGGAAAGAATTATAAAATGGTCAAAGTTTGACTTAATACTTTTAATCGGCAGACATCAATATACAAAGGTTTTGGAAGATAAGAAAAATTTAGGCAGAAACAGTTAAAGGGTTAGACAAACATTTTGATCAAAATGTTTGTCTAACCCTTTTCTGGGGTGTGGAACCTCTTTAGCATTACAATAAATTATGAACTTAAACTTGAATAACGGATTCTTTGCTCCAAATGCTCATTCTTTCCATGATTTCTTTATTTGAATCACCGCGAACAATTGCTAGATGGTTCAAATACAAAGACGCGCGAGTTAGAATATTGTTCCATTCTTTATTTGCACAAAGAGTGTCAAGTTGGGGGTTGTTTCCATAAATTATGAAATAACCGCCTTTATCTTCGCAATCATATTCTGGAAAAAGAACTTGATAAAATTCAATTCCGCCACTTTCCGTCTGAGCATCTAAGTAACGGTTAATTTCAATAATAAGATTTGAACATCCGTGTTCGCATCCAAAATTTGAACGATTCCATCCTAAAAGTATAATGTTTGAACTCATTTTATTGATTTGTTTGTTGTAAAAAATTGCCTCTACCTATATAAACGAGATATTCAGCAAAAAAGGTGAATTTAAAAATAAAAAAATCGGAAATATGAATATTGAGATTGGAAATTAATTTCTTATAATTATAAAAATGTTTAACTTTGAAGCGTTTTGACTTATAATATGGCGAACAAAGAAATACTAAGATTTGTGATAAATGAATATAACCTCGAATCAAGTTACAAAACTCCTTGTTGAATGGGGCGATGGAGATGAAACGGCATTGGAAAAACTTATGCCGCTTGTCTATGAAGAACTGCATCAAATGGCAAAAGGCTATATGAACCAGCAAAACGCCGGTCATACGTTCCAAACTACCGAGTTAATTCACGAAGCATATTTAAAACTTGCCAAAAAGGAAGAGCAAAACTGGAAAAACCGCGCCCATTTCTTCGGCGTGGCTGCACAGGCGATGCGGCATATTTTGGTTGATTACGCCCGCGCAAAACAAATGCAAAAACGCGGCGGCACAGAAGCAATTCATATCACGCTGGAAGAAAATGCCTTAATTTCTAACGGACAACCTGATGAAATAATTGCACTCGATGATGCTTTGAGTGCTTTGGAAAAACTGGATGAGCGAAAAATGCGTGTGGTCGAATTAAAGTTTTTCGGCGGCTTAAATATAGATGAAATCGCCGAGGCTTTAAAAGTATCGCGCGATACGGTTAAAAATGATTGGCGTTTTGCCAAAAGCTGGCTTCTGCGCGAACTCTCGCAAACTTAGTCTTGATCGAAAGATGGATTCAACAAAATTCCAAGAAATTGAAAAGATTTACCAAGCCGCTTTAGGAATTCCTCCTGAGATGCGTCCTGATTATTTAACGGAAGTCTGTGGCAACGATGATGAACTGCGGAAAGAAGTCGAATCGCTTCTTTCTTTCGATACGCCTTCCGACCAACTCATTAAGAAAACACCCGAAGTTCTTGCCGCAGAGATGTTTTCCGAAATGAAGCAGACTGATTTTAATGGAAAAGAGATAGATCAATATAAGATTATTTCGCAAATCGGAAAAGGCGGAATGGGAACGGTTTATCTGGCAAAAGATAAAAGTCTCGGACGCAAGATCGCCATCAAGTTTTTAGACAAAAAACTTAGCCGGGATCAGGATCGCCTTCAGCGTTTTTTCTTGGAAGCCCGAACCGCTTCCGCCCTGAATCAACCGAATATCATCACGATTTACGAAATCGGCAAGACCGATGATCATCATTTCATTGCGACTGAGTTTATCGAAGGCAAAACTTTGCGTGAAATCATTGAAAACGAACCGCCAAAAATAATGTCCGTCGTCGAAATAGCGATTCAGATCGCTTCCGCCCTAAAAGCGGCACACGATGCCGGAATTATTCACCGTGACATCAAACCCGACAATATTATGGTGCGCCCGGACGGATTAGTAAAAGTTCTGGATTTTGGTGTCGCCAAATTATCAGAGCAAGAGATTGAAGCCGGTATTTCCATCAGAATTGAAACCCAAAAGGGAATGATTATCGGAACGGTTGATTATATGTCGCCCGAACAAGCCGGCGGCGAGAAAGTTGATACCTTGACCGACATCTTCAGTTTCGGCGTGGTTTTGTATTTTCTGCTTGCGGGAAAACTGCCGTTTGAAGGTGAATCTCCGGGTTCTGTCATTACTTCGATATTAACAAAAGAGCCGAGATCACTAAATGAATTTGATGAGAAAATTCCGGCGGAACTCATAAAAATCGTCAGAAAAGCCCTCGAAAAGGAAAAAAAGAAGCGTTTTCAGACGGCACAAGAAATGCTTGAAGAATTAAAGTATTTCAAAAAACATCTGGAAGTTTCAGAAGCAATTGGTAAGTCAGGTCAACCAAACATTTCTGAAAATTCACCGACAGATGAAACGCAAAAGGTTGAAACTGCGGAATATACAGAAAATACTGACGATCAAAGAAAATTTGACTTACGCAAAGTTTTAGTTTTCAGCACAGTTTTTTTATTGCTTGTAGTTATGTTGTTTAGCTATTGGTATTTTGCAAGTGGCTATAATTAAATCAAATCAATTGCCACTCTGCAATTTTAAAACTCAGAGTGAAAACGAAAATGTTGAATATCTGACGAATACAACGACCGAAAATCTGACCAATAATTTATTGCAGCTCCCTGTCGTTTCTGTTTTTGTCTGCGTGTGTTTTATTAAAAAAAAGAGAAAAATGCAAAAGTAAATAATGTGATGATTTTGATTTTTGTTTTTATAATTTTTTAGCTGCGGATTTCGCGGATAAACGTGGATTAGTTGGCTTTTATTATTCCTTTGATTTCAAGATGTTTTTGAATTTCCGCATCATTTAAAACCTTATCGTAAATGCTTTTGACTTTCTTGATTTTGTTATCGTCAATGATGTTTTTAAGAAAATCAGCGAAATCTTTATTTTCACCAGCCAATCTGTCCATTGAGTCAATATCAACGTCGTTGCGAAATTCAGCCGGAACTATAATTTGTCCATCTTCAATGTTTTCAGCATCTAGCTTTATCAAACCAATTCCAAATGAATTTGCCAACCGTCTGGTTTCTTCGATAACTTCATCATCTAATTTCAAAGCAACTAAGTAACCTTCATTTGCCCAACTCGAATTTGAAACTGCTTGGAAATAATATTCCCGCAAATTCGACATATCTATTTTGATTTTTAATTCAAATGAAAAAATCTTTGTTGCAGAAACAGCAAAATCATTTTGAAAATCAATGATAACTTTTTCATATTCACGAATTTTATCATTGAAGGAAAAATAAACGCCGACTAAATCAGGATGAATCCATTTATTGAAGCCTTTCTTCTGCTTTCTAGAGATTTCGTGCAAAATCGTTTTCAGTTTTGCGCCGCGAAAGTGATAAAAGGTATCGGCAAATTTTACTAACAAAGGGTGCAAATCACGCTCCGTAAATTTTTCGATTTTTGTAATCGGCGGAACAATATTTTGAACAACAGGAGTTTGAGTTAAAGTAATATTCTTTATTCCGAATCTAACCGGACGTTTTCCAATTGGTTTAAAAATACTATTCGGGTTATCTCTAACATCAAGATACAATCTTGCTCCGACAGAACGCCAAGGCGTTTTTCCTTGAGATGAAACAAGTTTGTCCCAACCTAATTCAACCGCTTTTTCCCAAATCTCATTAGGAATCATTGGTATTTTTGTTTCTTTTAAGACTTTTTCTGCAAGTTGTGTAAAGTTCATAAAAATCTGCGCTAATCCGCGTTCATTCGCGGCTAAATTTTCTTTCCTATGACATCCAATTTACCCCAGCTTCGGGATTCCATTTCGTCGTCGTTTTCTTCAATTTCGTCCAAAACTCAATCGAACTTTTTCCCGTGATGTCGTTCGCACCAAACCTTGATTCGTTCCAACCGCCGAACGAAAACGGTTCACGCGGGACGGGAACGCCGATATTTACGCCGATCATTCCGGCGGAAGCGTGTTCCATCACATAACGCGCCGCGCCGCCAGATTGCGTGAATACGGAAGCGGCATTGCCATATGGATTTTTGTTTTCGATGGCGAGAGCTTCATCTAAAGTTTCGGTTCGCATAATCGAAATTACGGGACCGAAAATTTCTTCCGTCGCAACCGACATTTCGGGCGTTACAAAATCAATCACGGTCGCGCCGACATAAAAGCCGTTTTCTTTGCCTGTAACAACTGCGTTTCTGCCATCAACCAAAATTTTCGCGCCGTTTGATTCGGCTTCAGTGATGTAATTTTCGATGCGTTCTTTTGCCGCTTTTGAAATTACTGCGCCAAGATTTTTGCCGACGACAATTTTGCGTGATTCTTCACAAATTTGCGAAATAATCGGATCAACATTGCCAACCGCCAACATCGCCGAAGCCGCCATACAGCGTTGTCCGGCGCAACCTGACATTGACGCAGTAACATTCGTCGCCGTCATCTGCGGATTCGCGTCAGGCAACACAAACAGATGATTTTTCGCGCCGCCCAATGCGACACAGCGTTTCAAATTATGCGTAGATTGCTGATAAACCAATTTCGCAACCTTCGTCGAACCGACAAAACTAACCGCTTCAATATCTTTATGAGCGCAAATTCCTTCAACAATTTCCTTGCCGCCGTTAATGATGTTGAAAACGCCGTCGGGAAGTCCTGCTTCTTTCAATAATTCCGCCATTCGCTGACACGAAAGCGGCACAAGTTCTGAAGGCTTCATAATCATCGTATTGCCCAAAACCAGAGCGTTCGGCATCGTCCAATTCGGCACCATCAGCGGAAAATTAAACGGCACGATTGACGCGACTACGCCGACGGGGAAATGTTCCGTCCGACATTCAACACCCCGCGAAACCTCTAAAATCTCGCCCGAAACAAGTTGCGGCATCGAACACGCAAACTCCGTCAATTCGATAGATTTCTCAACTTCCGCCTTCGCCTCGTCATAAGTTTTCCCGTTTTCTTCGGAAACCAACTTCGTCAATTCGTCCAGATTTTCTTCCAAAAGTTGACGATATTTAAAAAACACCTGAACACGCTCTTTGATCGGCGTTTTGCTCCAACTCTCGAAGGCGTTTTTCGCCGATTCAACCACCGCGTTTAATTCGTCAATCGTGGACATCGGAACTTGCGACAACAAATTCCCATCAAGCGGCGATGTCACATCCAAACTTTCCGTCGAACTGCTTTCGATAAATTTGCCGTTGTAATAATTTTTAACTATTTCGTATTTCATAAAATTTTTAGCCGCGGGTTAACGCGGATTTCGCGGATGATTTCTTTTTTCTGAGAAACTTTCATCAAAATCAAATATACAACAATCCCGTTA
>JBBSAX010000020.1:0-37265 GCA_038251885.1 Pyrinomonadales bacterium | reverse complement strand
GTCGGGCGACCATTCGGGAAGATTTGATGTGCCTTTGCCCAAACCGTCGAATATTTTCGGTTCGCCGCTGTCAATTGGCAGTAAAATCAATTTGAGATTTTCACCTTCCGAGAAAATCTGCGTGATGTATTTGCCCGTCGGATGAAAACGAATTTGGCGTTCGTAAATCGGAATCGGCAGCGTAATTTTGCTAATCAATTCGCCCGAATCGGCGGCGATTAGCGCGATGCGCCATTGGTTGTTTTCTTCCCAATCCATAAAATAACAGGCGATTTGTGCGCCGTCGGGCGAGATTGTCGGGAAATAACAGTTTTCGCGGATCAGACGCGGATTCGGTTCGTTATTTGAAACGAGAAAAACGCCTTCCGCATAACCCAAACCGCGATGAAAAACGATCTTTCCGTCGTTTGAAACGTCGGGCAACTGATCGTTTTTGTCGCTTAAACGGCGCAAGTTTTTTCCGCTCGAATCGGTTTGCCAGATTCCTTTTTTGCCGGATTGTCTTGAACCGAAAATCAAATTTCCGGCAGCGGGCGAAACGGCTAAACCGAAACGAATATCCGCGTCAAAAGTAATCTGCGTTCGATCTGCACCGTCTTTATTCATTCGCCACAATTCGCGTTTTCCGCTCGCTTGCGAGGCGTAAATAATTTCTCCGTTTGCATTCCAATCGGCAAGATCAATCTGATCGGTCGCCGCCAGAATTTCGCGGATTTTGAGCGTTTTTTCCGATTCGACAAAATCCGCCACACGCAGACTTGAAAAGAAATTTACCTGAACGGCAAGGATTTTCCCGCTTCCCGCTGCGAGAACATAATACGGTTGTAATTCGTTCGTCAATTGTTTTGTTTCGCCCGTTTGACGCGAAAAAATCCAAATTTGGCTTGAAAGTCCGTCTTCTTCCGAAGCGATAAAAACCAATCTGTCCGCGTCGAGCCACGCCAGATCATCAATATCTTTCCAGCGTTTTTCGGTCAAATAATATTCCCTTCCGTCATCCGCATTGACCATTAAAATCGTCGCGGTCGAACTATTTTCGCTTTTTTCAGTCACGGAAACCGCAATTTCATTGCTCACGGGCGACCACGCGACGGGATTGGATTTGAATATCGGAAACTGACGAACATCGCGTTTGGCACGAATCAAAATTCGCTGATTTGCGCCGTCAATATCGGAAATGCCGAAAAGTGTTTCATTTTCCGCGCTGTTTGAATCGGTAAAAGCGAGTCGTTTTCCGTCGGGCGAAAGACTGACTGACGCGCTCGGATCAAGATTCGGAATTTGCTGTGAAACGCCGCCGAGAATCGGATTTTTTTCCAAGATCGGATCAATTTCGTTTTTGGAAAAAATTGAAGCGTAAATAAATTGATTGTCCGGCGAAACGGTCAAGCCGACGTATTCGTGAGGTTTGGAAGAAACGATCTGAGTTTCGCTTCCGGTTTCGAGCTGACGCAACCACAAACTTTCGCCGTTGCCGTCTTTTTGAGCGAACACAGCGAAATTTCCGTCAGGCGAGATCGTCGAATTAACGACTCTGCCGTTTGCCGTCAGTTTTGTTAATTTTATTTGTTTAATTTCAGTAACTTGTATCGGTTTTTTCCAAAACCAACCGACGGAAAAAATTATTAAAATAACCGAAACCGCAATTCCGGCAATCCCGAATCTTTGCCGATTCGATATTTTT
Organism: Pyrinomonadales bacterium; assembly: GCA_038251885.1. Taxonomy (GTDB): domain Bacteria; phylum Acidobacteriota; class Blastocatellia; order Pyrinomonadales; family Pyrinomonadaceae; genus JAHCHG01. Next base: position 35,581 of record JBBSAX010000020.1, on the reverse strand, counting down.
TTTGCGGGAAATGCGGTTTGTTGTGAGGTAATTTCTTCTTCGTGTTCAATGGTCAGTTCGGAAACCGAATGTGTTTCGATCAGCAGAAGATTTTCGTTCGTTTCGGCGGTAAATTTATAACCTTTTCCCGGAATCGTCACGAGAAATCGCGGATCATTTTTGGTTTCGCCCAAGATTTTTCGCAAATTTGAAATCTGTACGACGAGATTTGATTCTTCGACAAAACTTCCTTCCCAAACCACATCGAGAATCTCGTCTTTGGAAACGATTCTGCCGTTGTTGTTCACCAGAAAAGTCAGTAGATCAAAGGCTTTCGCGTGTAAAGAAAGTATTTCGCCATCGCGCGTTAATCTTCGATGAACCGTGTCCAGTTCAAATTCGTCAAAGGAAATTATTTTGTTGGAATCGTCGTTCATCGCCAATTTATAAAAATTTATAAAAATTTATCCGCAAATTTAGGACTTTTTACCGGCATTTCTGCCAGTCTGATGTCCGTTGCCGATAAAACTGTGGGCGAATTTAGGAAGTGCCGAAAATTTTAACAGAAACCGGACAAAACAAAAAGACTTTTTTATGAAAACAATGCGCCGCACGAAAATCAGATTTGAAAAACACGAGTTGACGCTTATTAGATTGAACCGAAAAGCGCGTGTTTTTTGCCGAATATGTCGGGCGGAAACTTCGCATTTAACGGTTTCACAAATGGCAAAGATATTTGCCATATCTGAAAAGACGGTTTTTAGATTGGCGGAAAGTGGTGAATTTCATTCAACCGAAACCGCAGACGGAACACTTTTGATCTGTGCAGATTCGGTGGCAAATTTAGAAACTTAAAGAATCGAAGGAGAAAAAATTATGGCAGCATGGCAAGCAGAAATCTCAATTGAGACGGTTGTAACCAAACTTTCGTGCAAAGTGATGATTAGTTATATGGCAATTACAAATGACGGACTCGGAGAACATCTTTGGTGGCAAAGGGTTGCGGGCAGATACAATTTCGGACCGGAATCGGGTAAGTGGGCTTATTGGAGAAGCGGTATCATTCTCTCGCGCACGACCGATATGAACAATCCGCTTGTCAAAGAAAAAGTAAATCATCTTCTCGTGTTGAATGATGTTCCGACACGCTTTGCCGAAAAGATTTCGCCGGGAAATGTTCTCGTCGGCACGGGCTACCATTATACGACCAATGAAGAAATAGGTTGGGAAATGAGGTTTCCGACCGTTCCGATTAAGAAATAAACCGGCTAGCAAGAGTAAGAGAAATTGAATAATTGAGTAAGTTGGCAGAGTTAAGTTGAAAATATTTAGCTTGGTTTTGAGTCCCGCGTTCACGCGGGAAAGCCGCATAAATGCGGAACTCAGAACTTTCTAAAAATTATTTTGTCCCATTATTTAAGAGGAATTATGAATATGTTAAATCGTCAAAAATGTTTGAGAATCGGCGCGATAATGTTCGCTTTGGTGATTTGTTTTTTGTCAGTCAATACAGCGCACGCCGGACAGCGTTTTACCGCGTTTCTAAATCAGGCGCAGGAAGTTCCGCCGAGCGGTTCAGCCGGAACGGGTTACGGTTACGTTTTTTTGAGCGATGACCAAACGACGATTACGGTTAATTTGGGTTTTACAGGACTCGGCACAAATGCTTCTGCGGCACATATTCACACGGGCGCGGTTGGTGTAAATGGTCTCGTAACTTTTGGACTAGCGGGCGTTCCGGCGGCAACAAGTGGCGTGATTCCGCAACAGACTTTTGCCATCAATCCGGCGCAAGTTACCGATTTGCTTGCGGGAAATATGTATTTTAATGTTCATTCGACGGGGTTTCCCAGTGGCGAAATTCGCGCACAGATTTTAGTGGCGAGTTGTGGTAATTCAATTCCGATTCATGTTGAAGCGACCGCCGGAACGCATGGACCGACGACTTATTCGACCTTATTTGAAGCATTTCAAGCTATTAACGCCGGAACGCATCGAGGTGCGATCAATGTCGAAGTCTGCGGCAATGCGTTTGAGTTTGCTTTATCGAATGCTTCGCTTAATTCCGGTGAAATATTGCCGGCGAATTATACGGCGGTGAATGTTTATCCGGTCGGTGCGGCGCGAACCATTGAGTCCGGTGGCGGGACTTGGGTTATCAAGCTCAACGGCGCGGATAATGTAACGATTGACGGACGACTCGGCGGTGTCGGGACAACCCGCGACCTGACGATTAGAAACACCGGCACGGCAACCGGCACGGCGGCAGTTTGGTTGTCGAGCGTGGCGACGGGAAACGGTGCAAGTAACAATGTCGTTCGCAATCTCGAATTGGCAACCGGCATTAACACGGCTTCAACTGCAAGCGCCAACAATACCTTTGGAATTCTGATGAGCGGCACGACTGTCAGCACCACGTCAAACGGTGTTGACAATGACAACAATTCATTTATCGCCAATCGAATCATCAAAGCGCGTTACGGCATCGTAACTCGCGGCACGACGACCAATCTGAACATAAATCCGGTCGTAACCGACAACATTATCGGTCCGGCGGTGTTCGGGATAAACCAAATCGCCAAAGCGGGAATCTTGATGCAAGCCGACACGGGCGCAATCGTTTCGCGCAATACCGTTCAGTTTGTCGGCTGTTTGGAAGCACAAGCCTGCAACGGAGAAGATCGCGTCGGTATCGGGATCGGCAGTGAATCGTGGAATGCGAATGCCTCAACAACGCTCACATCATCAAATTACACGGTTACGAAAAATATCATTCACGACATTGCTGAAGAAAACGGTTTTTCGACAATCGGCATTCAATTAGCGACGACACAGAGCGGCGGCGCAACCAATAATCTTGTTGCTAATAATTTTATTTACAACATTCGCTCGAACGGTTCGTCAGGCGATCAAGTTTGCGGCATCGGCATTGCGGGTGGAAACGGCGACCGTGTGGAATTTAATTCGATCAGCATCACGGGCGAACAAGCTCCTGTGCCAAACTCTTTGACTTGGGGCGCGGCGATTCGGATTCCGGGCGCAAATGCCGCGAATAATGACAATTTTTCGATACGCAATAACAGCATTTATCTCGATGCCAGCAGTTCAGGCACGGCGGGAGTTCGATATTATGCGATTGCATTAAATTCAGCCGCATATAGTTTCGGCACGGGCGGTTTGAATTACAACAATTACTATATCAATCCTTTAAATCCGCAGCTTCAAACGGGCGGTTTGGGTTCAACAACGGCACTTACACTCGCCGCGCAATTTGCAACTTTGGCGGATTGGCAAGCGGCTTTGGCGACTCCGCAAGATGCCAATTCGATTCAGGCTGACCCGCAATACGTTTCAAACACGGCGGATTTACATATTTCTAGCGGCTCGCCAAATATCAACGCCGGATTGACGCTCGCAGGAATTTCCGACGACATTGACGGTCACACGCGACCAAGCGGCGCGAATTCTGACATCGGCGCGGACGAAGTTTTGGTCTTATCGGGCATTTTGCAATTAAGTTCCGCAAGCTACAACAACAGCGAAGAATCAACACTCGCGGCAACAGTCAATCGAGTTAGCGGAAGTGTTGGAACTGTCGGCGTAACATATACGCTGGCGGACGGCACAGGCACGGGCGGCGCGGCTTGCACCGTTGGAATTGATTACATAAATCCGGGAGCGCAAACGCTCGCTTTCAACAACGGCGATACGATTCAGCCGATAAATGTAATGCTCTGCACGGATTTGGTTGCAGAACCTTCGGAAACATTTACAATTACGCTTTCATTACCAACGGGCGGCGCGACACTTGGAACGCCAACTTCGGCAACGGCAACGATTACCGATGTTCTGCCGCCATTTAACGGAACTTATACAGTCGGTTCGGCTGGCGCAGATTATCCGTCGCTGACAAATTCGGGCGGAATTTTTGAAGCCATCAACTCAGTTGGTGCGAGCGGCGCAATAACTATCAACATCATCACCGATTTAGCGGTCGAAACAGGCACGTTTGCGCTAAATCCGATTGCGGGAAATCCGACGGTTTTGATTAAACCGAGCGGTGCGCCGCGCACAGTTTCAGGCACTGCGGTAGGTAATGCACTTATTCACATCAACGGTGCGGATAACGTGAGAATTGACGGTTCGACTGCGGCATCTGTCGTTGGTGGAACGCCGGGATTACGCGAATTGACGGTGCAGAATCTAAGCACGCCGTTTGGTGCAGGAGTAATTCATATCGGTTCGGACACGGAAAGTTCAAACAACAACATCGTCAGAAATGTGTTTGTTTCCGGTTTTAGCCCGACACAAACCGTAGCCGGTATTTCGACCGGCGGAGCGTTGCCCGCCTCGGTTGCAGTATTTCCCAATAACGGAAATCGAGTGGAAAATTGCAGTATTCAAAGGGTAATTGTCGGTATCGTATTCTTTGGAGTAAATTCGGCGACGCTGAATACGGGAACGGTAATTTCGGAAAATGATTTGAGCGCGACCGGATCTAACCAAGTCCGGCGCATCGGGATTTTGATAACCAATGACGACGGCGCACAAATTAACCAAAATAGCATCGGCGGCATGAACTTCAATGAAACTTTTGATGCCATCGGTATCGCTGCCGGAATTCAAAATTTTACATTTAATACCACATCTACAACTGACGGCGGCGTAACCAATGCTGTCATTACCCGCAACCGAATCAACGGCATAACGCACGATAACACTTATTCGGCGGCGGGAATTGCGATTGCCGGAATCTCGGGCGGCACGAATACGATTGCCAACAATATGATTTCGGGTGTCATCAGCGACGGTCAAAACTTCGACATCCCGGTCGGAATTTTCGTCGTCGGCGTGAGCGGTTCAACAACACGAGTTTTTACAATTCCGTTGCAATGACAGGCGACCGAAGTGCATTGCCGACTCCTGCACCCGCTCAAAATCCAAGTTTTGCTATTGCGATAACCGGAACCGACCCGACGGTTGAACTAAAAAATAACATTTTCTACACCTCGCAAACATCATCAACGGGCGGCGCGGCGGCAAACAGTTATGCAATCGGCATTGCCTCAACGACCTTTACCAATCTCGATTCAAACTACAACGCTTTCTATTCAATCGGCGCAAATGACGGCGGTTTCCGCACAACAACGCTTTCATTCAGCGGCGGCACAAATCACGCCACACTTGCCGCTTGGCAAACGGTTACAGGCGGTGGTGCAAACGACGATTTTAATTCAGTGGAAGGCGATCCGTTATTTACTAATCCATTAAACGATTTACACATCATCAATACAACGACGCTTGTTGTTGATAAAGGAACGCCAGTTTCGATTCTCGACGACTTTGACGGACAAATTCGTTCGCTTGTCGGACTGGTCGGCGGTATTCCCGACATCGGTGCGGATGAAGCCTTAGCTCCTTCGGCGGCAAATGCTTCAATTAGCGGACGCGTCATGACCAAAAACGGTTCCGGTATTCGCAACGTGATTATCGTGGTTTCGGGCGGAAATCTGCCTCAACCGATTTTAGTGCAGACAAGTTCGTTCGGCTATTTCCGCTTCAAAGATTTGGAAGTCGGACAAACCTATGTCTTGACGCTATATTCAAAACAATTCACATTCACCGCTCCGACCCGCATCATCACGCTCTATGAAGACATTTCGGACTTTAATTTTATTGCCGAGCCGTGATTTTTTCATTACTCGCAGGTGTTTTTGATCTGCGCGGATTCAGCGATAAATATTAGGAAAATTAAACAGAAGGAGTTACGCAGTTGGAAAAATAAGTTTACAGGGATGAGCAAGATGGACAAGGATAAAAGACTGATTTTAGTCATTAAGTTTTCCATCATATCTATCTTGTCATCCCTGTAAATTCTGCTTTTTTTTGTTCAACTGCGTAACTCATAAATGGACAAGGAGAAAAATTAAAATGACGACAGAGATTTTAAAGGCTTTATTGGAACTGGCAAAAAGTCAAAAAACGACGCTTTATCTCGATTCGAGCCGATGTGCCGAAGTCAGCGGCGGTCCGGCTGCCGGAGCAGTCGGCGGAATATTGGTTAAAGACAGTTCAAACAGCACTGAGCAATGGTTTGAATTCGGCGGTTTAGGAACAGGCGTATCAATCGGTTTGCCCGCCGGATTTTCTTATTCCGACGAAGGTTACGAAACGTGGGGCGGACCGATCTACAAAGGTCCGACAGGATTCGGCAAGATCAATTACGACGATCTGGTCAGTGCGGGACATCTGTTTACGATCAGCGCATCCAGAATTCAGGAAGGCGGCAAAGGAATGGGATTGTCAATCGTGACGATGAACGAATCATACGGAGAAATGACACTCTGTTCCGTGCTCACGATTTTTGCCGGAACTAAGTAAGTCGGTTTCTCAACAAGAAAATCGTGTTTTTTCTTCACGTCCAGCCTTCCAAGCAAAGTGAAGAAAGGCGAATTTACAGATAATTTTATCCATAAATTCGCCTTTTTCAATTGTAAAAAAAAACGGCAAGAATAACTCGTAAAACCTTCCGAAATAATAAAAACTTCATACCAAAATCCGTTTATGTTAATCTAAATATCAAAGCAATTTTCGAGGTTAAATTTATGGCGGTTCAGAATTTGGAAGTTACAACGGAAAGCATTTTAAGCGCGGTCGTGCGGATGCCGGAAAGCGAAGTCGAACGGCTTTTCAAAACTGCCAAACGCTTGAAAAAACGTGAAGCGGATTTGATCGAAAAAATAAAAAACTCCGATCTTTCATCTGAAAAAAAACAAATTTACTGCAAACTTCTCAAAAATTTTCGCGCCGAAAAAATTACGCCCGAAGAACATAAACAATTGACCGAAATCTCCGAAGAACTCGAAACAATTTCAGCAAAACGGATCGAATGGCTGTATGAAATTTCAAAAACTCGCCAACAACCGCTTGACGAAATTATGAAGGAACTCAAAATCAAGCCGAAAAATCATGGCTAAACTCTCAATTGCCGCAATGAGAAAAAAGTTTCCAAAAGAGAAAAAATCGATTTGTCGGAAAAACTCATAGCTTACTTTATTTAAAGAAACATATTTAGTTTTTTGGTTCTAAGTCAATATTAGTGGTTTGGGCAGGAATAACAACTATCTTCTGTGAATTTTTTGTCAGAAAATCAAACCATTGTTTTTTGTCATCCGTCTTTTTATTTAAGTCACTAACCTTTAAAGTTGATATTAAATATTCACCCGGCGGTGCGGTAAATTCAAAAACACCATTTTCGTCAGGAAATGCAGGCATTGAATCCCGTAATGAATCTTCCGCATTTTCTTTTACGGGCAAAAGCACAACCATAATCTTTTCTTCATTTGATTTCTTGAGTTTTCCTGTAACGTAACCTGATTCTTTAGACAAAACTATGTTGACATTTTTAACTGTTTCACCGTCTTTTAATATAATTGCAGAATTTGAAATATCCTTATTGTTTAAACTAATACTTTGAATGAAATAACCTTCGTCGGAATGTATATTGAGTTTGAAACTTCCCTCAGAAAGGTTTTCTATTTTGAATTTTTTATTTTTAATCTCAGTTCCCGAAACTGTTTTTTGCTCTGCATCAGTTGCAATTATGTAAAAATCACCAAGTTCATCCTGATCATTTGCTATGCTGATAGTTCCCACAATAAGGGACTCCAACGGAAGTTTTACAATAAAATTTTCCAAGTCATTACTTACATCAACTATCTTTGTAACTGATGCCAAATTTGTCGAAGAATTTATTTGATTAGATTTTTCTCCGGGTGGCGAAATGACTATGCGATATTCTCCCGCTTCGATTCCTTTCAATTCCCAACGCCCGTTTGCATCTGTTTTGACAATATTATTCGGAGCATCTTTGAATTCTAACGGATTAGTTGAAAATTTCTTTACACTTACGTTTGCATTTGGCAATAATTCGTTTTTATTTTTGGAAATAACTATTCCCGAAATGCTGACTTTTTTTGTATTTGAGTTTTTAGTTTCAACTTTAGTCGAACTGGTGATTTGTGCTGATCCGAAAACTGAAATGAGAACTGTAAAAATGATAGTTAGTAATATTTTCTTCATAATTATAAATATTAAACATTTGATTTCTAAACAGATAAAATAAGCGAATTATAGCATAAATGAAAAGTAAGAAATCAAATTTATTCACAAACAGCATAATGATAAAATAAAACTTCAATGAAAAAATACGTCGTCAAAAGAGATAAAAGCGGTTTGCCGGAAAGGTTGACGCGCTACCGGCAGGAACTCAATGAAGAACAGTTTCGCGTTGTGACTTCAAAGCCGAGCGCGTCGCTGGTTGTGGCGGGTGCGGGAACGGGGAAAACTCGCGCGATAACTTATCGCGTCGCTTATTTGCTTGAGCAAGGCGTTGCACCGCAGAAGATTTTGTTGGCGACTTTTACGAATCGGGCGGCGCGTGAAATGCTCAAGCGCGTCGAAATGCTGACCGGAACGCAGAATGTTCACAGAGTTTGGGGCGGAACTTTTCACCGGATTGCGAATTTAATTTTGCGAAAACACGCCGTTTCGATTGGTTTCGATTCAAATTATTCGATCCTCGATTCAGAAGACGCGAACGATTTTATCACCGTTTGCATTGATGAATCGGGAATTGACACCAAAGCAAAACGCTTTCCGAAGCCGCAAGTTGTTCAAAGCATAATATCTTACGCCAACAACACCGATCAGCCGATTGAAGATGTAATAATCAGCAAATATCCGTATTTTGAAATGTTGACGCAGCAAATTAAGCGCGTGGATTTTAATTATATGGAACGCAAAAAAGAGCGAAATGTGATGGATTATGACGATCTTCTTCTAAATTGGAAACGCCTTTTGATCGAAAAACCGGACATCGGCGCGTTTTATGCCAATCAATTCGAGCATATTTTGGTTGACGAATATCAGGACACGAACAGACTTCAAGCCGAAATCATTGATTTATTGGCGGTCAAACATCGCAACGTGATGGTCGTCGGCGATGACGCGCAATCAATTTTCGCGTGGCGCGGCGCGGAGTTTACGAATATTTACGAATTTCCAAAGCGTTACGCGGAAGCGGAAATTTACAAACTCGAAACGAATTATCGCTCAACGCCTGAAATCTTGGGACTTGCAAATATTTCGATTGCAAATAATCGGCGGCAATTTCCAAAAGTTTTGCAAGCGGTGAAAAAATCAAAAGATTTCAAACCCGCGCTGATTCCGTGCGCCGATGTCGAACAGCAATCGGCGTTTATCGCTTCAAGAATTTTGGAACTGCGCGACGAAGGAATTTCTCTAGAAGAAATCGGCGTTTTGTATCGTTCGCATTATCACGTTCTCGAACTTCAATTGGAATTAACAAAAAGAAACATTCCGTATCGCGTCCAATCCGGCGTGCGATTTTTTGAACAGGCGCATATCAAAGATGTCATTTCTTATTTGCGAATTATCGTTAATCCGCGCGACGAACTCGCTTGGAAACGAATCTTGAAAATGATTCCGAGCGTCGGAAATGCAACGGCGAATAAGATTTACGAAACTCTTGCTTACGCAGAAAATCCGTTCGCGCTAATCAAGTCAGAACCGTCTGCGTTAGCGGGCGGCTCAAGCGTCGAACAGGTAACTTCTAAATCAACGCAAGAACCGCCCACTTACGCAGGCGGTTCTGACATTTCTTCAAAAGTCCGCAATAAAAAAGCGTGGCAGGATTTCGTTAAGTTACTCGAAACATTAACGACCGACGAAACGCGCAACAAACCTGCAAAACAAATCGAACTCGTTTTATCGAACGGCTATGAACAATTTTTGCTGGAAACTTTTGAAAATGCCGAATCGCGTATTGAAGATTTAAAGCAGCTTTCCATCTACGCGCAAAAATACGATTCGACCGAAGAGTTTTTGTCCGAACTCGCGCTGATTTCGACCGAAGGTTTCAATTCGCCAAACGCCATCGTCGGCGAAGACGTTGTAATGGGCGGCGAAGAAGACGAACTTTTGACTTTAACGAGCGTTCATCAGGCAAAAGGTTTGGAATGGAAAGTCGTCTTTATTCTCTGGGCGGCAGAAGGCAAATTCCCTTCGCCGCGTTCCTTGAAAGAAGCCGACAGCGAAGAAGAAGAACGCCGCCTCTGGTATGTCGCTCTGACACGCGCCAAAGACGAACTTTATCTCACATATCCGCTAATGATGGTTGATTATTCACGCCAAACCGTTCTGCAAAAACCGTCGCGCTTCATTATGGAATGCCCGCCCGCGCTCTTTGAAATGTGGAGTCTGGAAGAAGAAACGCCGAAGTTCGACGATCCGGTTTTGTTTGAAGATAAAAAGCAGGAGTTTTTGAACTAAAGCAAATATGTTATTTTTCTAATATGAACAACGAGCATTTTCTGGCAGAAATGGAAGGTTTGTATATGGCTTTGGCTGATAAAACGAGGCTCAGACTTTTGAATTTGATGCGGGAAGAAGAAATTTGCGTTTGTTTTTTTACGGAAGTTTTGGGCGAAAGTCAGCCGAAGATTTCGAGGCATCTGGCGTATTTGAGAAATGCCGGACTTGTTTCGGCGCGGCGTGAAGGCAAGTGGATGCACTATCAGATCGTTCCGCCGGAAAATCCGTATCTTGCCGATGTTTTAGAAGCGACCTTAAATGCCTTAAAAGCGCAGGATGATATGCGCGAAGATCACGAAAATCTAGTAAATATCTGCTGTTCGGCGGAAGTTCCCGTAACGATTGCTCGTGCGCCGAAGCCTGATACTTTTGTTGAAACGAATGTTGTCGAAGAGCCTAATTTTCAAAAAACAGAACTGGAAACTTTTCTCTTGTAATTTAACCTAAAAATTTTCTCCAATCTTCACTTTCGGCGACGCTTTTGATTAGATTATTTCTCTCTTCGAGCATATTTTTCATATAGTTTTCCAAAAACAAAGCATCGGCAATTTTCCCTAAAAACCAAAGCGGCGAGGTGTAGTCAAAGACATCGTTCATAATTGTCGAGCCTTTAGTTTCTTCAAAATAATGATCGTGAGTAAATCTTTTAAACGCGCCTTTTACCATTTCATCACGGAAATGTTTGGGATAGTTAAATTCAGTAATCTTTGAGGTTAGATTTTGTCTGACTTTGAAATGAGTTGCTTCCCAAGTAACAGTTTCGCCTAGATTGATCAGTCCTTTGGTGATACCGGCAATTGCTTTTTCATTATGCATTGACATTGTTTTTTCGTGCAGATCAATGCATCGCGCCAAATCAAAAACTCTTTCAATCGGTGCTTTTATCATAATTTCAAATTTAATAACAGGCATATTTTATGTAGAAATATTACTACAAATTGTGCGAATTACAGTTGGATAAAATCTAAATCGGTTGGCTTTATCGGTTATTTTTTTATCCGATGTTTTCTTACTTCTGATTTTCTTGTATTCTACTTATTCGTTTTTTATATTTTTAATTGAATCATTTATTAATACTGGAGAATTTATGAGCGTAGAAATTGTGATGCCGCAAATGGGCGAATCTATTACCGAAGGAACGGTTTCGAAATGGCTGAAAGCGGTCGGCGATAGAATAGAGAAAGATGAACCGCTTTTAGAAATTTCGACCGATAAGGTTGATGCCGAAGTTCCTTCGCCATCCGCCGGAGTTTTGTTGGAAATTCGTGCGAACGAAGGCGAAACGGTTGAAGTGAACAGCGTCGTCGGAGTTTTAGGCGAAGAAGGCGAAAGTGCAGTCAGCAGTCAGCAGTCAGCAGTCAGCAGTCAAGAAAAGGCGGAAGAAGATAATAAAGCAATAGAGGAAATTTCCGAAAATCCTTTGGAGACGGAGGAAACAAAAGTAATTGAAAAAGCAGATGTGGCAACGGCTTCAGCGAGTTCGAGCGAAACATCAAGTTCAACTTCAGGCGAAGCGACGGAAGTCGTGATGCCGCAGATGGGCGAGTCAATTACGGAAGGAACTGTTTCAAAATGGCTGAAAGCGGTTGGCGATAAAATTGAAAAGGACGAACCGCTTTTAGAAATTTCGACTGACAAAGTTGACGCGGAAGTTCCTTCGCCGATTGCCGGAACGCTTCTTGAAATTCGAACGAATGAAGGCGAAACCGTCGAAGTCGGTTCGATTGTCGGATTAGTCGGTGCGGAAGGCGGAAGCGCAGCAGTTTCAAGTTCCAAACCTCAAGCCGCAAGTCAAACTTCTCCTGTTGCCGAACAAAAAGCTGTGGAAGCAACCGCCGCCGCAACGAGCGCAAACGCCGGAACAAAATCAGTTTCGATGCCTGCTGAAGAATTAAAGGAAATTAGCGAAACCGATGGCAGAAGTTACGATTACGGGCATCCCGGCGCGGTCGAAGATGCAGTTTCTTCAAACGGACACGAAAAACCGCTCGGTGAACAATCGCTCGAAGAACTTCGTCGAACGCGCAGTAGTCCGCTTGTTCGGAATATCGCAAAGGAACACGGCGTTGATATTTCGCGCATCGAAGGTTCGGGAATGAGCGGTCGCGTAACAAAACAGGACATAATGACTTTTATTGAGTCAGGCGCGGCTCTCAAACCGCAGGATTTACTTCGCAAAGGTGCGCCGTCAGTTCCGCAAGTTTCGCCGGAAAAAACTCAAACCGCGCCAAAAGTCGAATATCAAGCACCGAAGGTTGCTTCGGCGGTCGGTGATAGAGTCGAACCGATGTCTGTAATGCGTAAGAAAATTGCGGAACATATGACGTTTTCCAAGCAAACTTCGGCGCACGTAACGAGTGTGTATGAAATTGATATGACGAATGTGGCGAAATTCCGTGATAAAAACAAAGCGGAATTTCAAAATCGTTACGGTACGAAATTGACTTATATGCCGTTTATTTTTCAAGCAGTAACAAATGCCTTGAGGAAATTTCCGGTGGTCAATTCGCAAGTTTCCGGCGATCAGATCATTTATAAAGGCGATATAAATCTCGGAATAGCGGTCGCACTCGATTGGGGATTGATTGTTCCGGTTATCAAACGCGCAGATTCACTTTCGCTTTCGGGCTTGGCTCAGGCGGCAAACGATCTGGCAGACCGGGCGAGAACGAAGAAGTTGATGCCTGACGAAGTTCAAGGCGGAACATTTACGATAACAAATCCGGGCGTTTTCGGCGGTTTGTTCGGAACGCCAATCATTAATCAACCGCAAGTTGCGATTCTCTGCGTCGGCACAATCGAGAAACGTCCGAAGGTTATCACAACGGCAGAAGGCGACGATGTGATCGCTATTCGTTCGATGGCATATTTCGCTTTAACCTACGATCATCGCATCGTTGACGGCGCAGATGCGGAAAGATTCTTGTCATTTATGAAAGAATATCTTGAAAAAAATTCATTTTCGTTATAGTATGCCTAAAAAGTTGGAGATAAGCGCGAAAATTTTATCTCCAACTTTTTAGGACTTCCCAATTTAACTGAATCAAAATAAGACATTTTTTTGATTTATGTATCAATTAAAGACATTTTCTGAAATTAAACATAATTTGGTGATTCTTTTCTAAATACACATTTTATAGTAGTTTAAAGTTTAAAAATAGATTTAATTCCGTTTGGCACGCGAATTGTTTAAGAAAAGCTATTATAAACTGTGATGTTTAAGGAACGCTCGGATGATGTTCAAAAAAAACGCAGTTAAGAGTACTTTAGAAATTAATAATTCAATAATCCTTTTGAAAAACTCCCCCGACAACCCAACTGAATCTTAAAACGTCTTAAAAAAGATGTTAAAGGGTTTTTGAATTTTTCAAAAATAAATTAAGGAGTAGTTTATGTTTAAAAAATTTCCTGTTTTGCTTTTAGCAATTTTGTTAGGCGCAATTAGTCTTTTCGCACAAGATGCACAGATTCGCAATCTTGTAAATGGTCAAAAATATGAAATCAAAGGTGTCGTTGTTGCAAAAGATAATGACAGTTTTGTGGTTCGTGATTCGGTCGGGGTTGACACGAGAGTTTTCATAGCTCCGAATGCGAGTATAAAAACCAACAGTTTCTGGGGCAGCGGCGATAAATTTCCCGCTAATTCGATTGTTCGCGGATTGATCGTAGAAGCCAACGGACGCGGTGACAGCACAGGCAATTTAGTTGCAACAAAAGTTCGTTTCGATAAGAGCGATTTAGAAGTTGCACAATCTATTGATTCACGCGTCGAGCCGGTTGAAACACGATTAACGGCAACGGAACAAAACGCCGAACGTATTTCGGGACAAATTGACGAATTGATGGCAATTTCAAACGCCGCCCGCGGTGGTGCAAAAGCCGCACAAGATTCGGCTGATGCCGCGATTGCCGGTGTAAATGCGACAAATCAAAGAATTTCGTCATTAGACGATTATGTTGTTCAGTCAACTTCGACTGTTAATTTCAGAGTCGGCAGTTCGGTACTTTCGCCGGAAGCTAAGTCGGAACTCGACACAGTTGCACAAACAGCGATGACTTTGAGAGGTTACACGATTGAAATCACGGGTTTTGCTTCATCGGACGGAAACGAAAAAGCAAACAAGGTTTTGAGCGAAAGACGCGCCAGAGCAGTAATTGATTATTTAGTTCAAACACATAATGTTCCGCTTCGCAGAATCGGAATGTCATACGGTTTCGGTGAACTTCAAGCAGTCGCTGATAATTCAACCCGCGAAGGTCGTGAAGAAAATCGCCGTGTTGAAGTCAAATTGTTGGTCAGTCGCGGCTTAAATCAAAATGTCGAAGTTCGTGCTAACACCACAACTGATGATCAATAAATTTTCGATAAAATAATCGGGCAAAAATGTGTTGAAGATAAAACTTTCTCACATTTTTGCCTTTTTCTTTTGCCCGAAATAATTTCGTTATTCGACACCTTACACAATAGAATTTGCGAGGTAATAAAGTGAAACTATCAAATTTTGTCATTATACTTTTATTCTTTTTTATTTTTACCGTTAATAGTTTTTCTCAAACGCCCGAACAAACCCCACCGCCGATTGTTGAAGATGACGGAGAAGTCATAAAGATCGAATCCCGACTCGTGATTGTACCGGTTTCTGTTTTAGATTCCGCCGGACAGCCGGTTTTAGGTTTAAAAGCCGAAGATTTTAAAGTTATAGAAAATAGAAAATCGCAGGAAATAGCCGAAGTCAGTGATGCCGAAAAAGTTCCGCTTGAGATTGCCATTCTTTTTGATATTTCAGGTACAACAAATCCGATGTTTAAATTTGAACAGGAAACTGCTGCCAAATTTCTGCGAGACGTGATGCGTCCTGAAGATCGGGCAACTATTTTTACAATCGGTGAGGATGCCGCTTTGATACAGGCGCGGGATACAGCGGAAAAGGCTGCTATTTCAATTCAAAAAATTCAGCCGACGAAACAATACACGGCATTTTATGATACGGTCAAAGCGGCATCCGATTATTTGGAAAAAAATACCCCGAAAGGACGACGTAAAGTAGTAGTCGTTATTTCAGATGGCGAAGATACTAACAGCGACGGCGTAAGACGCGGGTTTCAGTCAGTCTATGCTTCTCTCGGAAAAGATATAAACACGATTACGACCTCGAAACTCCGCAATTTGCTGGATAATAAACGAACTGAAATCCGTATAAAAGAACAAGCAAAGGTTCTTAAATCTTTGCAAAATGCCGACACGGTATTTTATTCGATAAATCCGGCGGGAAGTTCTTATAAGCTAAATAAGATCAGTGTTTTCGGACAAGATAATATGCAAAAATTTGCCGATGAAACCGGCGGCACAGCGTTTTTGCCGAAGTTTTTGCCGATAGATGTTAAAGACATTTATCAAAGAGAATCGAATACGCGGCGAAATACGGAAACTTTGGAAGGCATTTTCCGCCAACTTGCCAATGAACTTCGCGCTCAATATCTTTTGCAATACTATTCCGACGGCGATTTCCCTATAAATAAATATATAAATTTAGAGGTCGGCTTAAAAAATCCGCAAAATTATCGCCTTCGGGCGCGGCAAGGTTATTTTGTAAAAAATCAATAGTGTTCAAGGTAATAAAAAACAAAAAAAACGGCGAATCTTACGCCGTTTTTTTTTTATTATCTTTTTTAGCAACTTGGTATAAAATCATTGTCCGTGTTGTGCAATAATTTTGCGCTTTACTTCATCAATATTCGCAATTTTCCCTGCTGTATATTCATTTTCTCGGGGTTCATAAACCATCGCGCCCATTAAAGGAGTCGGTTCTTCTTGAATATCAATAGTCGCATTTTCACTAATTGAAACAGCCATTGTTCCCATTAATCCTTCTTCATTATCGGATTGCGTAAAATAAGTCGTCAGACCGATGCTACCGAAAACTGCAAACATCAGCGAAACAGTTGCCGTCCAAAAACGCGACATACGCATTTTTACGGCTTGCATCCCGACCGGACAATCGTTTGTGATGACCGTTCCGTCGTTGCGGCGAAAATAGCGAACGCAGACGCGACCTTCCGAACTCACAATCAAATTTTCGGCTTCGGCGCGGGACATTCCTGAAAGATTATAAACATTTAACTTACAATCGCCGCAGTATCGCTGACGGTTATTGCCGATCATCGCATCCCAATCTGCCGAACAAGGACTGGCGACTTTAATATTATTTAGCGGATTTGTAAATTGCGTCATAAAAATTTTTCTCCTGTTTCTGTTAGACACGAAATCCCGTGTTTATTCCAAAAGAACGATGAAAAATTTTCTTCTTGCAAACAATTGAAAAAAGTTCTTGTAAAAAAATCTATTTATGTGTATTTTATAAATCTTGATAAACATCATTCCAACCTTTCCCAAAAATTGGAGTAACAAAAAACGAAATGAATAAAGAATTAACCCCCGAAAAAGAAGAAACATCGCAAAATAAAATTGGAACTAAATGCGTCAGCCGAAGAAACTTTTTCGGAAACATCGGCAAAGCTGCGATAACGGTTGCAGCAGTCGGAGCGTTACCCGCATTTGACTCGAAATCAAAGGTTTTGGCGCAGTCCGATGGAGAAAGATTGCCGGGATTGGCACGTGCCACTCAATGTTATAATTTCAGAAAAAACGCGGCGGAACAGAACTTTAACGACACACCGATCAGAATTCTTCGTCGCGGCAACAACGATGAAAAGATATATCCAAATAAAATCGGTAATTTCAGCAAAGGACTTCCGCACCAATCAAACGGCGAAGTCATTTTAACTGCATACAATCAACTTATCTCGGCAATAAAGTCGCAAAATCCGGCGGATTTTGAACAAATTCCTTTAGGCGGCAACAGAAAACTCGTCAATCCGCAGTCAGGATTGGCAATGGATATGGAAGGAAAAGATAGTTTCAGCCTGATAATGCAAGCCGCGCCGGGTTTTGCCAGCCGCGAAATCGCCGCTGAAATTTCCGAAAATTATTGGATGGCACTTCTGCGCGACGTGCCTTTTGAAGATTATCCGAACAATCGGATTGCCGCCGCCGCCGCTGCTGATTTGACGCTTTACGGTGCTGATTTCAAAGGCGCGAAAAATTCTATCGGTCAAGTTACGCCCGAACTGCTTTTTCGAGGTTTAACGGCAGGCGACAAAACCGGACCGTATTTATCGCAATTTTTCTACCAGTCTTGTAATTTCGGTGCGAATGCAGTCAGCCAAAAAATTAAAACCGCCCGAACAATTGCCGATGGCGGTCAAGATTATTTGACTGATTTTAATAGCTGGCTGGCAATTCAGAACGGAGTTGCCCCGCAAAACGCAGATATTCTCGATCCGGTTTTGCAATATATGCGAAACGGACGCGACCTCGGACAATATGTTCACGTTGACGTTCTTTTCCAAGCCTATTTTCAAGCATTTTTAGTTGTTGCGAGTTTAGGTGCGCCTTTCGACAGCGGAAATCCTTACAATAATTCAATTAGTCAAGATGGTTTCGGCACATTCGGCGGACCGCATATTGCCGCGCTCTTATGCGAAGTTTCAACTCGCGCTTTGAAAGCTGTCTGGAATCAAAAATGGTTTGTTCACCGCCGTCTGCGCCCCGAAGCGTTTGCCGAAAGAGTTGACCGCACGGCTTTCCATAATGCAAATTATCCGGTTGATTCGGAGATTCTGAATTCCGTCAATTCATCTTCAAGGCTCGGCGGTTTTCTGCCCGCCGGAAATGCATTTCTGCCGCAAGCCTTTCCCGAAGGTTCGCCCGTTCATCCGTCTTACGGCGCGGGACACGCGACCGTTGCCGGAGCTTGCGTGACGGTTTTGAAGGCGTTTCTTGACGAATCTTTCGTGATCCAAAATCCGGTTATGCCCGATTCGACCGGACAAGTTTTAGTTCCATATTCGGGAAGCGAAACTTTAACCGTCGGAGGCGAACTCAACAAAATTGCGTCAAATATTTCTTTAGGAAGAAACATCGCCGGAGTTCACTGGCGTTCGGACGGAACAGAATCAATGAAACTCGGCGAAGAAATTGCCATCAGCATTATGCGCGATCAAAAAGCGTGTTTTAATGAACAATTCAACGGTTTCAGCCTAACCAAATTCGACGGAACAACTATTACCGTTTAATTTTATTCTCTTTAGTAAAATCAAAAATGCCGACTTTATCTCTAAAAAGTCGGCATTTTTGTTTTAAAAGCACGCTCCGGCAAGCGCAAATAAATTGAAAAAACTTTTAGGACAAGAAATAATCAAAGCTGAAACTCTAGAAAATCAAGGCTCACTTTTTTAATAAAAACTTGAAATATGGAACGCTTCAGATGACGTGGGACGAAACAGGTTCGCTTGTTTTGTGCGAAAACAAGTTCATCGAAACAACAGGTTACGAAGTTCCAAAAAGCTGCAAAGACACAACTGGCGCAAGCGACGCTTTTCGAGTCGGATTTTTGTATGGATTGCTAAAAAGCGAAACAGTCCAAACCGCCGCAGAAATGGTAAACGCCGTCGCCGCGCTCAAATGTCGAGAAATCGGCGCACGGACATCTTTGCCGAAAATTGAAGAATTGAAAGACATTTTGAGAAATTAGAGTTTTAAAACTTAATATCGGTTATTTATCTACACTCGTTAGCAACCAATCGTGATTTCAACTTCTTTATCAATCAATATCAAACGCGAGTTCTTCAATCACTATCATTATCTTCCCGCATTCTAGACAAACTTGGCGGCACAGTCATCTGCTTTTTTGAAAGATGATTTGTTCGGTCAGCACGTTGAGTTCAAACAACTTTATTCCTGATGTGCTTCGGCGTATATTTTTAATGCGGCGTTGACGCGCTGCTGAAAGTCTGCGCCTTGTCCTTCAAACCATTTCAAAACTTCTGAATCCACGCTCAAAGTGACTGCTCTGTTTTTCTCAGGCATTCGCCATTCGGCTCTGGTAAAAAAATCGTCGCCGAGCGGCGGACTGTCGGAAGTGTCAATGTCCTCGTCCGTCATCGCATCGATTCTCGCCCAATCTGTTTCCGATTGCTTCTTCAAATTCTTTACGCTCATATTTTATTGCCTTTCGCAAAGAGATTACTCGGATTGTGTCTTTGCCCCGATAAGTAAAAATGACGACCACAATGCGGTTTCCAAGAAATCCGATACCATTCCAACGCTCTTCGCCGTAATCTTCCCGCAAGTCAAGAGCCGTCCGCATCGGAGCTTCAAATATCTCCCAAACATCGGCAAAATCAAAACCGTGCCTGCGAATATTCTCTTTGTTTTTCTCCTCGTCCCACTCGAAATTCACAACCTAGATTTTAATCGTCTGCTTCGAGTAAATCAAGCCTCAATTTTCAAAGGAATCCGTTGAAAGATTGAGGTGACGTAGGGCGAAACCGGGTCTGAAATAGCAAACGCCGTCGCCGCGCTCAAAGGCAGAGAAATCGGCGCACGGACATCTTTGCCGAAGATTGAAGAACTTAAAGTAATTTTAAGGAATTAAATTTTGAGTTTAACGGCTGAAATAACGTGGGGCGAAACCTAGTTCACGCAACTTTAAGTTTAACGAAAGACTTTCATAAAGAGAAGATGTTTCGCCCTCACATATAATGATTTGTTCGGTGCGTGTTCGATTTCAGACGACTTCTGCCATTCGTGGACTTGGCGCGGGCGCACCGCGCAACATTCCTTCCGTGCTTAAATCTTCGTCCACGTCTTCCCAATGAATTCCGTAACCGCCGCCGCTGATGCGCCAGTTTTTTCTTTGTTCTTCGGTGGCATTGAGCAGGCGCGGATACCAAACAAGCGGAACGCTGATTGTTCTGCCGTCCATTAGTCGAACACTCAATTCATCCTCAGTAGTTTTTACTTCCGCAACTCGCTCATCCGTTGCCAATGCCAAAATACTCATTCCAATCCTCCAATAATTGCTGCCGATTTTCTCGCACGATTCGCTCGACTTGCCGCAACTCTCGTGCGCTAAATCCACGATTATATGCCAAAGAAACAGGATTCAACCAAAACTTAGCCGATAAATTGTCACGGTCAACGTGAACGTGCGGCGGCTCGTTTGGTTCGTGGCTGTAAAAGTAAAGGCGATATGCTTGGTATCTCAAAACAGTCGGCATCTGAGCATTATACTTTATTTCACAGAAAGCACCGAACTTATAGTTATCCCGAACCATTCGACATAATTCCTTTATGTGCAGATTGATTATACTGCGAATTCCAGTTGAGGCAACAATTTTTTTGACACAAGAAGTGTTTTTTTTAACTACTATTTGTCGTAAAAAATCCCGTAACCAAAGCCCAAGCGTCGCCTGCGACGCTTTTCGAGTCATTTTTTTATATGGATTATTAAAAAGCGAAACAGTCGAAACCGCCGCAGAATTGGCAAACGCCGTCGCCGCGCTCAAAGGCAGAGAAATCGGCGCACGGACATCTTTGCCTGAGATTCAGGAATTAAAGGAAATTTTCAGGAAATAGAATTTAACGGCGGGATTGATTTATTTTACATTCAGACACAAAAACTCAAATTCGCTTTTGCGTCTGGCGATTTGCAACCTTCATCAATACTCGCAACGCTTCGTTGACAGATTCTGCGTCGGGAAATGCTTCCTGCACGTCCGATTCCAGCAACACCAAATTTGTGCCTGACCGATAACGCTCGACATATTTTCCGCGCACTCTGCCTTTCAGCTGTGAAAGGTTATATTCAGGACGCATTTCGTCTTCCGCTTGTTTAGTATTCTTCTCGTTCATATTTCTCACGTTCTCCGCGTGTCGGCTCTCTTGCGCTGATTATTCGGACGGTTTCGCCGTCATCCGTATGCGAAACAAATAACAATTTGCCTTCATCAGAATGCCCGATAATCAAAAATCGAACTTCTTCGGCGGAATGGTCAGGATCATCGAAAGTATCTGAAAGCGGATCGCCGAAAACCGTCGCGGCTTCTTCAAACGAAACTTTGTGTTTGACAAGATTACTCGCCGCTTTGTTTTTATCCCAATCGAATCGCACAACTAAAATATAACGGTTTTCAGTTTATTTTTCTAGCCTTTTTAATTTCAAGCGGAAATAGCAAACGCCGTCGCCGCGCTCAAATGCCGAGAAATCGGCGCACGGACATCTTTGCCAAAAGTCGAAGAAATTGAAGTGATTTTGAGAAATTAGAATTTTAGTATAAATCTTCTAATTTCTTAAAGTAATCAATAAGACAAATCCCGTTGAGGAAAAATGTAAATTTACTTATCCTCAAGTGATTACTTTCACACACTTACGTTATCAAGCGAGATTTACTAATAATGGCTTTTGACATTACGGCACATTTAGCTGCAATGTAAAAACTAAGTTCTGATGAATTTACCGGATGATAATCTATATTTTCGAGTTTCACATTAATTCCCAAATCAGGATTATAGCCAGACTCTTTTAGTCCATCGCGGATGCCTCTTTCGACCGCAGGACTGTAATCTTCTTCAGACCATTTAGCAACACTAGCGAATTCATATTTTTCGTCAGTAGATAAGCGAATTAATACCCCAGCCGACTCAAATCTTGGTCCAAGATGTTCTGAGAATCGGAATTCAATTTGGATTTGTCCGCGAAATTTCTCCATAAAAACTAAAGACATAGCGTTTTAACTACAATTTATCGTTAAAAAATCCCGTAACCAACGCCCAAGCGTCTTTGGCGGCGGTTTCGTCATAGACTTCGGGGCGCGTGTCGTTGAAAAATGCGTGGTCAGCTTCGTATTTTACGGAATCAACGGGAAGTTCGTATTTGTCGGCGATTTCTTCGAGTTGAGCGACTTTTTCTGGGTTGATCCAACCGTCTTTTGTGCCGGAAATGAAAGTTACGGGAACTTTTAAGTTTTTCAAAACATCTTCTTCGGGAATGTCGCCGTAAAAAGGCGCGGCGGCACTCAAGACTTCAAGCTGGCAAGCGGCACGAAGCGCGTAAGTTCCGCCCATACAATAACCCGTGATGCCGAAATGTTTCAGATCGTAAGTTTCACGCGCTTTTGTAATCGTGTTTTTGATCGTGTCAATTCCGTCTTCGATCTTCAGATCGTTCATCAATTTTCCGGCTTCGTCAGGATTCTTCGCCATTTTTCCGCGATAAAGATCGGGTGCGATGCAGATAAAACCTTCGTCCGCATAACGCGTTGCAATGTCTTTGATGTGATCGGCTAAACCCCACCATTCCTGAATCAAAATCACGGCTTTGGTGTTTTCATCGGCGTTATCAGGCATTGCGACAAAAGCGGTCGTCGCGCCGTTTGCGGTGTCGAAGTTCAAAGTTTCGGTTTTCATAAATGTAAAAATCTCCTTAAAATTTGTTTGAATAAATTGATTATAAACAAATTTGGCGCGGATAAAAAAACGCAAAATTCTATAATCTTTTCGTCAAGCCCAAAATCACGATAATAAATGTTTGATAAATTAAGGAGTACAAAATGAAACATCTATTTTTAAATTCAATTACGATTATTTTATTTTTTCTATCGCTTTCAATTTTCGTTTCAGCGCAAAATGACCGCGAAAAAGGTATTGAACTTTTCAAAAACGGAAAAAATTCAGAGGCTATCGGTCTTTTAGAAAAAGTAGTGGAAAACAATAAAAATGACGCAGAAGTTTGGAACTATCTGGGATTAGCGTATGCCAACACAAACAAACTTAAAGATGCGCGAAAATCAATCGGAAAAGCCGTAAATTATTCGCCTCAAAGTTCGATTTATCGCGCAAATCTAGCTTATGTTTATCTGCTCGAACGTAAAATAGACAAAGCTCAAGGTGAAATAGAAAAAGCAATTCAATTAGATCCGAATAACGCAAACGCTTTTTATATTCGCGGAACGTCTTATTTATGGGAAAAAGATTATGACAAAACAATTTCCGACGCAGATAAGGCAATTCAATTAGATAAGAATCTTTCGTCTGCTTACATTCTAAAGTCTGATGGGCTTCTTTACACTTTCGGAACGAAATGGCGCGAAGAAAATGAGCCTCTGAAATCTCTCTACTTATTGCAAAATGCCAGTGATACCTTAAAAAATTGTTCTGGAAGTTGTCTAACAGGAAGCGGTTCGGAAATTGTTAAAGAAAGACTTGAAACAATTGTAGCTTTTACTGATTATTTTAATCGAACAAAAATAACTGTTGATAATTCAACCTTGCCAAGTTCCGAGCAAAAAACACCTTTTAAAGTTCTAAACAAACCCAATCCAACATACACCGATCAGGCGCGACAAAATAATGAAAAAGGAAATGTGATTTTAGCAATTTTATTCGGCTCGGATTCCAAGATTAAATATATTATTGTCTTGGAAGGATTGAACTATGGTCTAAACGACCAAGCTATCGCTGCCGCTAAAAAAATTCAATTTGAACCTGAAATGCGAAACGGAAAACCTGTTGCGTCAGTTAAAAAGGTTATTTATAATTTTGATATTCATTAAAGCTATTTTCTTGCAACTTTTATCATCGGCGAATTTTTCTTTTCGCTCGTTGCAAATATCGCCTTGCCGTCTGCTGAATAGCCGACCGCTTCGCCTTGCGCTCTTTCGCCGAGTTCGACGATCAGAGGTTTTTGTTTCCAGATTTCGTCGAAGTTTTTCGCTTTTTCGGGCAAAGTAATTTCGTAAGCGTTGAAATAATCGCAGAGAATAACGCGCTTGCCATCGGGCGATATATCGCCGCCGGTTAAAAGTCCGTTCGGAATTGCGGGAACTTTAAAATCGCCGATCTTTTCGAGTTTGTTTGTTTTGTTCAAATCATAATTTGATGAAAGTTTATAAATTCCGGCGGAATCGCTGAGGCGTTTGGAAACTATGTAAATATCGGCGGTGGTTGGATTAACCATCAGAGTTTCGGCATCGTGGCGAAGGTCAGGGTATTCAAATTTTATCGCTTCCGCATTTTCCGTCTTTCCGGGATTTTTCTTGCTTGAATCTTTATCCGCGTCGGAAACTTTTGGCTCGGCAACGCGGTAAATTGTCAAAACACTGCGGTTTCGAGTGTTATTGCCGATGTCGCCGACATATATGAAACATTTTCCTGCTTTGTCCCGAAAATATCCGATGTCTTCCCAATCAACATTTTCTGCATTTGGAACTTTGAAAGTTCCGAGGTTTTCGCCTTTCACATTTATCGCGTAAAGAAACGCGCCGTCGTCAGAATCGTTGTGCGTCCAGAAAACACCTTCATTACAATGCGACGCGGCGATACCGCTGCTTTCTTTGATCTCTTTATTTTCGATCTCGCCGACGATTTCCGGTTTTCCGTAATCGTTTGAAATATTTTCGGGACTTTTATTGGAATTTTGCTGATGACTCGAAAAAACGTGCGAACAACCCGAAATGAAGAAACTCAGGACGAACACATATATGACAAATATGAAAAATTTCGATATAGTTTCATTAAATATAATTCTCACCCGAAGTATTATAACGCAAATCGAGCGGCAAAGTTCTCAAAAAATTTGCGTCAAACTTTTGCCCGATAAATAACGTAAGTAGTATAGTTAGTAAAATTTTTACGAATTTTGCGTATGAGATTTCACATTTTAGCAGTATCTGTTACACAAACCGGATTCGGAAATTAAGAAATAAATGTTTGTTGGAAGTGAATGGTTAATTGATGCCGAAGATTGCGATGCAGAAAATTTGCGCGACTTGGAGAAAGTCCGCGCCGTTTTCGCCCGAATAATTAAAGACTTGGAATTGAAAACCATTGGCGAAGAAATTTGGCACAAATTTGACGGCGAAGGCGGCGTAACAGGACTCGTAATGCTGACCGAATCGCATCTCGCCTGCCACACATATCCCGAACACAACATCGCAACATTTAATTTGTATTGCTGCCGCACACGTCCCGCATGGAATTGGGAAGAAAATTTGCGCGAAATTCTAAGCGCAAAAGCCGTAAATATTCAACAAATCGTCAGAGGAAATCCACGATCCAAAAGAGTTGGAGGTGAAATTTGAGCGTTCTGAAAGCAAATTGTCCATCGTGCGCCGCACCGATCGAATTTACAGCGGGTTCGACAATCGTTCTCGTCTGCCCGTTTTGCCGCTCGGCGGTTGCGCGAACCGACCGCAAACTCGAAGATCTCGGCAAAGTTGCGGAAATTATGCAGTCTGAATCGCCTCTGAAATTGGGATTGAGCGGCGAATTTATGTCTCATAAATTCACACTTACGGGACGCGCACAACTCGGACACGAAAGCGGCGGATTTTGGGACGAATGGTACGCAACATTTTCAAACGGTTGGGTCGGCTGGCTTGCCGAAGCGCAAGGCAAGTTTTATATGACTTTTTACCAGCCTTTGCCGCAAAATACGAGCGTTCCGGCGTTTGAAAATTTACAACTCGGTCAGCAAGTTGAAGAAATTCCGAACAAAACGCCATTGATGGTCGTCGAAAAAGGAACAGCAACTTCCGTTGCCGCCGACGGAGAAATTCCATACAAATTAACGCCGAACGAAAAAAGTAATTACGCGGATTTAAGCGGAAAAAACAATGCTTTCGGCACGATTGATTACAGCACTTCGCCGCCGTTTGTCTTTGTCGGTCAAGAAGTTACGCTCGATAACATCGGCTTGGGACACGCGAAATCCGCCGCACGCGCCGAGCGCAGAGTCGCTTCGACAGCGATGAGCTGTCCGAATTGCGGCGGCGCGTTGGAACTTAATGCACCTGACAAAACCGAGCGCGTAACTTGTCCGTATTGCAATTCGCTTTTGGACGTAAATCAGGGAAATCTGAAATTTCTACACGCGCTCAAACCTTCGCCCGCGCCGCAGGAATTTATTGCACCAATTGGCGCGGAAGGCTCATTCAAACAATTTGCGGATAATGCGAAATTCAAGATAATCGGTGCGGTTGCAAGAAGTGTAACTATTGAAGGCGTAAAATATTTCTGGCACGAATATCTGCTTTATAATCCGCGCATCGGTTTTCGCTGGCTCGTTCATTCCGATAATCATTGGAATTTTGTTGAACCCGTAAATCCGGCGGAGGTCGAAACTTCGGATTATTTCGGAAAAACAAGCGCAAAATATAACGGCAAAAGTTTCAAGATTTTCCAGGATGCTCCGGCGCAGATCGAATATGTCAAAGGCGAATTTTACTGGCGCGTCGAAGTCGGCGACACGGTTCGCGCCGTTGATTTCGTTGCGCCGCCGCTGATGCTTTCACAGGAAATTGACAATAACGAAGTAAATTGGTCGCTCGGACATTATTTGACAAATGACGAAGTTGAAAAAGCGTTTGGCGTTCCCGATCTGCCGAAGACCTGGTCAGTCGCACCGAATCAGCCATTTACGGGCGGATTTTACATCAAAGCAGGAGTTTTAATGCTTGCGGTTTTGTTTGCGATTGCAATTTTTATGATTCCGCTCGGTGGATTTTCAAGCACGGCATATATCGAAGAAATAAATCTTCAACCGATGCAAAATCAGACTGCACCGCAAACCGTTTTTTCCAAACCATTTGAGATCAAGGGAAATCGCAATGTTCGAATTTCTGCAAGTGCGCCATCAATTAATAATTCTTGGGCATCTTTGGATTTCGATCTAGTTGATTCAAACAATAATCTGGTCGAATCTGTTCCGGTTGAAGTCGAGTATTACAGCGGATCGGACGGCGACGGAAGTTGGACGGAAGGCTCGAAGTCGGAAGATGCCACCGTTTCAGCTTTGCGCGGCGGACAATACACTCTCCGCATTGAAGGAACTTGGCAAAATTGGCAACAGCCTTTGCCCGTTACCATAAAAGTTGAACAAAATGTAACTCGCGGTGTAAATTTCTGTCTGGCGTTTCTGGTTTTGGCAATCTTGCCGATTTTAGCTTTATTCCGCAAACTCGCCTTTGAATCCAAACGCTGGAGCGAAAGTATGTTCGGATCGTCGGGTTGACCGAGTTGACCGAGTTTTCAAAGTTGACGGAGTTTTTAAGGAACTATTTTTAACCCGGCAAACTCTGTGAACCCGGCAAAACCGGCAAACTTAAAAAAGATTATGTTGAAAAAACTTTATATATTATTCGGAATCGGAGTGATTTTGCTTTATGCGACATCATCCTGGTTTGGTTGGGAATTTGCTAATTCGGGACGCAGATCGGTTCTCGGTGTGCCGTTTATTTATACAGGTTTTCGTGGAGGAAAATAATGTTAGCTACAATTTTTAATCCAAACGCACTGGCGTTTGTTGTAAAATTAGATCAGTTGCTTGAAGTTCTTGTCACAACACTGATTTTCGTTGTGATCGGTTTAGTTTTTTTTGGAGTTGCGTTTTTTATTTTGGATAAAGTTACGCCGTTTTCGATTCGTAAAGAAATCGAAGATGACCAAAATGTCGCGCTGGGAATTGTTATCGGTTCAATGCTGATCGGCATTGCGATTATCATCGCGGCGGCGATTCAAGGTTAGAATTTAAGGTTTTACTAATTATATGCCAATTTACGAATATAAATGTTCGGAGTGCGATTCGCACTTTGAAAAAATGCAAAAGGTTTCCGAAGAAGTTCTTAAAATTTGCGAAAAATGCGGCGGAAAGCTGGAAAAACAGTGGTCGCTTTCCGGCTTTCAGTTTAAGGGCGAAGGTTGGTATGTCACCGATTACGCCGGAAAAAAAGAAAAAGGCAAAGAAGAGGGCGCGGAAAAGTCGGAAAAGTCGGAAAAAACTGAAAATACTTCCGCAAGCGATTCAACCGAAAAGCCGAAAACTGCATCAAACGAGAAAAGCGATAGTTTTTCGAGTTCAAAGAAAGAAAGCGTTTCAAAGAAAGAATAAGAGGTACAGATATGAGATTTTCGACGAAAATGTTTTTGCAGTTAAGTTTAACTTTGGTGTTATTTGCAACATTTGCAAATGCTCAATCAGGTCGCAGCGCGAGAAATATTACGAGCGCGGACGGCACGATTTTAAGCGTTGTGGCAAAACACACAGATGACAAGACCGATCCGATCAAGATCGAAAATCTATATCTTTACGAAAATGGAATCGAACAAAAAATCAGAAATTTCAGCTACGATCCATCGCCGGCACGAATTGTTTTGCTGATTGATAATTCACAAACCGTTCCGGCAAGCGTTGATGCTTTGAAAAAAGCCACGATGGAATTTGCATATGAAATTTTTGAAGGCGATCAACTTTTTGTCATCGGTTACGATACAAAACCGGAAATTATTCAAGAATGGACGGACGATGCCAAAAAACTTGAAGCCTCGCTCAACACTTTTCGCAAACAGGGAAATCCGTATCTGTTCGACGCGCTTGATGTAACAATCAGCGAAGTTCTCGCACCTTTGATGCCGGGAACGAGAAAAACTGTGATAGTCGTCATCGGTGACGGACTTGATCGCGGAAGCAAAATGTCTTTTGACAAGGTTGTGGACAAATTACAAAATCAAAACATCGTCGTTTATACGATTCAAATGCCCGACCGCACGGGCGGTGCGTATCGCCGCAATCAGCCGAAAGCCCGCGAAGTTATCAAACAACTTTCTGAAAATACGGGCGGAAGGTCTTTTGAACTGGAAGAAGCCCAAACCGCCGCAAAATTTATCTGCGATGAACTCAGAAAAAGTAGATATTTATTATCTTATTTTCCGACAAACACTTCTTCTTACGATGCGCGGCGCGTATTTTTGATTGCTGACGAAGGAATCGAAGTTAGAACAAAAACCGCTCAACCGCCGAACATTAAATAAGGGTAAAGGCAAAAGGTAAAACTAAGAGATTTATGTCAACTGTTTTGCTGTCCCTTTGATCTAAAGGTATGAAAAATTAAAAGTTAAAGAAAATCTCCATTTATAGGTTTCTTAATTTTAACTTTTACCCTTGCCCTTTTACCTTTTCACCCTTATTTCTTGACATCAACTACTTAGTGTTCTACGTTTGTAGCAAGGCAAAATCAATTGTTTTGTTGCGTCGAACATATCCGAATACATTTGAGTTTGCAAGAGATAAGGAGATTTAATGTCGTGAACGATTCTAACAAACCGCCAAAGCTGCCGCCGGATGACTTTTCAAAAACCACGCCGAATATCAATATTCCGAACAACGATGATTCGAGTTGGGGAAAAACTAATTACAAATATCCGGTTCAGCCGCCGTCAGATGATTGGGGCAACACGGTAGCAAATGTCCGACCTTTCGATAATGATGCAGATGAGTTCGCGCCGTCATCCGGTAGTCCGAAAGTTCCCGATTGGGGCGTGACACAATCGGATATAAATCTGCGTCAAGATGATTTCGGCGCAAGTGAAAATCAAGGTGCAAAGAATGAAGAATACGGCGTAACGACACCTTACTTCCGTCTGCCCGAATCCGAACGTGCAAAATACCAAAATATTCCGCCGACTCCGACGGAAGAAGCCAAACAAAAACAACAGGAAGAAAAGAAAAAAGGCGGAATTCCGGCTTGGGTTTGGATTTCAGGCGCGCTTTTTTCTATGTTTATGTTTTTAGTTGTCGTTTTGGGAGCAATTTATATTTTCTTCTGGAACAAACCCGGATTTGAAATAATAGTTAAAAACACGCCGCCCGGAAGCAGTATCCGCATGGACGACTCATTCTGGGGTGAAACAACTGCCGACGGTTCAATCCGTTTGCCGGTGCTTAAAGCAGGTCAGTGGAATATCGAGATTGTTCATCCGAATTTCAAATGCAGTCCGATTTCCGTCGCAGGTGTTGACGGCGATGTCAAAACGGTCGAAGCAAAATGCGATAGAGTTGCCAGTATTGCCGACGATTGTTTGAAGATCAAAGCCGGCGATTACGCAAAATCCAGTAAGTGTGCAAATGAGGCTTTGGATAAACTCGGTGATCCGCCGTCGCTTGAAGATTTACTGAGAGCGATGAATCTGTATATCAACCATTTCGACAGCGGAAAAGCCGATATTCGCCCCGAAGATCAAGCGTTTTTGCAAAAAGCGGCAGGATTTATGAAAAAAGTTCCGCAGGATTCCATTATCGAAGTCGGCGGACATACCGACAGCGACGGAAACGATTCGGTTAATCAACCGCTTTCGGAAAAACGTGCCGCCGCCGTCAAAGCCGCACTTGTCGGTAACGGCGTAAAAGAAAGTATGCTCGTTGTCAAAGGTTACGGATCGAAACAACCGAAAGCACCAAATGACAATCCCGATGGAAAATTCCGAAACCGTCGTATTGAATACAAATCTGCCAAATAATTTTTTGGTGAATTAAATATAAAAGCTGCGAAACATTTCAAGTGTTTCGCAGCTTTTATATTTTCAAACCGCAACCGGCGCGGCAATTTTTTTGTGCGATTTATAGCCGATTAAATTTAGATTTTCATATTTGAAATTTAACAAACCTTCCAAACCCTTCAAATTTTCCGCGTTGCCAAAATCGAGTTTTGGCAACGGCAATGGTTCGCGTTTTAATAATTCTTCGACTTGTTCGACGTGATTGGAATAAATGTGCAAATCGCCGAAAGTGTGTATAAATTCGCCGACTTCCAAACCACAAACGTACGCGACTAAATGAGTTAGAAGTGCGTAAGATGAAATATTGAAAGGAACGCCTAAGAATGCGTCTGCGCTTCTTTGATAAAGTTGACAATGCAGAATTTTTTCGTTTTCGACTTTGAACTGAAATAAGGTATGACACGGCGGAAGGTCAACCTTTACAGCAGTTTCAGGATTCCAACCGGAAACTATCAAACGGCGTGAATTCGGATTTTTTTCAATTTGTTCGATTAAATCCTTTATTTGATCAAAGCCGTTCATTTCGGGATAATTTCCGCCAAAGGAACGCCACAAATAACCGTAAACCGGACCCAGATCGCCGACTTCCCGACCAAATTTAGACGTATGTTCTTCATCCGCCCATTCCGCCCAAATATCAACGCCGCGCAATTGTAGATTTTTCTCATTCGTATCGCCCGATAAAAACCAGAAAAGTTCTTCTGCAACCCATCGAAAAGGCACACGTTTTGTTGTTATGATCGGAAAACCTTTTCGCAGGTCAAAGCGCGTTTGATAACCGAAAACCGAAATTGTTCCAACGCCCGTTCGATCTTCGTGGCGCGTTCCGTTGTTCAAAACATATTGTAAAAGTTCTTGATATTGTTTCATTCTTGCTTGCGCTATATTTGTGGATTGTTAAGGATAAAGTTACCATAATTGTTCGAGTTTTATCTAACGGGAAAATTTATGTCAGAAAATTTAGAAGTCAGTTTTAATTCTCCGCAATGCGGTTGGATGTCAATCGGTTTCAGCGTCGGCGAAAAAGAATTTCACACGACGACAGCACACGCGCCGCATCAAAATGCGCTGTCGGAACTTTTGCGAATTTTGTCTAATCTGATCAATCCTGAGTATCATGAGTTTGAAAAAACTCTGAAATGGAATCGAAACCCGGAAGAGTTCGACTTCGTTTTTCGTAAAGATGCAAAACATACTTCGATTGAAATCATCGAATATCCGACCGAAGAACGCGAAGACGGAAATAAAGAAATTGTTTTCAAATATGTCGGAAATGCCAAAGAAATTTGTCAGGCATTTTACAAAACATTTCAACAACTTTATGAGGAAAGATTGGCGGACGAATTTGAACAAAATTGGCGACAGCCTTTTCCGATTGAAGAATTCGATAATTTTCGATTAAATTTCGAGAAAACGGTTTTTGCCTAAAACATCGGATAAACAACAAACTTAATGAAGGAAAAACTTTTACAATACTTAGCTTGTCCAATATGCGGCGGCGATATTTTACTCGCGTATGCCAGCAAATACGACGGCAAGGAAATAATCGAAGCAGTTCTGACTTGCAAAAAATGCGACCGTGAATATAAAGTTGAGCGCGGAATTCCGCGT
Organism: Pyrinomonadales bacterium; assembly: GCA_038251885.1. Taxonomy (GTDB): domain Bacteria; phylum Acidobacteriota; class Blastocatellia; order Pyrinomonadales; family Pyrinomonadaceae; genus JAHCHG01. Next base: position 3,363 of record JBBSAX010000020.1, on the reverse strand, counting down.
TTTGCCGCGCTTGATAAAATTGAAAAAGATAAAGCCGAAACCGCCGAAAATTTCGGCTGGCAATGGACGCATTTTACGCAAAAAGACGAAAAATACGCCGAACAATTTCTGGGCTGGCTACAACCCGTCAAACCCGAATTTTTTGAGGGGAAAATAGTTCTCGAAGGCGGTTGCGGAAAAGGCAGACACACGAGTTTAGCCGCAGATTGGGGCGCGAAGGAAGTTATCGGAATTGACTTGAGTGCGGCGGTCGAAACGGCTTTTCAGGCGACAAAAGATTTGAAAAATGTTCACATCGTCCAAGCCGATATTTTCAAACTTCCTTTCAAAAAAGTTTTCGATTATGCGTTTTCCGTCGGCGTTTTGCATCACACGCCCGATCCGAAAAAGGCTTTTACTTCGCTCGCCGGAAAAGTGAAAAAAGGCGGCGCGATTTCGGCTTGGATTTACGGCGAAGAAAACAACGAATGGATCATCAATTATGTCAATCCGATTCGTGAAGGCTTTACGTCTAAAATGAATCAGCCGACACTTTTCCAGCTTTCAAAACTCCCGACGATTGGCGTTTTTCTCGCATCAAAATTGATCTATAAGCCGCTCAACAAAACTGCCAAACCGCTTGCCAATAAACTTTTTTACAATGATTATCTCAATCATCTCGGCACATTCGGTTGGCGCGAACAACATAATATCGTCTTCGATCATCTGGTCGCACCAACTGCTTTTTATATTTCAAAAGAAGATTTTGAAAAATGGTGGCAGGAAATCGGTGCAAAAGATGTCGAGATAATATGGCATAATCAGAATAGTTGGTGCGGTTTTGGGAAAGTATGAAATGATCTATTATCCAGCTAGTTGATTATTTTTTTCAATTGCAAATTTTGTGAGGTAAACAATGCTCAAAAAACTAATCTTTATTTCTCTGATTTTTATTACTCAAATATTTCAAGTTTCAGCCCAAACTCAGCCGGAAACTGCAAAAGACTTTTTTGAAAAAGGTCTGCAATTGATGAGTGAACAAAGATTTAGCGACGCTCTTGATGCTTTTCAGCAAAGCGCACGGCTCGACGCAATGCAAGCCTCAACGCAAGCCAATATTGGTTCAATCTTGATCGTTCTCAATCGGGTTGACGAATCAATTGCGTCATTCCGCGAAGCAGTAAGACTTGCTCCTACCGAAGCGTCGTTTCATTCATTTTTGTGTCAATCTTTGAGTTTGACTAAAAATCATTCGGAAGCGATTTCTCAGTGCGAAGAAGGTGTGCGACTAAAAGTAGACTCTCCTCAAACACATATCGCCTTAATTTCAGCTTTAAGAGCGGCTAAAAGACAATCTGAAGCATTAAATAAATCTGAAATTGCTTTACAAAAATTTGCTGACAACGAAATTTTGCTTAATTTGACAGCCGAAGCAAATAAAGAACTAGGAAATTTTAATCGCGTAGTCGAACTATACGAAATACTGGCGCGTCGGTTTTCAAATTCAGCAGTTTATCAGGTAAATTTGGCAGAAAGTTATTTGCAAATCGAACGCGATGCCGATTCAATTACGGCAGCGCGGCGAGCAATCGACCTTGAGCCAAAAAATCCTATGGCGCATTTTTATATGGGACGAGTTTTATTTGAACTCGGACAACATACGGATGCCGCGCAAAGTTTTCAAACGGCAACAGAGATTGATTCAAAATTTGCGAACGCCTTCTACTTCCTCGGTGTTACTGAAGTGCGGCGCAGCAATTTTCAAAAATCAATTCCTGCTCTGCGGCAAGCGGTATATCTTTCACCGGATATTTTCGATTTCAATCTTGAACTTGGTAAATCTCTGAACGAAGAGAAGCTATTTGATGAAGCGATTCGATATTTGCAAAAAGCTAACAAACTTAATCCCACGCATTTTGAAACAAAAGCCTTACTCGGATTTGCATTAGTCGGTGCAGCAAAGTTTGATGAAGGTATCAAGGCTCTGCGCGAAGCAGATAGTCTGCGACCGGGAAATCAAACAATAAATATGTTTCTCGGTGTCGCGCAGGCACGAAAGGAAGGCGCGGCGCAGATTGAACTAATGAAGGACATTGCGGCAAAAAATTCTAAAGACGTAAGAGTTCGTCAAAGTTTGACCAGAATATTGATTGCTCTGCGCCGTTCACAAGAAGCCGAACCATATATCGAAGAATTATTGAAAATTTCCGAACCGTCCGTCGAATTTTATAATGGCATTGCAGTTTTATATGCAGATATGAATCAAAACGAGAACGCTGTCGAATATTATCGAAAAGCCGTTGAACTCAAACCGCATTATGTTATTTATCTGAGTTTGGCGAATAGTTTAAAGAGGCTCGGACAAACCGATGAGGTTTATATTGCATATAAAAAAGCAATGGAAATAAAACCGGATTCTATTCACGTTTTGAAATCATATGCTGATTTTCTGCGGGACGAAGGGAAACGTCAGGACGCGCTCGAAATCTATAAACGTGCTGTCGCAGTTGATTCGCTCAATTCGCCCGTAGTTTATAATCTGGCGGCTTTATACGCCAAAACTGGAAATCTCGAATTGGCAAAACAATATTACGAAATACTGAAAACCATTGATCCGCCACAGGCTAAAATATTAAATAGATTATTGCGTCTGAAATAAGAAATTCTAATTTGAATATAAAATATTGTGAAATTTGACAAAGGAATCGCCAAAAAATATTGCCTATCAATAGAGAATGCTTTTGAAACAATTCTTGAAAAAGGCAATAATGAACATCAGCGCGTGATGAAGGCGATTATTGATTCGGAGATGACGGTTTGCGTTCATCCGGTCAGCAAAGTCAACGCTTCTGGCATTACGGGCGTAATCAAGCCCGAGCAAACAAATGAACGCATTGCTTCGGAACGCTTGAGTTTGCGCGAATCATTGAATGAAGTTTTTATCACGATTGCCGAAGAAACGATTGACACGGGCGGACAGCGCGGCTGCGAAGGAACTTTTGTTCACGAAGGACGACACGCTTACGATTTCGCGCAGACGATTGCAAGTTTTTCAGATGCCGATGTAAATCCTTTGAGCCTTTTTAATCCGACACTTTACGAACTCGAATGGGAAGCGCATCGAACTTCCGCCGAATATTTATTAAAAATTGCCGAAAACGAATATTTACAGGAAGGCGTTGGTCTAATGATTTTGGGTTTTCACGAAAGCACACACACCGTCAGTTTGGATGGGATCAAACTCCGTTTGCGTGAAAGTTATGGTTTAATCGAAGATGAAAATCAAGGCGCGACCGTTAGCGAAATGTTCGGCTTGGTGCAAAAATAGAATTTATGAGCGCAGCACTTTCAAAAGAAATGGAACAGCATACTTATGCGATTATG
>JBBSAX010000019.1:0-37671 GCA_038251885.1 Pyrinomonadales bacterium | reverse complement strand
TGTCAGGCGATGGCGGATATGTTGACGATTCGGGAAAAATTCGGGAAAGCGAAAAAGAAGGTTTTGCTGACGTGGGCGTTTCATCCGAAACCTTTGCCGATGGCTGTGCCGAATTCGTTCGCGCTCGCTTCGGCGCAATTCGGTCACGATTTAAAAATCGCACATCCAAAAGGCTACGAATTGGACAACGAACTTTTGACGGAAATCGAAAATCAAACGAAAGAAAACGGCGGAAGTTTGGAAATAGTCAACGATGTAAATGAAGCGTTTGAAGATGTCGAAGTCGTTTACGCAAAATCTTGGGGAAGCAAGAATTTTTACGGCGCGGCGGAAAAAGATTTAGAATTTCGTGCGAATTTCCGAAAAGATTGGATTGTTGGTGAAACAAAAATGCAGAAAACGAACGACGCGATTTTTATGCACTGTTTGCCCGTTCGCCGAAATGTGATTGTTACGGATTCCGTGATTGATTCGCCAAATTCGGTTGTCATTGACGAAGCGGAAAATCGTCTGCACGTTCAGAAGGCGATTATGGCAAAATTAATAAAATGAAAAGCGAAAAAGAATTTGCCTACGAATCACACGAAAAAACACGAATAAAATTTAAAAATAATTCGTGAAAAATTTGTGTGATTCGTGGGCAAAAAAAATCTTAAATTTTACAAATGATCCAGTCAAAATTAGATTTATTGCGCGAGGCTTTGCCTTATATTCAAAAATTCAAAGGCAAGATTTTTGTCATTAAATTTTCCGGCAAAGTTACCGAAGACAAGGAAAATCTCGCGTCTTTGGCGGAAGAATTGGCGTTGATTCACCAAGTCGGAATCAAGGTCTGCGTCATACACGGCGGCGGAAAACAACTTTCCGAATTAGCTCAGAAACTTGGCGTTGTGCAAACTGTTATCGAAGGTCGGCGCGTAACCGACGACGACACTTTGGAACTGGCGAAAATGACTTTTGCGGGGAAAATCAACATTGATATTCTCGCCGCTCTTCGCCAAAGAAGCATCGAAGCCGTCGGGCTTTCGGGCATTGACGGCAATATTATCAACGCCGAAAAACGTCCGCCGAAAGAGATGTTAAATCGTGAAACGGGCAAAAAAACAACAGTTGATTTCGGGAACGTCGGCGATATTTTAGACATTAAAACCGATCTGCTGAAACATCTTCTCGACGCAGATTATCTTCCGGTCGTTTCGTCGCTCGGCGCGGACAAAAACGGCGCGGTTTTTAATATTAATGCCGACACAATCGCCGCCGAAATCGCCGTCCAATTAAAAGCCGAAAAATTGATTTTGCTTTCCGATGTCAACGGCATTTACTTGGACGCAAACGATAAAACGACAAAACTTTCAAAAGTTTCCGTAAACGAAGCGGAAGAATTGATCAAAAGCGGAAGCGCAACCGGCGGAATGATTCCGAAACTGCAAAGTCTGATTACAATTTTAGAACGCGGCGTAAAATCCGCACACATCATCAGCGGCACAAAACGCAACGCGCTTCTTTCCGAAGTTTTCACCGACGAAGGCGAAGGCACGATGTTCACAAATGAAGTTTGAGTTTTAAGAATATTTTTGCCCACGAATAAACGCGAATAGACGCGAATAAAAGAATTATAAAAAATATTATATCGTTCTTTCTCAGGTAAAAAATGTTAAATTTAATCTATGAATCTTTTTGAATTAACGAAATCTTTAATGAATATTCCGTCCGTTTCGGGTGATGAAGAAGCGGTCGGATTTTTTTTGCGCGATTATTTGGAAAGTTTGGGCTGGACTGTGGAATTGCAGGAAGCCGAACCGAAGCGGAATAATGTCATCGCGTATTTAAATGAAACGCCGCGCGTTTTTCTTTCGACGCATATGGACACAGTTCCGCCGTTTATTGCGCCGACGGAAGATGACGAGAAAATTTACGGACGCGGCGCGTGTGATGCGAAGGGAATTATCGCTTCGCAAATTATCGCCGCCGAAAATCTTCGCAAACAATCCATTGAAGACATTGGTTTGTTGTTCACGGTTGACGAAGAAGAATCGAGCAAAGGCTCACGGGCGGCGAATACTTTGCCGATTGCCGAAAAGTGCGAATTTTTGATAAACGGTGAACCGACCGATCTCGATTTGGCAATCGGTTCAAAAGGTTCTCTGCGAATGCTTTTGAAAACAAAAGGCAAAGCCGCGCATTCGGCTTACCCGGAAATGGGCGAATCGGCGATTGAAAAACTTCTCGACATTCTGCAAACTCTGCGCGAAACCGCTCTGCCGACCGACGAATTTTTCGGCGAAACGACGCTCAATATCGGCACGATTTCGGGCGGTCTGAAAACAAATGTCATCCCGCCGTTCGCCGAAGCCGGACTTCATATCAGAATGGTGACGGAACTCGAACCCGTGATGGAAATCTTAGAAAAAGCGGTCGGTGATAAAGGCGAACTCGAAATTATGTCGTGCAGTCTGCCCGTAAAAATGCTCGAAGTCGAAGGTTTCAAGCAAAAAGTAGTCCGTTTTACAACCGACATTCCGCAACTCACAAATTGGGGAACGCCGCTTCTTTTGGGCGCGGGTTCGATTCTCGACGCTCATACAAAACACGAATTTGTTTTGAAGAAAGATTTGGAAACATCTGTAAAACTTTATGAGAGTTTGGTGAGGAAGTTGCTTTCTGATTAAAATGGATTGGCGACAAAATCAATATCGGAGATTTCTTCAAAAATCGTGCGAACAATTGTCGGCTCGCTAAAAGTGAATCTCTTCGAGGCAGCGTTGAGAATATAAGTATTGCCGACCGGAACATCGTTGAAACGGTAATAACCGAAAGTATTTGATACCGCAAATCTCGTATCGCCGTTGGGCATACTCAATATGACATTAACATTGCGAATACCTGTTCCGGTTGCGGTTCGGACACGCCCGCCAACCGTAACCTGCGCGGCAGTCGGAGCCAGCGGTGTGAAATTCCAAAAACCGCTGGTGACAGCAAACGGCGCGCCATTTAGAGAGTTTCCGGCGATGGATTGTCCGATTGTGCCGTCAAGCGAAAACGAACCTCCAGTCGAATTTTGTCCGCCTGCGGCGATCACCGATTCGGTGATTTGGTATGTGCCGCCGCTTTGCGCGTATGACGAAATAACGAATAGCGACAGCGCGACAATTAAAATAGAGTGATTTATATTTTTCATAATTTCCCCTTCTTCGTCGGCTTTTTTTATTAACCAACGGTTGCTGCTAAAAATACTGCGCCCGCGTTGTTTCTCAAAAGTGATTTATTAGTTGTGTCCCTTTTCGACTTTTACCTTGATTTGAAAAATTTGTCGCACGCTTTTAGCTTTAATTTCCCTAAGTTAATAAAAGGTGATAAAAAAATCGCTATTATAGAAAGACTGTTCTTGATACGAAACAAAAGTGCGAACTCTGATTGCCGTATCTGGAATTCGGATGTCGAATCCGACCTGTGCGCCGGTGTTTATATTTTTTATGAATAAGCTCGAACTCGTCATAACAGAGATAAAACGGTCGGTAACCTAAAATCCGAAGTTTACTTCATAAATACCATGACTGTTGTGTCCCACCCGAAATTGCGTCGAACAACTTAAGTTGCAATAGATAACTACCGCTCGCCGGAGTGCCGCCGTCACTTGGTTTGCCCTGATAACTAAATTCCCTACTTTGAGCCGAAATCGAAACGGCGAAAGCGAAAACAAAAATCAATCGCGGAAGAATAAAACAAATTCCTTTTTCCGAATTTTTGTTTTTCATAAATTTTTTTCTACTTTATCAATGATATTTTACGGACAGACAACCGCTGCCAAAACCATCGCGCCCAAATTGTCAATCGAAAGTTTTTTACAGGTCGCGCCGCCCGACGACCTTAAAATAATTCCCTGACCGGGCGAGCCGATTAAAATATCGCCGCCCGTTATTTTTAACTTAGTCGGCAGGGTAATTACCGGCTGCCCGCCCCACGATGGTTGGTTATCGGCGGGGTTGAAACTGATTTGGGTTCGGTTTGTGCCGTCGGCGTTCATTACATATATGCCGCCGCTGCCGCTGCCGCTGCCAAGGGATTGATACGCGATTTTTCCGGCACTCGAATTAAAAGCAGGCTCGACGTTATAGTCGTTATCGCTGGGCAGACAAGTTCGATTCGACCCGTTATCATTCATTACACAAATAAAGAAAGAATTAACCCCGGGCGTGGGCTGGGTCACGAAAGCGATCTTGCCGTTCGGTCCGTATGATGGATTGAAATCAAAGGTCCCGTTATCGAAACAGGTTTCATTTGTGCCGTTGGTGTCTGTCACACAAATTCCCTGAAACGTAGTTTGGTCGGGACGGGTTCGTGACGTGCTAAAAGCAATTTTATTTCGATCCGGGCTGATCGAAGGTTCGGTATCGCCCGAATTGTTGTTGGTCAGGCGCGTTTGATTCGAGCCGTCGGCGTTCATTATGTAAATTTCAGCATTAAAGTCGCGGGTTGAAGAGAAAACGATTTTGCCGTTCGGACCAACCGACGGATTTTCGTCATTTCCGGCTTCATTAGTTAGACGGACGGTGTTTGAGCCGTCGGCGTTCATTACATAGATACTGCGAAAACTACCGCTGCGAAAGCCGGAAAAAGCAATCTTGGTTCCATCCGGGCTGAACGACGGCGAGGTTCGGAAAAAAAGGTTTGTGCCGCCTAAAATAGTTCGATTAGTTCCGTCGGCGTTCATCGAATAAATCTCGGAGTTGAAGGTAAAGGCAATCTTTTCCTGTGCCGCAACGATCAGCGGCGCGGCAAATAAAATAATTGCCGTCAATAAACGGGCGAAAATTTTAACGAGTGATGTTTGACGTGATTTCATAATTTTCTCATTCTCCCGAAGAAAAATGTTTATCTTACGGACAAGCGATGGGCGTTAAAGTTACGGCTCCCGCGTCGCTGATGGTCATCAATCGGCAGGTGTTTCCGTCGGGCGATTTGAGAATGATTCCGCTGCCGGCTGTATCAATCAAAATGTTGCCGCCCGTCACGTCCAATTTAGCTCGCGGCGCGGCTGTCCCGATGCCGAAATTGCCGAGAACAAAACTATCGTCCGCCGCCTGCACCTTGTTCGCCGTCAGCGTTCCGCCGACCGTGCCGTTGCCCGCGATGTTGAAATTCGCGCCCGATTGCGGAGTTGTTTGATTGAGAATTGCGCTGACACTTGTCGAGGCAGTAGTTTGAACCGTGCCGTCGGGAAATTTCACGCCGCCCGTCGTCGTTTCGATTAAACCGACAACCGTTAATTTTGACGCGGGCGTTGAAGTGCCGATGCCGACATTGACGTTGTTGCCTAAGATTAAAGCATTGCTCTGCGACACAACCGCGCCCGCACCGATTGCCGTCGCGTTCGTCAGATTATTTGCACTGACATTAGCGAGATTGCCGACGATGGTATTATTGCTGCCAATCGTATTTCCCTGACCGGCAAGGTTTCCGAAAAACGAATTGCCGTTCGCCGTGTTGTTGCGTCCGGCATCGCGCCCGAAAAATGAGTTTTGGCTGCCCGTTTCGTTAAATAAGCCCGAATTGGAGCCGACGAAAGTATTATTCGTGCCGGTCGTGTTGGCTTGTCCTGAAGCCGAGCCAAAGAAGGAATTAAAGTCAGCATTGTTGAAAGCACCGGCATTAGTTCCGAAAAATGAATTATTTCTGCCGGTTTGGTTAGAAATACCGGCGACATAGCCGAAAAACGAATTGTTCGCGCCGGTCGTGGTTTCTTGTCCGCTGCCCGTGCCGAAAAACGAATTGCGACCAGCCGTATTCTTCTGTCCGGCATAAACTCCGACAAAAGTATTCTCGCTGCCGGTTTGATTGTCGGTTCCGGCTGCCGCGCCGATAAAGACATTATCAGCTCCAATCGTGTTGTTAATGCCCGCGTTGATGCCGAAGAATGAATTCAGAAAGCCGGTCGTGTTTCGCAGCCCCGCGCTTTTGCCGAAAAAAGAATTTTCAAATCCGGTCGTGTTCGCCTGTCCCGCGCCCTGACCGAAAAAGGCGTTGTCGTAGCCGCTTGTATTGGACTGCCCCGCGCCGATACCGGCGAATAGATTATTTGTCCCGGCATTGCCAAAAATCCGTTGACCGCCGATTTGATATTCGGTCTGCGCGTTGACCGTGTTGAGCGAGAGTAAGCCGTTCACGGTAAAGTTTCCGGCAATCGAAACATTGCCGCCCGCGTCCTGCTGAACAAAATTTGCGGCATTTATTCCGCCGAGTTTTGCCGCGTTATCTGCTGACAGCGATTTGATTGAGTATGGCGCGGACAAAATTTGCTGACGCGGCACAAGAACGGTAAAACCCGCGCCGCCCGCCGGAGTTACGGCAATTTCTAAAAAACGGTTCGCGCCCGGGAACGCGGTCGCACCGAATTCCAGATTGACATTAAAAACACCATTGACAACCGGAACATTTAAAACCGGCTGAACGCCAATGAGAATGCCGCCCGCGCCCTGATCATAAAGCCGAAACTCGAAATCATAATTTCCGTTGGCGGACATTCCGCCGTTATTCAAACGCCCTTGATAAGAGAACGCCGTCGTTTGTGCGAATGCTTCAGTTGAAACGAGTAAAATAACAACTAATAGCCAGAAATGGATTTGTTTTAACATAAAATTTTCCCAAAGACGCAAACTGCGCGGTTTATACGTTTGTTATAGCGGAGAATTGCTTTCGATGTAACTGCTCACCAGAGCAAGTTAGAAAAGATAAGCGAATCAGTATTGAAAACGCGGGTCTGACTGGAGCGCGAGCATCCCTGCTTGCGCTCCGGTCTAAAATTACGGCGTTGCCGAATCGCCGTTCCAAAACTGCGCGAAAAATTGCCCGTTCGAACTGGTCAGCGCGTAGAGCGTGGTGTTTGAAAAGCGAAAAACCGAGATGTCGGATTTGCCGTCGCCATCCCAATCGCCGAAAGTCGGAAGGTCGCCTGTGTTGTTTTGCGTGTTGCGCGGAATACCGAATTTCGTGACCATATAATTTGCCGTTCCGGTTTGCAGAATCCACCACGTTCCGGCGGTATCGCACGTCGGGTTTGCATTGCACGCGCCGTAATTGAGGGCGATGTCAGCGCGGTTGTCGCCCGTGTAGTCGCCGAAGAAAACCGCTGTCGGCGCAAAAGAGTTGTTGCCCCACTGAACACTCAGAACGGACGCGCCGCTGCTCGCGTCGCCGACGTAATGCGTCAGATCGCCGTTCGGGTCGGTGCGCGTCACGATCAAATCGTCGCGCCCGTCGCCGTTGAAATCCGCTGCCGTCGGGTTTTCTTTGTCGCTTCCCAAACCGAACGGAATGTAGCGAACCGCGCCGCCGCCGCTCGGCTGAATTATCCAGACGATTTGATTATTGATTCGGCGCACGACGCAGAAATCGGTTTTGCCGTCGCCGTCAAAATCACCTGTTACAGATTTGTCGCCGGTTGTTCCCCACGCCTGACTGACAAACGTATTCGGATTCGTCGAAGGTATGTAGTAAAAATAGCTTTGCGGATTCGCCGCCGTGCCTTCACGATAAACGGCGATGTCCTGTTTCAAATCGCCGTCGTAATCGCCGTAGAGAATAGTGTCGGTCGGCAAACCGAAAACGGCGCGGCGAATCTGCGCGGGTGCGCCCGGCGGGTTTCGCAAAACGCTCCAGACGATGTTGTTATTAACGACGGTGTTTCTGACGAAATCGCTTTTGCCGGTGCCAAAGTAATCTTTATAAATTGCCTGCGGCGCGTTGACCCGCATAATTCTGCCAGTCGCTTTTTCCGTCACGAAAATTCTTCCGGTCGGCGCGTCGCGGGCGATGGAAGTCGGCGTTATCAGATTGCTGACCAGAATTCTCGGCGACTCCGAAGGCGACGTGAAAAGTTTTAAGCGTCCCGGAGACTGCGCGAGCATATTCGCGCTGAATTCCAGAACCAGATACGAATCGTTATTGCCGCCCGTGCCGTTAAACGGCAAAACGTCGAGTGCCGAAGTCAGATTCGGAATGAAAGTCGCTTGCTGGCGCGTGTTCAAATTGACTGTGCGGACTTCTGCCAAGCCCTGCACGAACGGAAAGCCGCTCAAAAACGAAACATATAAAGTATTGCCGACAAGCCGGATGCTGTCCGGCACGGCTTCGATCACGGGCGGTCCAATCTGCGTCGGATTCGGCATAGCCGCGAAAGTAGTGAACACTTCAAACGCGCCGCTCGCAATCTGGATGCGGTAAAGCAGATTAAAACTGGCATCCACGACGTAGAGCGCACCGCCGGAAAGCTCGATGCCGAAAGGATTCGACTCGCGGATGTTTTCCGGTAAATTCGGGCGCGGGTCGGAAACGTAATCCGGCAGATTGACGACGAGGCGGACAGACAATTGTTTGCCTTCCGCATTAGTCAAAGTTACCGGTGCGCCGCCGTTCAAAGTCGTCTGATTAGCTGAAGATAATGTGAAACCGCTCACCAGCGTTTCGTAATCGGCGGGCAGAGTCAATTCCAAAATCGAAATCAGCAGCGGCGAAGACGGTGCGGTATTTGGAATCGCGCCGCCCATAACCTGCGTTGAAGTATCGCCCGCACTGATGCTGACGTAAAGTTTCAGCCCGTTTAATTTTGTCCCCGACGGTCCCGACGGTTCCGGTGCGCCGCCGGAGCGCGTAACGCCTGACGGCAACCCGTCAATCAAAGTCTGCCGTGCGCCCGTCGTCCGGTTGACCAGCGAAATACGCCCGCTGTTCGGCGTTTCCGTTCCCGATTCGGTAACCAACAGCGACGAGCCGCCGGCGGTAATCAGTTTCACCGGATTGTTTAATCCGGTCGTAAAAATTGATGTCCCCTGCGCTTGTGTCGCAACTACTCCGAGCATAATCGTTAGGGCAATCGCCAGTCCGAGAGTTAAAGTTTTTTCCGAAATTTGCAGTATATTATTTTTCATTTTGTCACCAGTTTCCTTTTTAATATTTTCTGAACTGTTTGTCGGTTAATACTGAAAAAGCCAATCTGCTTTTCAAGCCCGAAATTTTGCCTTTACACATTAACGCGACACGCAGGCGGAAAAAGGCTGAGTTTATTTTTAGAAGGCTGAAAATAAATTGACTTAAACTGTTGAACAGGCATATTCTTAGAGCTTGAAAACACTGTAAAATATGGAGCAGTCACAACAAAAATCAAAAGCGATAACCGGGATGCTCCGCGAGTGGAGCGACGGAAAACAGGAAGTCCTTGATTCGCTTTTGCCGCTGGTTTATGACGAACTTCACGCCCAAGCCGCACGTTACTTGCGCCGTGAACGCCGCGATCATACTTTGCAGACGACCGCGTTGATTCACGAAGCCTATCTGAAATTGATTGACCAACGGGAAGTGAACTGGCAAAATCGCGCTCATTTCTTCGGAATTGCGGCGCAAGCAATGCGACGGATTTTGGTTGATTATGCAAAAGCACGGCATCGGGAAAAGCGCGGCGGTGAAGGCGAAAATCTGCCGCTGGAAGAAGCGACGTTGGCAGTATCTGGAGAAAAAAGTGTTGATTTAGAGGCGTTGGATGAAGCGTTGACGCGCCTTGCCGAACTTGATAAAAGGCAAGCGCGAATTGTCGAACTTCGCTATTTTAGCGGTTTGAGTATCGAAGAAACGGCGGAAGTTCTCCGCATTTCGCCTGCAACTGTAAAAACTGATTGGAAATCGGCAAAGGCGTGGCTTTATCAGGAAATTACAAAATAATTTTTGAGTTTCGCCTCTAGGCGGTTTTCCGCCGCGCTACGCTGGCGGTTGTCACCTAAAAGCGGCACTCAAAACAACTTAAAATGAATTCCGAACACTGGCAAAAAGTGAAAGGGTTATTCGATGCCGTCGTCGAACTCTCACCAATTGAACGCAAACGGTTTCTCGACAAATCGTGCGGCACGGATAAAGAATTGCGCCGCGAGGTCAAAAAACTACTTGGTTCTTATGACGATTCGGAAAGTTTTATCGAACAACCCGCCGCCGCAGAAATTGCCAACTTCATTATCGAATCGAAAAATCTCGAAGCGGGGAAAAGTTTCGGTCATTACGAGATAATCAAACAGATCGGCGCGGGCGGAATGGGCGAAGTTTATCTTGCCGAAGACACGAAACTCGACCGAAAAGTTGCCGTCAAAATCCTCAGCGAAAAATTTGCCAAACACGAATCGAATCTCCAAAGATTTATTCAGGAAGCCAAAGCTGCGTCCGCTCTGAATCATCCGAATATTCTGGTCATTCACGAAATCGGCGAAAGCGAAAATTCAAACTACATTGTCAGCGAATTTATCGAAGGCGAAACTTTAAGAGAAGTTATCCAAAAATCACCGATGAAATTGTCGGAAATTCTGGACATCGCCGTCCAAATTGCCAACGCTTTGACAGCGGCACACGCGGCGCACATCGTCCACCGCGACATCAAGCCGGAAAATATTATCGTGCGTCCCGACGGTTATGTGAAGATTCTGGATTTCGGTCTGGCAAAACTCGTCGAACAAAAATCGTTTATCGGATTGGAAGACAAAACGGCAAAACAAAACGAAACGGCGAAAGGCATAATTCTCGGCACGGTCAATTATATGTCGCCCGAACAGGCGAAAGGCGAAAAGGTTGATGGGCGGACGGATATTTTCAGTTTCGGCGTTTTGCTTTACGAACTGATCGCGGGTAGAACGCCGTTTGCGAGCAGTTCGATGTCGGAAACTTTTGCCAATTTGATAAATGCCGAACCGCCGCCCTTAGCGCGTTTTTCAGAAGACGTGCCGGACGAATTACAGCGCATCATTTCCAAAACGCTTCGCAAAAACAAGGATGAGCGTTATCAAACGATGAAAGGTCTTTTGGGCGATTTGAAAAGTTTACACAGGCGACTTGAATTTGAATCGGAACTTAAAAAGAACTCCCGATCTGAAAAAAAAACCGAGGAAAAGACGCAAATTTTTGAAACAAAAACTTCCCGGGAAATTCCCAAACTGCCGCCGAATAATCTATCGGAAAATATTTTTCCGATTGTCGGGCGCGAAAAGGAAATCTCGGAAATTGAAAATGTGTTGCGGCAAACAAACGCGCGGCTTTTGACAATGACGGGCATCGGCGGAACGGGCAAAACGACTCTTGCGCGGGCGGTTGCCGGAGAGTTGTTAGATGAATTTGCGGACGGCGTATTTTTTATCGGGCTGGCGACAATTACCGATCCCGCATTAGTTGTTTCGAGCATCGGACAGCCGCTCGGAGTAAAAGAAGCAGGCGGAAAACCGCTTCTCGAAATATTGAAAGATTATTTGCGCGGGAAACAAATACTGCTCGTATTGGATAATTTTGAACAAGTAACCGATGCCGCGCCAACCATCGCGGAATTGCTTTCCGCCGCCAATCGGTTGAAAATCCTGATTACCAGCCGCACACTTTTACACCTGAGCGCGGAACGTGAATTTGTCGTTCCGCCGCTTTCCTTACCTTCTGACATTTCGCAAGTTTCATTTGACGACTTATCGAATTACGAAGCCGTTAAACTGTTTGACCAATGTGCGCGAAACATTAAGCCGAATTTTGCTTTAACGGAAGAAAATGCGAATGACGTGGCGGAAATTTGCGCCCGACTCGACGGTTTGCCGTTGGCGATTGAACTTGCGGCGGCGCGAATCAAAATTCTTTCGCCGCAGGCAATTCTCGCCAAACTGGAAAACCGTCTGAAATTGCTGACGGGCGGCGCAAGCGAT
Source organism: Pyrinomonadales bacterium (assembly GCA_038251885.1). Taxonomy (GTDB): domain Bacteria; phylum Acidobacteriota; class Blastocatellia; order Pyrinomonadales; family Pyrinomonadaceae; genus JAHCHG01. The sequence continues at coordinate 25,960 of JBBSAX010000019.1, read as the reverse complement.
TTGCCTGCGCGTCAACAGACGATGCGCGGCGCAATCGAATGGAGCTACGATATTTTAACCGCCGATGAAAAGAAACTGTTTCGCCGGTTGTCGGTATTTGCGGGCGGTTTTACATTTGAAGCGGCTGAAGCGGTGTGCGGTAATGACGAATTAAGCACAGACCGAATCGAAGTTCTCGACCTCATCACATCCTTAGTTGACAAAAGTCTGATCGTGCAAAAAGAACAGCCAAACGACGAATTTCGCTTTCGGATGTTGGAAGTAGTGCGCGAATACGCGGCGGAAATTTTAGAGGCGAGCGACGAAAGTGAAGCGACACGAAAAAATCACGCCGCGTTTTTTCTTCAATTGGCGGAAACGGCTCAACCGCATTTTTTCGATGAGCAGGGAGCGAAGTGGCTCGACCGGCTTGAAGAAGAATATGACAATCTGCGCGCCGCGCTTTCGTGGTCGGCAGTCAGCGACGCGGAAACGACAATAAATTTGACGGTCGCGGTGCGGACTTTCTGGGTTTTACACAATCATCTGACGGAAGGGCGAAAATGGCTAGAAGCAGCGTTGGAACAGGCGACGGACGCGCCTGCGGACATCCGCTTCAAACTGTTGTATGGGTTTGGTCAAGTGGCAACATATCAGGGCGATATTGAAACGGCGCGGCGGATGTATGAAGAAAGTTTGGCGGTCAGCAAAGAGGCGGGCGAAAAACGACAAATCGCTTTAGCGAGCAGAGGTTTGGGAACGATAGCAAAACTTCGAGGCGATTTTACGACGGCGCGAAAATTTATTAACGAATCGTTGAAAATCAGCCGCGAGTTGAATGACAAACACGGAATCGCCGTTTCACTCAATAATCTCGGAGATTTGGCGCGAATAGAAAGCGATTTTAGGACAGCGCGTCCGCTGTTAGAGGAAGCGTTGGCGATTTCCAGAGAACTCGGCAATAAAGAAGGCATCTGCGGCTGTCTTAACAATCTGGGCGCGAGCGCATTTGGGGAAGGAAATTTCGCGGCGGCATCTACTCATTATGCGGAAGCAATAACGACGGCTCTGGATTTAGGAGATAAAATAACGGTTTCTTATTCGCTGGACGGTTTTGCCGCTCTCGCCCTTAAGCGCGGGAAAAAGGAAAAGGCGGCACAATTGGAGGGTGCGGTTGAACATTTGCATCAATCTATCGGTTTTGTCGTCGAACCCGCCGAACGCCGTTTCCGCGACGCATACCTTTCGGAACTTAAAATCAAAATGGACGAAGTCGCTTTCTCCAAATTTTACGAGCAAGGTCGCAAGATGAAATTAGAAGAAGCCGTCGCGCTCGGTCTGGAAGAAACAGGCGGCGAAACAAAAACGGAACGCACGCTACCGCCCAGAGCAGAAAACGCAACCGAATTTTTACAAGCGACAACCGGCGATGTAAACAATCAGACAAACGAAGCAAACAACAATTCGACCGGACAGATCAAATCGCGCAAATCGCTTACGGTAGTTGCTTTGGTTACTTTTCTCATCTTAACAATCGGTTTCGGTTATTATTTTTTGTCCGTCAGAAATACGACTTCGAACGCGGCGGTCAAAAAATCGCTTGCCGTTTTGCCGTTCATTAACGCCGGAAAGGATGAAAATGTCGAATACTTGTCGGATGGAATTAGAGAAAGCATTATCAACAATTTGTCGCAGCTTTCGGGTTTGCGCGTGATGTCGAGTAATTCGGCATTTCGATTTAAAGGCAATCAAACCGACACGAAAAATATCGCGTTGCAGCTCGGCGTGGAAACTCTCATAACGGGCGACATCAAACAACTCGGCGATAAACTAATAATCAATGTTCGCCTGATTAACGGAGCGGACGATTCGCAGATTTGGGGCAATCAATATATTAAATCTTCTGCTGATATTCTCGCCGCTCAAAACGAGATCGCGCAAGCCGTCGCCCAAAATCTGCGGGTCCGATTAACCGGAACGGATCAACAGCAACTGGCGAAACGCCCGACGGAAAATGTCGAAGCCTACCAACTTTATCTGCGCGGGCGTTTTCACGTTTTCAAATTAACGCCGCAGGAAATAAACAAAGGGATTTCTTATTTCGAGCAGGCGATTGCGCTCGATCCGAATTATGCGCTGGCGTATGCCGGAATCTCGGACGCATATCGTTCGCTGGCGGTTGGCACTGAGTTAACCCCTAAAGAAAATTTACTGAAATCGAAAGCGGCGGCGGAAAAGGCAATTGAAATTGATGACACGCTTTCCGAAACTTATGCTTCGCTCGGCGCAACCAACATTTGGTTATGGAACTGGAGTGAAGTTGAAAAAAGTCACAAACGCGCCCTCGAACTCAATCCGAACAGTGCAAATGCTCATCTGTTTTACGCGCATTATCTTTCAAATATGGGAAGACACGCTGAAGCACTCAACGAAATCAAATTAGCCAGAGAAATCGAACCGCTCTTTCCATTCATCGGCGCACTCGAAGGACAATTTTTGAATCACGCCGGACGAACCGACGAAGCCTTGGACAGATTACAGAAAACCCTCGAAATCGCGCCGAATTTCTGGATGCCGCATTTATTTGCGTCGAGCGTCTATATAGAAAAAGGAATGTATGACGAAGCCATCGCCGAAGCACACAAAGCGGCAGAACTTTCACCTGCTCAAACCGCCTCAATCGCTTTTGAAGGCTATGCCCTGGCAAAATCGGGAAAGCAGGACGAAGCGCGAAACTTGCTCGATAAATTGTTAAAATTATCAACTGAGCGTTTCATCCCGCCCGATCATATCGCTATGATTTATAACGGTCTTGGCGAAACCGACAAAGCACTTGAATGGCTGGAAAAAGGCTACGAACAACACGACCCGAAAATGGCTTTCCTCAAAGTCGAGCCGAAATGGAACAACCTGCGAAATGAACCGCGTTTTATCGAATTAATGAAAAAGATGAATTTTGATTAAATTAGCCGAGTAATTTCCGCAATGCCCTGTTCGTGAATTTATTTTTTCGAATATCAATAAACAACGCATTGCGAAAAATCAACGGTTTCAGTCACATTTACGGCACAAAAGCGTTGGGAACCGGAATGTCGGTTGAAATACCAAATTGAACCGCGCTGAAACCAGTAGTTGAGTTGAGAAAATACCAGATTCCGGTCGCCGGACGATATACGGCAATGTCAGCTTTACCGTCGCCGTCGTAATCTGCGGCAACCGGTTTATCCGTGCTGATACCAAACTGCGTGGCACTGAAACCTGTCGTTGAATTGAGAAAATACCACGTTCCGGTTGCCGGACGATATACGGCAATGTCAGCTTTACCGTCACCGTCATAATCAGCCGCAATCGGAATATCAGTTGAAATGCCGAATTGCGTTGCACTGAAACCTGTCGTTGAATTGAGAAAATACCAGATGCCGGCTGCCGGACGATATACGGCAATGTCGGTTTTTCCGTCGCCGTCATAATCGGCGGGAACGATTTTATCTGTATTTATCCCAAACTGCGTCGCGCTAAAACCTGTTGTTGAATTAAGAAAATACCAGATTCCAGTTGTTGGACGATAAACTGAGATGTCTGCTTTCCCGTCGCCATCGAAATCAAAAAGAGTTTTTCTGAATGTTAACGATGCCGCCTGATTGACCGTAAAAGTCTGTCCGGCGACCGTGATCGTTCCGGTTCGCGCCGTAAAGGAATTAGCGGCGACGGTGAAAATGACCGTGCCGTTTCCACTGCCGCTTGCGCCGGAATTGATGGTGATGAAAGCATTATTGCTGACGGCAGTGTAATTGCATCCGGCTTGCGACGTGACGGAAATCGTATTTCCTGCGCCGCCGCTTGCGCCGATAGTCAAACTTGTCGGCGAAATCGAATATAAACAAGTGTCGTCGTTGATAATCGTTCCCGTGCCGATTCCGCCGAAAATTGTTCCGTTGACCGCGCCTGATAAATTAACCGTAAAAGTTTCGTTCGGTTCGATTGTCGTATCGCCGCTGACGAAAACCGTGATCGTTTTGCTGATTTCTCCGGGCGCAAAAGTGAGCGTTCCCGAAGCTGTTTGATAATCCGTCGGCGCATTTGCCGTGCCGTCGGCAGTCGCGTAATTAACGGTCACGGTTTGCGTCGTCGCCGTTGATAAAGCGACTGTAAAATTAAACTCCGTCGTGCGACTGTTGCCTTCGTTCAAAGAGACATTGCCGATGGATACATTCGGGACAATCGGATCGCTTTGCAGTCGCACGATTCTTTGACGGGCGATACAACTGACGTTGAAAAATCTACCGACGACCAAAATTTTGCCGTCAGTTTGGCGGGCAACGGCAAGCGGAGTATTGTCGGGACCTTGTGAGCCGCTACACGGCGCATTGAACGGATAAAACGCATCACGCGAGCCGTCCGTATTAAAACGGGCGAGGTTGCATCCGGGATTGAACGGCGTTGAACAGAAACCACCGACGGCGATGATTTTGCCACTCGGTTCGAGCAGTATGTCGTAAACTTGTCCGCCGATTAAAACAGCCGAATTAAAAGACGTGTCGCGTGAGCCGTCAGGATTGACCCGCGTCAGAGAATTTCGTGAGCCGGTATTGCCGGAACTATCTCCGGCGATAAAACCTTTGCCGTCAGTCCGCAAGATAAGTGCGTGAACCGTGTCAAGCGAATCGCCCGCGACATTAAAAGTGGTATCCGGCGTGCCGTTTGAATTGAGTCGAACGACGGTTCTGTATGTCGTCGTGCCGACCGTTATGAAGAACAAACCGCCCGCAATTATTTTTCCATCCGGCTGCACGACGATTGCCTCGGCTTGTCCGCTATATGTTCCCTCTGGTCCGACGGCAAATGATGCGTCAGGCGTTCCGTCTGAATTAAGACGCGCAATCACTCTTCTCTGATTCCCGGTAGTAAAGAAAAATAGATCGCTGCCAATCAGGATTTTACCGTCCGGCTGTAAAGTAAGTCCTCGAATGGCACCATTGTTAGGCAGCAAATTGAACGAAGCATCCAGCGAGCCGTCCGTATTTAACCGGATTATTTGATACAAAGTGCCACCGATTCTGAAATCGTTTCCCGCAACAATAATTTTCCCGTCCGGCTGGACGAGAATTTTCAGCGGGTTAACCAAATCGCCCTGCGAAAACGGCGGCGGCATAAAAGTCATATCAACCGAACCATCGGCATTAAGCCGTGCCAGTCCATTACGCGAAACTCCGGCAATGACATTAAAAACACCGCCGATCAAAATTTTCCCGTCCGGCTGAACGGCAACCGCGCTCAGTCTGTCCTGAAGAAACTGCGACGTAATTACTCCGGCATTAAAACTCAAATCAACGTCACCCGGCGCGGCGTAAACCCGCGGCGAAATTAATATCAACAATGCCATAAATAAAACGACTGAAAATTTTGCCTGCATAGATTTTTGAAACTTCATAATTGCTTCCTTATAAATTGAAAAATTAAAATTTGCACTTTTTATCTCGATTTTTGTTCTGCAAACATTAACACGACGCGAAGCCGAAAAAAGGCTAATAAATTTTCGCGGGTTGAACAGACGCGATTATCACAGACCGAAATTTGTTTCGTAACTACTCCGTTGAGTAGGTAGTGACAAAAACCACGAGTTCGATGCAAAGATTTTTTATATCGAACTCGTGTGCTTATCAGTTTTTTTATTCAAACCGCGTGGCGGCGGCGGTCGAGCAATTGTTTTGAATGACGTTGCCGTTGACATCCAGAACCTGCGCCGTGGAGACGGTGGTGTAACTATTTCCATCCTCACTCAGTTGAAGCTGCGCCCGACTTATTTGTTTTCCGGCAAATGTGCCGTCGGCGTTATAACGGAAGAATTCAAAGGCGGTGGTGTAACGTCCTCTCGATTGATAACTCCAAATTCCCATTCCGGGACTTCGCAGATTCGGCGCGGTTCCGGTTCCGAAATCGCTCATTGTGCCGCCGCGCATATAGGTGTGCATCGCAAAAAATGTTCGGATTGCCGCGCCCGTCTGACAATTGCGTCCCGTGACCGAAATGTTCCATACGCCTTCCAGTTTTCTGGTATTTTCGCGCCGCGCGGACGCATCTTCCTGTTCGGTTTTTTCTTCGTTTACGGTGTCTGCCTGCGCTAACACCGAAATTTGTGTGAACACCGTCAGCATTAATATTACCAACGCCGTCATTCCGATTGTTTTCAAGATTGTGTTTTTCATTCTGTTTTTCCTCATTTATTTTGTGTTTATTTCAGCCGAATCATTTTATTTGCGGCTGATGAATGTCATAATCACAAAAAGCGAACCCGCGAATCTTTCGGATTTCCTGAAAGTTTTCTGACTCTTTTCTGAAAAATAGTTATGCCCAACGCGCACAGCAATTTATATGAATTCGATAAATTTCGTCTCGATGTTGATGAACGAATTTTATGGCGCGAAGGTGAGAAATTGCCGCTTTCCGAAAAGGCTTTCGATACGCTGTGCGCTCTCGTCAAGCGCGGAAATCACCTGATGAGCAAGGAAGAATTATTGAATGAAATCTGGGCGGGCGCGTTTGTCGAGGAAAATAATTTAGACAAAAACATCTCGATTCTGCGGCAGGTTTTGGGCGAACGCGACGGCAAAGGCAAATTTATCGAAACCGTGCGCGGACACGGTTTTCGCTTTGTCGCCGAAGTGCGCGAAAGGTCAGAAACGCCTGCGTCGGCGGACGAATCGGATTTGTCAGAACCGCCTGCGTTAGCGGGCGGGTTAAACTCGGCTGAATTACAAATTCCAGATTTCCAAAATCCAAATCAATTGGCTGATAAATTACCAACCGAAAACCAATCTGAGATTTCAAATCTGAAATCTCAAATTCAAACATCCGAAAACAATCAAAATCAAAGCCCAAAAACCAAAGATCAAAAACCAAATCGCTTTTGGCTTGCCGCAATTGTCGGCGCATTTATGATCGGCGCGATTTTACTGAGTTTTTATGTTTGGCGAAGCGGCGAAAAATCCGTCGTTGCCGACGCGCCGATCAAAACGATTGCCGTTTTGCCGTTCAAATCGCTCGGCGCGGAAAATCGTAACGAGGCTTTGGAACTAGGAATGGCGGACACTCTGATTGCCAAACTCGGCGGCGAAGAAATCATCGTGCGACCGCTCGGTTCGGTCAGTCGTTATGCGAACTTGAATCAAAATTCTTTGAACGCGGGGCGCGAACTCGGTGTTGAAACCGTCTTGGACGGCACGATTCAAACGGCGGACAATCGAATCAGAATTTCGGCGCAATTGCTTCGCGTCAGCGACGGCAAACAGCTTTGGACGGGACAATTCGACGAAAAATTTACGGATATTTTCGCTGTGCAGAATTCGATCTCCGAACGAGTAGCGACGGCTTTGAAAATTCGACTCGGAAATAAAGAGAAAAAGCGTCAGACGGAAAATGTCGAGGCTTATCAGCTTTATATGAAAGGACGTTATTACCTGATTAAATCAATCAAGCCGGACACCGAAAAAAGTGTTTCATATTTTCAGCAGGCAATTGAACTCGACCCGAATTACGCGCTCGCCTACGCCGGACTCGCCGACTCATATCGCGGGCAAACGGTCGGCGGTGAAATGCCTTCAGGTGAAGTTATGCCGAAAGCAAAAGCGGCGGCACTGCGGGCAATCGAACTCGACGACACGCTTGCCGAGGCGCACGCCAATCTCGGACATATTTATTTTTGGTATGACTGGGATTGGAAAGCCGCCGAAAAGCAACACCAACGCGCCCTCGAACTCGACCCGAACAGCGCGGACGCGCTCCAGTTTTACGCGCATCTGCTTTCAAATACGGGACGACACACCGAAGCACTCGCCAAAATAAAACGCGCCCGCGAACTCGACCCGCTGAATCTGCGAATCAACGCACTCGAAGGTTTATTTCTGCTGCACGCCGGACAAATTGATGAAGCGATAGCGAAATTACAAAAAACTCTTGAGTTAGACCCGAATTACCGGCTCGCCAACATGTTCGCGGCGCGGGCTTACATCGAAAAAGGAATGTTCGCCGAAGCCATCGCCGCCACCCGCAAGGCAAGAGAACTTGCTCCCGGCAGTTCCGAACCGATTGCGTTCGGTGCGTATGCTTTAACGAAGTCGGGCAAAGTCATCGAAGCGCGAACCGCGTTTGACGAATTATTAAAATCGTCAAACGAACGCTACGTTCCGCCGTATAACATCGCGCTAATTTATAATGCGCTCGGCGAAGACGGCAAAGCACTCGATTATCTGGAAAAAGGTTTCGCGGAAAAGGATGTGCGAATGGTCTTTCTCAAAGTCGAGCCGAAATGGAACAACCTGCGAAGTGAACCTCGCTTTACTGAGTTGATGCGGCGGATGAATTTTGAATAATAAAAATATGAAAATAGCTTTAATCGGTTACGGCGCGATGGGAGAACTTATAGCAACTTTAGCCGAAAATAAAAACCACGAAATTGCGGCGATCATTGATGAAGCGGATGCGAATCTTTCTGCGATGGAACTCGCGGCAAAATTGAAAGGTGCAGATGCGGCGATTGATTTTTCGATTGCGAAAGCTGTGAAACGTAATGTCGAAGCGTGTCTTGCGGCACGAATTCCGCTTGTCGAAGGCACGACGGGTTGGAATAATGAAAAGGAAAATATCAAAAAATCGGTTGAGGAAAATGACGGCGCGTTCGTTTTCGGTGCGAATTTTTCAATCGGTGTGAATTTGTTTTATAAAATCGCGGATTTTGCTTCGGAACTTTTTGCGAAATTTGAAGATTACGAAGCGTTTATCGAAGAACAACATCATTCGCGCAAATTGGACGCACCGAGCGGAACGGCTTTGAAATTGAAAGATGTTGTTGCCAAACACATCAAAAAAGATTTCAGCGTTTCTTCAACTCGCGCCGGACGAATTCCGGGAACGCATCGCGTCGGTTTTGACGGCGTTGCCGATCAAATTCTGCTCGAACATTCTGCGCGTTCACGCGAAGGTTTCGCTTCGGGCGCAATTTTAGCGGCGGAATGGATTGTCGGCAAAAAGGGTTTCTGGGAATTTACGGAAGTGATGGACGAGATTTTGAAGAAATAATTTCAACGTCAGGAATAAATTTATCGGCGAGTAACCTCTTGATAATGTCAAAAGACAATTTTTAATCCAAGATTTCAGGAGTTTAAGATGAATTATAAAAAGACGATATTTGCGTTTTTGTTTGTAGGAATGTTTACCATTTTTTCGAGCGCGGCGATCTTTGCACAAGACACGATGAAAAAAGACGACGCGATGAAAAAAGATGAAATGATGAAAAAAGACGATGCGATGATGATGGACAAAGAAGATTCGCGTCCGATTGTCGCCGTTATCAAAGCTGATTGGTGTCCGTATTGCAAGCGCGTTGATCCGGTTGTTGCCGATTTAATGGGCGATTATTCGGAAAAATTTAATTTCGTTGATTTCGATGTGACAGACGAAGCGAAAATCGCCGAATCTATGAAAAAAGCAGAGAAATTAGGTTTGAGTGATTTTTTCAAAAAATTTAAGGGCAAAACTTCAACGGTTGCGATTTTAGTTGATAAAAAAGTTGTGTATAAAACTTCCAATAACGCGAAACGCGATGATTATGTAAAGGCGTTTGACAAGGCTTTGGAATAATTTTCACATAAATTTGAGTTGCCGAAAAAGGGTGAAAAATTGAGAAATCAAGTTTTCACGCCTTTTTTATTTTTTATGTTTATCAATAAAATCCGAAGGATCGAGCCAACCGCTGTTGACAGGGCTGTAGCCGACAAAGACTTGATTCCACGAAAGACAGCTTTCTTCGCGCAGTTCAAAATGCAGATGACATAAATATCTGCCATCGGCATTTCCGACCGTACCGATTTTTTCGCGTTTTTTGACTTCGCCGCTTGATTTCAAAATCTTTTCGAGATGCCCGTAGAGCGTCTGAACTTTTTTGCCGTCGGGCAAATTGTGTTCGATAATTACGACATTTCCCCAACCGAATCCGGCATCTTCGGCATAAGTGATCGTGCCGTTTGCTGCCGCATAAACGGGTTCGCCGCAATCCGTATTTCCGCCTGAATTTGCATTCCAATCTTCGCCGAGATGATTATTTACCGTAAAATCCTGCGCGTTATACCAATCGTCTTTTTTATCTTTCGATTGCGTGATAATTTCCGTTTTTCCAATCGGATACGCAAAACTTTCGGCGATGATTTTCGGTGCGGATTTTTCACCGGGCGAATTTGCGCCTTTTTGCGCTTCTGAACTTACGCATCCGAATTGAACTAAAACACCGATTGTAATAAAAATATAAACTATGAGTCGCATAAAATTTGACTATATGTTTTTGTCAGTTTGACCTCGATAAGAATATACTTTCTTTTTATTTCAGCAAAGGATTTTTTACAAATATTATGACGATGAAAATTGATTGGCTGCGCGGATGCGCGACGGCACTTGTAACGCCGTTTAATAAAAACGGTTCGATTGACGACGAATGTTTCAAATCTCTGTGCGAACGCCAGATAAACAACGGCGTAAAAATCCTCGTTCCGTGCGGCACGACCGGAGAAAGCGCAACGATGTCGCCCGAAGAAGATCAACACGTTATCAAAATGGCGGTCGAAGTCGCCAAAAAACTCGGCGCAAAAGTCATTGCCGGAACGGGAAGTAACAACACTGCCGCCGCCATCGAATACACGCGAAAGGCAAGAGAATTAGGCGCGGACGGCGCGTTGATTGTCGCGCCGTATTACAACAAACCGACGCAGAATGGTTTGATCGCACACTTCGGCGAAATCGCCAAATCGGTCAAAAAGTTTCCGATTATGCTCTACAATGTTCCGGGCAGAACCGCTTCGAATATTTCCGCCGAAACGACGATTCGACTTGCTAATGAATACGAAAACATTGTTGCAATCAAAGAAGCGTCGGGCAATTTTTCGCAAATAATGCAGATAATCTTAAATCGCCCGAAAAATTTCAAAGTTTTCTCCGGCGACGATATGACGACTTTGGGTTTAATCGCCGTCGGCGCAGACGGTTTGGTTTCGGTTTGTTCAAACGAAGTTCCGAAGGAAACTTCCGCGATGGTCGAATCCGCACTTGATGGCGGTTTTTCAAAAGCGCGTCGGATTCATTACAAAATTCTCGATCTGATGGAAGCAAATTTCATCGAAGCGAGTCCTGCACCGTGCAAATTCGTGATGAAAGAAATGGGGCTTTTGGAAGAAAATTTGCGCTTGCCGCTCGTTCCAATAACCGAACCGACGCGAGATAAACTGAAGGAAATTTTAAAGGAATTCAAGTAAAAACATCGCCGAAAGCGAACAAAACGGAAAATTTAACGGAAAATAAAGTCGAAAAAAATTTAAGATTTTGCAAAATCCGCCGATTAGAGTTTTTATGAAAAGAAATATCATTTTATTGACAGTTTTGAGTTTGGCGATTGCGCTTACGGCTTGTTCAACGCCTCGTCAGGAATTTATTATTGTCAACAACACCGACGCGGATTTGATCGTGCAATACAGCTATTTCGACAAAGCAAGAATCATTTACAAACCGCGCGTTACAGCGGCGGAAAAGTTTGAAGATGAAGGCAAAAAATGGCGCGAGATTTCGACACAGTTTTTTGATGTTGACGGTGATTCACGAATTGTCCGCGTAAAAATCGAGCCGAAAGAAGCATTGCTTATAAATACAGCCGAAAATTATTCAGTCTCAAATTCAAAGGATTTTCCGATTGATATGATTAATCTTTCGGGAAAGACCGGAAACGAATTGTTTGAAAATAAGGAAGCGCAAAAGACTTTCAAGAAACAAGCAAACGGCAATTACGTGATTTTTTACAAATAAATTATGACATTACAAAAACAGATCGAAAATTTAATAACAAAATCAGAGTTTACGGCAGATGATCGCAAGGTTTTTGAAGAATTTAAAGAATCTTTAAGACGCGGCGAAATTCGTGCGGCGGAAAAAGATTCGGAAGGAAATTGGCAGACAAACGCTTGGGTGAAACAGGGAATTTTGCTCGGTTTTAAGATGGGCGCGATGGTCGAAATGTCGAAGGACGGCGAATCTTTTCAGTTTTTCGACAAGGAAACTTATCCGCTTCGCCCGATGACTTTGGAAGACAAAGTTCGCATCGTTCCGGGCGGTTCGACGATTCGGGACGGAAGTTATATCGCGCCGGGCGTGGTTTGTATGCCGCCGATGTATGTCAATGTCGGCGCATTTGTTGATGAAGGCACGATGATTGATTCGCACGCGCTCGTCGGTTCTTGCGCTCAAATCGGCAAGCGCGTTCACATTTCTGCCGCCGCGCAGATTGGCGGCGTGCTTGAACCGATCAACGCAAATCCGGTCGTGATCGAAGATGATTGTTTAATTGGCGGAAACACGGGAATTTACGAGGGCGTGATCGTCCGCGAAAAGTGCGTAATAGCGTCGGGCGTAATCTTGACGCGTTCGACTCCGCTGTTTGATCTGGTCAACGAAAAAATCTATAAATCCGACGGCGCAAAACCGCTCGAAGTTCCGAAAAATGCGGTCGTCGTGCAAGGTTCAAGACAGATTTCCAGCGGTTTCGGCAAAGAAAACGGACTTTCAATCTACGCTCCGATCATCGTCAAATACCGCGATGAAAAAACAGATGCTTCGACAAAGTTAGAAGATTATTTGCGATAAATTTTTACCGGAAAAATTAGAGAAATTAAGGAAATGAAAAGTTCGAATCTACCGGAAATCTCTAAATTTTACATTTGTATTTCAATATTATTTTTCAGCCATTTAACCGTTCTTGCTCCAAGAGAAAATATGAGCTTTCTTTGATTTTTGAATTGGACTTAGAGCATTACAGCCAAAGAAGGTTTTTCTCCAAATATGAGAAAAGCCTTCTTTGTTGAAATTTTAGATTTTTTTAAGGAACAAAAGCACTGGGAACGGGTCTATCGCCCGAAAGCCCGAAGCCGACTGCTGCAAATCCACTGGTTGACTGATTTAGATACCAAGTCGTATTGCTGTCCCGGAAAATCGCCGCATCTGCTTTGCCGTCGCCGTCATAATCGCCCGGCGCGGGAATATCCCCCGTTTGTCCGAATGGAAATGAATAAAATGAAGCATTTTCACTTCGCAAAATAAACCATTCCCCCGAACTTGGTCGCCAAAAAGCCACATCGGTTTTGCCGTCACCTGTGTAATCTGCGGGAACTAATTTATCGGTGTTTGTGCCGAAATTATAAACATTAGTCGTTTGATTTGAAGAACGATTGATCCACCATTGACCGTTTGAAGGTCGGAAAATCGCCAGATCAGTTCTGCCGTCGCCGTCAAAATCATTGGCGACAGGCAAATCGCCATTCGTCCCGAATTGCTGAATCCTTGTTCCGCCGGAAGAGTTTAGAATATACCAAGTTGCATTTGACGGACGGAAAACAGCCGCGTCTGCCTTGCCGTCGCCGTCAAAATCAGCGGCAACCGGAACATCGCCCGCCGCGCCGAACGGGAAAGAATAGAATGAAGAATCTTCCGAGCGCAAAATAAACCATTCATTTGAAGATATTTTGAAAACGGCAATATCGGTTTTGCCGTCGCCCGTATAATCTGCCGGAACGATTTTGTCAGACGAACTGCCGAACTGAAAAACGCGATTGGAATTATCGGAACTTCGCAAATACCACCATTGACCAGAATTGGGACGGAAAATTGCGACATCGGTTTTTCTGTCGCCGTCAAAATCGAATATTTTGGCTGCAATAGGCGATTCAGTCTCGACCAACCGAAAAACTGCAAATGTCGGCAATTGCGAAACCGTACAATTTCCTCCAACTATTATCCGACCATCATTTTGCAAAGCGATTGAAGATCCAAAACACTGCCTTCCGGGAACTGTCGCGGTCACAGTTCCCGTGTTGTTAAAAGTCGTATCAATTATGCCATTCGAGAGATACCTTGAAACCGCAATGTTCGACCCTGATGATCCTCCAACCAAAAAAGAATTATCATTTCTGACTATGATCTCTTCGACAGAATGTGGAGCATTAATAACACCGCTGTTGCCGAAAGTGTTGTCAATAATTCCGTTAGAACCGTAACGTGCAAAAAGATTCTGACTGCCAGCCAATATCTTACCGTCACTTTGTTGGCTCAATGTTCGCACAGAACTATTTGAGGCATTTACCGGAGTAATCGTTAGTCCGTTATTTCCAAAAGAAGTATCTAAAAATCCGTTAGAATTTAAGCGCATCAGCAAAAGATCGTTCCGAATTCCGGTAAAAACAAATCCCCCGATTACAATTTTCCCATCGCCTTGAATCAATACCGAATCGGCTGAAGCATTAACATTCGGAAATCGAATTAACAAAATACCTGTTCCGTTGAAACTTGTGTCTAATGAACCATCAATATTTCGACGAATGATTCCTATGTCGGTTGGTGCATTAGAATCAGCGGCAATGCTTCCAACCATAACGATCTTTCCATCAAGTTGGAGAGCCATATCTTTTCCAAAATCTTCGGAATTACCATCTATTGGAGATGCCGCGCCACCATCCCCGTCAAATGATGTATCAAGAGAACCGTCAGTGGTGTAACGAATCATCGCAAAATCGTTTTGACCGAAATAACGAGTTCCACCCAAAATAATTCTTCCGTTAGACTGAATTAGAAGTTTCTCGACTTGATTAAAATTGGAGTAAGCGGTTGTGACAATTCCGTCACCTGAAAAACTTGTATCAAGCATCCCGTCAGAATTCAGTCGCATTGCGGCAAATCTATCATAGAGTGCCGCACCGAGCGTCCATCCACCAAGAACGATTTTGCCGTCAGATTGGATACCGATTGATCTGCCAAACTCACCGTCGGGATCAACACTTTGAATTCTATAACCCGTGTTATTAAATGTCGGATCAAGCGAAACTGTTCCGGCAAATACTGAGTTAGAAATGAACAAAAGTGAAAGAGTCGTTGCAAAATAGTAAAAAAGTGATTTCTTCATAATTAATAATATGTAGCTTGTTTTAACAGAATTAAGGTAATTCACACCAAAGAATTAAAAAAGAAAATATTGATTTTTTCGATTTCACCCATCTCAATTTATATTTTCGCTTAAAAAAAGGCTTCGATCAAATTTGAGCGAAGCCTTTTTTGTACAAGTGTTAAGTGTTTTTTCTAAAAATACTTTATAAATTTGGCGTGATTATCCTGAACACTCTAACGCCTTTTTTCAAAATCTCTTTTGGTAGATTAGTTTTTATTCCTGCGAGCATTGAAATCTCTGCAATTTCGACAGATATTTTTTCAACTTGCAAAGAATTGACTTTTATTTCCTCAAATTCGATTGGTAATTCAAAAGATATTATATCGTCAAGTTTGATTGGGTTTTCTTCTACGCGAATTCCAACAGCACCAACATTTTCCCAAAAATGTTCAATTTTACCAACATATTGATAATGAGTTGGAACGATTGAAATATGTCCTGACTGAATAAACAAATCTTTGATATTTTCGTGCTTCCAATTGTTTTTGAGAAAACTGCGAACCAAACGGTAAAGGTCAAATGTTGTTAACAAGCCTAGATATTGTTCTTTGGCACTCTCTACAATTAACGAACGAAAAGGTTTCTTATCTCTATCCAATGCAGGAATCGCTTTTTGATGATTGATTATTGATAATGCTCTAATGCCAAATTCTCGCCATTCATTCGTACGAATCGGAATATGCTTTGTAACTTGTCTTGAATCATTATCGCTTGGAAATCCCGCTACGCCTTTTATTTCTACTAAAATGCTTGTTGGCTCATCACGAATTTGTAGGTCTTCATCGTTGCTGTTTGTTTTTCCTTGCTTCTTGTATTCTTCATCCACGTTGATGACATTGACGAAACCCAAAACTTTGAAAGTTTGTTCGACGGCATCTACAAGTGAATCGCCGTCATCTGTGAGCAATTTATTTTGATATTCAACCTTTTCTTTTTCTTGCTGAATTTCTTCATTTATCTCTTCTATTTTTTGTTTTGTTTCAACTTCAAGTTGTTCAATCTTTATATTTAAATCTTGAACACTTTTCGGTTGATATTCATTTCTTTTGATCCAAGTTTTGTTATCCGAATATGGGAAAAGTTCAGGCGCAAATTCCGGCAAAATATCGCGGAGAAATTCTAAAAGAAAATTGGCTTTAGCAGCTATGTGAGGGAAAATGAAAATCCATCCATTATGTTCTTTATCTGGAGTAAAAAAACCTGCAACTGGCTCATTATATTTGTTAACCGCTGTTACAACCCAAGATTCCGGGCTTCTGTTTGAGTAACCTATTATTTTGCCGTATTGAGTAAGTTCAGTTGGAAAAAATGTGCAAGTGAAAGTTGCGCTAGCGTTATGTTTGCTGAAAAATCTTCCAAGAGGTGTATCTGGATTTTTGATCTTGATTTCCGTACCATTTGAATTTTTAACAATAAAATTGGATTGCTCCAAAGTATTTAGAAAAGACCACAATTCAAATTCACTTTGATAAATTTGAAATCCATAAGTTCTATTATCACTTGCCCACACTATCTCTGTATCAAATGGATTGTCTGCGAAAACTACAAAAATGCCATTACGATTGAGAATTTTTTCAAAGGTTGACTGAGCTGAAAATGTTGCGACAGGTCTAGGGTCTATGAATCCTTGATTACATCTACTCCAAAAACCTTTATCCCCTTGAACAATAGTTTTCGTGCGTGTTTTTTCTGAAGTTTCTTTTGGAAATAAATCAATAATGATTATTTCTTGTTCCTCACGATTCGGAAGCTCTGATGTTACGGCAACTGGAATGTATCCAGCAACCTGCTCAACTTTATACGGAGTTCCGAAAGTTCCAGATTCAACATTAAATCCAGCAGATTTAAGAACTTTTTCTGATTCATCCTTAATGTCAATAAGAAGTATTTTAGGATGTTTGAAATATTTTTGAGTTTCATCTGTTTTAGTTGCCAATCTAGCAACTTCTTTGCCTGTTTGACCTGTCAAGTTATTTTCTTCGGCTGTTTCGCGCTTCTTCCAAATTTTGTTGAACATATTCATTGAGTTGGACAATTTTATGTCAAAAGCGGCTTCATCCGTGAATAGACGAAGCCGCTTTCAAGAAAGTCAGAATGAAATTTCAGATTACATTCCCATTCCCATTCCGCCCATGCCGCCGCCCATGCCGCCGCCCATTCCGCCTTCGTTGTCATCAGCTACGTCAGCGATCATTGCTTCGGTGGTGAGCATCAAACCGGCGATTGAAGCCGCATTTTGAAGTGCGGTTCTCGTTACTTTCGCGGGGTCAATGACTCCGGCTGCAACGAGGTCTTCAAATTTTTCGGTCGCTGCGTTGAAACCGTATGATGCGGAGTCGTTGCTGCGAACGTTTTCGACGATGACCGCGCCTTCGCGTCCGGCGTTGTTAGCGATTTGACGAAGCGGTTCTTCCAGAGCGCGTTTGACGATGGAAACACCGATCAATTCGTCTGCATCTTCGCTTTCGGTATCGAAGTTTTCGAGTGCTTTTGAAGCGCGAACCAGAGCGACACCGCCGCCGGCAACGATTCCTTCTTCAACAGCCGCGCGGGTTGCGTGCATTGCATCTTCAACGCGGGCTTTCTTTTCCTTCATTTCGGTTTCGGTTGCCGCGCCGACTTTGATAACTGCCACGCCGCCGACCAATTTAGCCAAGCGTTCCTGCAATTTTTCGCGGTCATAGTCCGAAGATGTGTCTTCGATCTGTGATTTGATCAACTTAACGCGTCCGGCGATGTCTTCGCCTTTTCCGCCGCCGTCAACAACTGTCGTATTGTCTTTGTCAATCGTGATTTTTGTGGCTTGTCCGAGGTCTTCAATCGAAATTGCTTCGAGTTTGATACCCAAATCTTCGCTGATGACTTTTCCGCCTGTCATAACTGCAAGGTCTTCCAACATCGCTTTACGACGGTCGCCGAATCCCGGTGCTTTTACCGCCGCGACATTCAAAGTTCCGCGCAATTTATTGACAACGAGTGTTGCAA
Source organism: Pyrinomonadales bacterium (assembly GCA_038251885.1). Taxonomy (GTDB): domain Bacteria; phylum Acidobacteriota; class Blastocatellia; order Pyrinomonadales; family Pyrinomonadaceae; genus JAHCHG01. The sequence goes on along the minus strand of JBBSAX010000019.1, from coordinate 7,971 downwards.
GTGCTTCGCCTTCGACATCTTCGGCGATAATCAAAAGCGGCTTGCCGAGTTTAGCAACCTGTTCCAAGATCGGGAGCAAGTCCTTCATTGAAGAAACTTTCTTCTCATTGATCAAGATATACGGATTTTCCAAAACTGCTTCCATTCTTTCGGGATCGGTTACGAAATATGGTGAAAGATAGCCGCGATCAAACTGCATACCTTCGACAACTTCCAGAGTCGTATCCATTGTTTTCGATTCTTCAACCGTAATTACGCCGTCTTTACCGACTTTATCCATAGCTTCGGCAATGATTTCGCCGATCTTGCGGTCGCCGTTTGCCGAAACCGTACCGACCTGTGCAATCGAATCGCCTGAAACGGGTTGTGAAAAGTTTTTGATCTCTTCAACAACTTTGATAACTGCTTTGTCAATTCCGCGTTTCAGAGCCATCGGATTTGCACCGGCAGCAACTGTGCGAACGCCTTCTTTGAAGATCGCTTGCGCCAAAACTGTCGCGGTCGTCGTTCCGTCACCGGCAACGTCCGAAGTCTTGGAAGCAACTTCACGCACCATCTGTGCGCCCATATTTTCTAACGGATCTTTCAATTCGATTTCTTTCGCAACCGTTACACCATCTTTGGTGATCGTCGGCGAACCGAATTTTTTGTCAATAACTACGTTGCGTCCTTTCGGTCCCAATGTAACTTTAACTGCATCAGCGAGTTGATTAACACCGCGTAAAATAGCGGCGCGTGATTCTTCACCATGAACAACTTGTTTAGCCATAATCTTTTTAAATCTCCTACAATGTTTGTTAGTTAAATAATTTTGTTAATTGATAAATCATTAATCGTCAATCGAAAGAAAGTTTCGTTTAACGATTGGCGCATTTAGCTGGCATTTGCGCCGGCGCGGTTAATGATTCCAAGAATTTCGTCTTCACGCATAATAAGTAAGTCTTCACCATCAATTGTGATTTCCGAACCGCTGTATTTGCCGAAAAGAATGCGGTCGCCTTCTTTAACGTCCAATGTCTGACGCGAACCGTCATCTTTGTATTTTCCTTCTCCGGCGGCGATCACTTCGCCTTCCTGCGGTTTTTCTTTTGCTGAATCCGGGATAAAAAGTCCGCCTGCTGTTTTGTCGCTTTCTTCAATGCGTCGAACGATTACACGGTCGTGCAAAGGTTTAATTTTTGTAGCCATAATAGTTTGTTACTCCTTTTAATATTCTATAAAAAGTTTTATTATTTTCGATTACGATTATCGTAAAATTAGTTTTCTAGCACTCGTAATCAATGAGTGCCAGTATATGAAAGTTTTCACAAAACTTCAAGTCTGAAAATGAATTTGCATAAAATCTGACAATGATGTTATCAAGTTTTTAATAAGTTTATGAAAATTTCAGGAATAAGTATCTATCCGATTAAATCTTTAAAGGGAATTTCGCTTAACGAATCAATTGTCGAAAAACGCGGCTTGCAGTTTGATCGGCGTTGGATGCTCGTTGACGAAAACGCTGAATTTTTTACGCAGCGCGAGTTTCCGAAAATGGCAACAATTTCAACCGAGATCAAAGAAAACGGTTTGCAGGTTTCTGCGGAAAATTTTGAAAATTTGCTAATTCCTTTTGAAGAAAGTAGAAGTGAAACAATAAAAGTGCGCATCTGGCAGAGTATTTGCGATGCGACTGTTTTTGACACTTCGGTAAATCAGTGGTTCGGCGAAGTTTTAGGAGCAAATTGCAAACTCGTCTATATGCCGGAAAGTTCGGAAAGAAAAGTTAATAAGTTTTTTGACAAAAATAACGATATTGTCAGCTTTGCCGACGGTTATCCATTACTCGTTATTAGCGAAAATTCTTTGAATAATTTAAATGAAAAACTTGAAGAAAAACTTCCGATGAATCGTTTTCGCCCGAACTTGGTCGTTTCCGATTCGATGAGTTTTGCCGAAGATCATTGGAAAAAGATCAAAATCGGCGAAACGGTTTTTCGTATTACAAAGTCCTGTGCGCGTTGCGTAATAACGACAATTGATCAAAAAGAGGGAAGTTTTGCGGGCAAAGAACCTTTGAAAACTCTCGCCAAATATAGATTGGCAAAAGATGTTTTTCCTGATAGTTATGCGGAATTGGATTTGGATAAAAATGCAGTTTTATTCGGACAAAATTTAATTGCTGAAAATTACGGCGAAAAAATCAAAATCGGCGACAAGATCGAGATTTTGTAATTCGGGAGCGCGGGCATCCTGATCGGCGCGTTTGCGACAGCAAAAAACCGGCGTTCATTGTCAAAGTAAATTGTAACCGACGATTTATTTTCCCGCTTTCGCGCTCCCGACTACCGAGCCTTTCTCTTTAACAGTCTTTTCGGCGTTTTTGAGTGATTATTTTGGTACGTTGCGACTCTTTTTGAAAGCGTATTGCGATGAATACCCAAAATTTCGGCGGTATTTGAAAGATGATCTTTGTTGCGTTCCAGAGCTTTTTCAATATATATTTTCTCAAATTCGGACATTGCTTCGTTAAGCAAAATCTGTCCGTCGAGCATTTCCTCGATTAAAATTTCCATTCGGTCGCGTAGCTGCATAAGTTTTGTAAGCGGTAAATTGTTGATAGCAAATTGTTAAAATAGTTTCTTTTGATTAACAAATAACTATTTGCAATTAACTTTCAAGATTTTTTCCGGTTAAAATTTTGTAAGCCTCTAAATAGCGAGAGGTTGTTGCCTCGACGATTTCCGTCGGTAATTCCGGCGCAGGAGGTTGTTTGTTCCAATCCAAAGTTTCCAGATATTCGCGGACAAATTGTTTATCAAATGAGGCTTGCGCTTTCCCGGGCGAATAAGTTTCAACTGACCAAAAACGCGATGAATCGGGCGTTAAAACTTCGTCAATTAAAATAATTTCGCCTGTTTCATCCAGACCGAATTCAAATTTCGTGTCAGCGATAATTATTCCGCGTGTTAAGGCATATTCGCTCGCGGTTTTGTAAATATCTAAAGTTAAATTTTTTAATTTTTGCGCGGTTTCTGCGCCGACGGTTTCCATAAACTGCGCTTCGGAAATATTTTCGTCGTGTCCGGTCGCGGCTTTTGTTGCAGGCGTAAAAACCGGTGCGGGCAATTTATCGCATTGTTTTAAATTTTTTGGTAAAACGTATCCGCAGATTTCTCCGGTTGCCTGATAATCCTTCCAACCCGAACCTTCCAAATATCCGCGGACAACGCACTCGACCGGAAACACATCTGTTTTTCTGACTAAAAGAGAACGACCGCGTAGTTCTTCAGAACTTTTAACTTCCGGCGGCATTTCTTCAAAACTTGAAGCTATTAAATGATGTTTGGTCACATCATTTAATTTATTAAACCAAAAAACCGAAAGTGCGGTTAAAACTGCGCCTTTTAAAGGAATCGGATTCGGCATCACACAGTCAAATGCAGAAATTCTGTCAGTGGCGACCAACAGTAGTCGAGAATCTCCGACTTGATAAACATCACGAACTTTGCCTCTGTGAATTAAAGGCAAGCCGATTACATTAGTCTCCGAAACCGTTTTAACTGCTGACATATTTTATTTTATGTTTGGATTTTTATATCAAGCTAACTTTAGTATGAAAATCAAAATTCGTAAAGGTTTATAATGTGGTTTTTTTGCAAAATAAAAGAAAATGTTAAAAATTGTTCAAACAATGAAAAAAATGTAATATTTTACGTGACATTTTCCGAAAAAATATGCATAATGGATTATGTCAGATTCTAGACTGACGCAAAAAAAGTTATTTGTGACAACAAAAAATCTTGCCAAACTCAACAAATAACTGCTTCTCGCACTAAAATTTATTCCATTTAGTAAAATACTTTGGAAACAAAAGATATGATTAAAAAAGAGTATTTAGAATTTCGTAAAGTGAAATTTGGATTAGTCAATCTCGCTTTATATTCAATAATTGCGACAATTGATATTGTCGCGCAGAGTCCAATTAGCGGACAAAATATCCAATCAGAAGGTTTTAATTGGTGGACAATTATTCTTTTTATGCTGGTTGGTTGTTTAAGTATTGCAATTTTTTTCCGCTTCAAGACAAAAAATGCGGAAGAACTTTCCGGTAACTCGTATAAAACAGGTTCATTTTCGGATAATAAGAACGGAAAAGGTTCGGCATCTGATGATAAAGACCTCGAATGGTTGAGAAAAAACCGGAAAATGCCCGAAAAAACCGATCTTCAAAAAAATTCCAAATTGAATAAGGAAAGACTTAACCAAAACGGTGCGAAGAAACCGCATTCTTTAGCAATCGAAAACACTGACGAAGTTTCAACAGTTTTGCCGATTTTCTCATTTCTAAAACTCAAACCGACGAAACCTTTCGATGCGCTACCTGTTTCAAACGATGAAGCCTTGATGGACGCGATTGAACAGGTTCACGAAGAATTTGAAGAAGACGAGGAAATTCGCGCATTAGCCGTAAGAATTTTGGCAGCGTTTAGAACGAGCAATTCGGTCGAAGCCCTTTCGCAAGTCGCACTTTATGATCTTTCTTCAAATTTGCGTTCGACGGCGGTGACGACACTTTCCGAATTCGATCACGAATCGGTTTTTGAAACAATTTTGCTGGCTTGCGCCGATCCGACACGCGAAGTCAGAGCGGCGGCGGCACGTGCGCTTTTTCATCTGACCTTTAATCGCGCTGATGCTTGGGTTAGAATTGCCAATTTGGACGATAATGGCAAAATGGTGCAAATGACAAGAGCCGCCATCGAAGCCGATTTGGTCGAAAGATCGTTTGAACGACTCATTCACAACGACAGAAAATACTCTTATGAAGCCTTTGCTTTAGTAATCTTGCTCATCAGATCAGGCGAAATGGAAATTATCTTGGATTTTCTGAAAAAGAGCAGTGATTCAAAATTGCGTCGGGCGATTTTGCACACGATTAAAGTTAGTAAAGAAAAACAAGGCTTGGACGGATTAATATCTTTGCTCAAACAAAAAGACCTGTTTCCTGAACTTCAGGAAGATGTGGACAAAACAATCGAAGAAATGGGATTCGTTACGGCTTAATTGATTTCCTGTTTTCTCTTAACTCACCATTGTAAACTAACAACTAAATTAACAGATTATGGGATCACTGTATTTAAGGGAAGATTCGGATAATATAGTTGCACAAATCGGTAAAAAAGCTCCTGATTTTGCTTTAAACGATGAAAAAGGTAATGTTTGGCAGTTGTCTGATTATTTAGGTCAGGTAACTGCCATCCTTTTTTATCCTAAAAATGAAACGCTTGTTTGCACCAAACAACTTTGCTCCCTGCGCGATAATTGGTCTGGATATTTGGAAACAAAAGCCGTAGTTGTCGGAGTTTCACCGGGAACGGTTGAGGAACATCAGGAATTTGCCAAACGCTACAGACTTCCATTACCTTTGTTGGTTGATGTAGAAAAAAAGATTACAGAAATTTTCTCAAAACATTGGTTGTATCCGATTTCGTTCACACGCGGCATAGTTGTAATTGATGCCAAAGGAATTATCCGCACAAAAAAAATTATGTTGCGGGCATTTCGTCCGACAGACCGAAGCATAATCACTGCGATTCACGCCGCACGAGCCGATGCTCTTCACGAGAGCTATGAATCAATTTTAAACAAGAGCGAAGTGTAAAAAGTAAAACAAAGCCTTATTAAAATTGTTTAAAGTATCTCTATAATAAGGCAACCTGCACATATAAAATTACCTTCTTTCCTTGAAAGTTTAAGAAATGAAAGGCAAAATAAAAAACTTTCAAACCATTATATTTTTGCGAATTTCACCCGTGCATTTGTAATTCATTCACGATACAATTTATGAATGCAATTCAGATTAGTTTCAGATAATGTCCCCAAAGGTGATCAACCGCAAGCGATTTCGCAACTTGTCAAAGGCTTGAACGAAGGCGTAGAAGATCAGGTTTTACTTGGAATTACGGGAAGCGGAAAAAGTCTTACGCCTGATGAAAGAATTTTAATCGGCGTTGAGGAAAACGGCGAAATAAAATCGAAGTTTATACCGATTGGTCAGATTATTGACGAAATTTTAGATGCGAACCGAACTTATGTAACTTCGGATCAAAACGAGATAGTTTTTTCCGAACAGTTGTCGGAAAACTACTTTGCTTTTGCCGTTGATCCGGTTACAAAACAAACCGACTGGCAAAAAATTAAGTCATTTATTCGACACCCCGCACCGGAAAAACTTTATCATTTGCAGACTACTTGCGGACGGCGAATAAAGGTAACGGGCGATCATAACTTTTTTGTTTTGCGTGATGGAAAACTTGTTTTGGTCAAAACAACCGAGATTCGGAATGATGATTTTTTGCCTTTGCCTTTATCAATGCCTGCGCCGGAGTTTCCTTTAGAAAGCGTTTCGGTAGCTGAAACTTTGATGGATGAAAAGGTTTACGCTCAAGTTTCTTATGACGTAGTAAGACAGTTGAATTTATCAAATGCGAAAAAGTGGCGTGTTTTAAATCAAGATGAAAATGTTCTTTTAGGTTCTATTCCTCTGCATTTGACGGAAAATCTTTTGCTCAAAGGAAAGAAATTTTCTCTGCCTGCAAAACTCGAACTAAATGACGATTGGTTGTCTTTTCTCGGAATTTACATCTCCGAAGGACATTCATCCGGTAGATACATTTTGATTTCGGCGCGGGAAAAACTTTGGCATAAAAAGGTTTTACAAGTTCTAAAGAAATTAAATCTGACTTTCACCGTAAGAGAAAATCAAGATATCCAAATCGCTTTTTCGATTCTCAATAAAGCGATAGGTAAATGGTGTGGAAAAGCATCTTTTCATAAAAAACTGCCCGATTTTTGGATGCAATTATCAAACGGGCAACTAGGCAAATTGCTGGCTGCTTATTTTGCAGGCGATGGCGGAGTTGAAGCCGAAGGAGTTTGTTGCACGACTGTCAGCAAACCTTTAGCCGATGATTTGCTCTGCGCTTTGTCACGTTTTGGAATTTGGGCGCGGGTTCGTTACAGAAATATAAAAAAACCGAGCGGTTTGCCGACGTTTTGTTGGACAATTTCAATTACCGGACGCGAAAATTTGGAAAAATTTGTTGACAACATCGGGTTTGAGTATCGGGCGAAACAGAAGCGTCTGGAAAAATTACTTGCGCGAATGCGGAAATGTAAAAGTAATACGAATGTTGACTTAATTCCGGCAACAGGTGAGCAAATCAAACAAATACGCGAAGTTTGCGGCTTATTTCAGCGCGATTTTGCCGAAGCGTTAGGCATTAGTCAATCATTGATTTCAATGTTTGAAAGCGGACAAAGAAAACCTTCCAGAGAAGTTTGGCGAAAAATTTCCGCTTTAGCAGAATCACTCGATTTAAATTCTGAAATTACCGATTGGATTGATTCACTTCTCAATTGCCGTTGGACACAAATCAAAATAATTGATGAAATCACTTCGACAGCGGAATATGTTTATGATGTCAGCGTAGAAAAATCGGAAACATTTCTGGCAGGTTTCGGCGGTTTATTTGTTCATAATACTTTTACGATTGCTAATGTAATTCAGGAAACACAGCGTCCGACGCTCGTTTTGGCGCATAACAAAACCCTTGCCGCCCAGCTTTATCAAGAATTCAAAACATTTTTCCCCGACAATGCGGTCGAATATTTCGTTTCGTATTACGATTATTATCAGCCCGAAGCCTACGTTCCTGCGGCTGACCTATATATCGAAAAAGAAGCGACGATCAACGAAGAAATTGATCGTTTAAGACTTTCCGCAACCCGCGCACTTTTTGAAAGACGCGACGTAATCGTTGTTGCGTCGGTTTCGTGTATTTACGGTTTAGGCGATCCTGACGCATATTTCGGAATGCTGCTTTTTGTCGAACCCGGACAGCAGATGAAGCGTGAAGACCTATTGAAAAAACTCGTCGAACTGCAATACGAACGTTCGCACATCGAATTCGAGCGCGGCTCTTTTCG
>JBBSAX010000018.1:0-38862 GCA_038251885.1 Pyrinomonadales bacterium | reverse complement strand
TTTGCTTGCCATTGATGACCTCTTTTTTCTAAATTAGAAGAAAACCTCAAGAACAGCATTATTTTATAACTATTCTTGAGGTTTTATCAATGACATTCTCCGAATAATAATTCAAGAGAAAACGAGCGTTTATTCTGTCATTTACTTTCTACTTTTATGTCGCTTTTGAAAATTTTAAGTAAATCTGAAATTATCGGATTCGATGCGCCGCCGGTTTTCAATCACGAAGAACGTAAAAGATTTTTCAGCCTGCCGAGCGGTTTCAAACAATTCTGGAGAAAACTGAGAACGGCTGAAAATCAAATTTTGTTCTGTCTTCAACTCGGATATTTTCGTTCGCGGCAAAAATTCTTTGCCGGGCATTATCACACGGACGACTTTGAATTTATCAAACAAAAATACGGCTTTTCATTTTTATCGGATGAGCAACCGGTTTATTCGCGTCCGACCATTGCTCGTCATCAGCATATCATCCTTGAATTTTACGGTCTTCGCTCGATTGAAAAGTCCGATCAAGCATTTATATTCGACGAGGCTGTTTCATTAGCGCGTATCGTAGTTCGTCCCGACAAGATCTTTTGGCAGCTGGTCGATAAAATCAAAACGTCGAAACTTGTCGTCCCGAGTTATCACTTACTGGCTTCGACCGTTTCACAAGCTGTTCGTGCCAATGAACAACGCTTATATGCAGTGATCAATGACCATTTGACACTGGAACAAAAACAGCTGCTCGACTCTCTCTTGGTGGATTCAGCCGCTGGAGACAATACTTCTTCCCCGACGTTAAAGTCCTTAAAACAGCCCTTTCATTCGCTCAAAGCGTCGCACATTAAGTCCAACCTTAATGATTGGCAATTCCTCCAGTCAATTTATCAAACTATCACGCCGGTTATTTCAAAACTCGATCTTCACCCGGAAGCCGCTCGTTTTTATGCTCAGGCAGTTCTCAAAACCGATATTTTTCATACTGCCCGCCGCCGCGATGAATCGCGCTATTTGCATCTGACGGCTTTTGTCGTTTTTCAAACCTTTCGTCTTCAGGATATGCTGGTTGATTCGCTTCTCCAATCAGTTCAGACGACCGTCAATTCTGCGACTCGGGAATATCGTGAGCAGTATTTTCAAAAACGTCTCGAACAAAAGAAATTGCTTCATTCATTACTGGAATCGCTGCAAATAAACGTCTTTCCGACTTTTAACATTATTTCTCAAGCCTTACGCGAAGTACTGTCCCCGGCGGAAAAGCTGATATTAATCGAATCAGCCGTCAATGAACGTCTGACCGAAAGAAAAAATCTCGAACAACAAGTCGATGCGCTTGCCAAAGAAACCTCCGACGAACAAACGGAAGCGGAGTTTTACGAGATTTTGCAAAGAAAATCCCTCGCTCTGCAACGCCTGTTTCGGTCAAAAGCCTGACGGCAACCGCGCTGCCGAAATACTTCGGTTACGGGCGCGGTCTGACTTTCTACACTTGGACTTCCGATCAACATTCGCAATACGGCACGAAAGTCATTCCCTCGACCATCAGAGATGCCAGATATGTTCTGGATGAAATCCTTAATAATGAAACCGAACTCGATATTCAGGAACACACGACCGACACCGCCGGTTACACCGAAATGGTTTTCGCACTGTTCGATCTGCTCGGACTGAAATTCTCGCCGCGCCTCCGCGATATTGCCGATCAAACTTTGTATCGCTTTGATAAAACGATCAAATATAAACATTTGGAGCCGTTGGTGACGGGCAAAATAAAGAAAGATTTGATTATCAAACACTGGGACGATCTGCTTCGCTTGACTGCTTCGCTTAAAACAGGTTGGTCAACCGCTTCGCTTCTGATCGGCAAACTGCAATCGTTTCCACGCAAAAACGATGTCGCCCGCGCTTTACAGGAATACGGCAAAATAAAGAAAACCGAATTTATTCTGAATTATCTGCTGGACAATGATTACCGCAGAAGAATAAATCGCCAACTCAATAAAGGCGAATCTCTTCACAACTTGCGAAAGTTCCTCTTTTTCGCTAATGAAGGCAATATCCGCAAACGATTCCCCGAAGAACAGCAAACACAAGCCAATTGCCTGAACTTGGTTACAAATGCCATCGTTTTATGGAATACCGTCTATTTGCACGCAGCGGCAGAGCAGTTAAGATCGGAAGGAGTAGAAATAAAAGACGAAGATCTGAGCCATATCTCACCGGCGCGATTCGCCCATATCAATCCATACGGCAGATATTACTTCAACATCGAGGGAAATCTGAACAGAAAGGAATTACGCCCGTTGCGAAGAAAAGAAGACAAACACTAACTAAGCGCATAATACTTATTATACGCACAGCGTCGCTTTCTGTTCCTTTCCTTCCTCAACCCCAATCCGAGGAGAGCAAAAAAAAGTGGGGGAGATTTTTGTAATTCAATTCAAAAGACTGAATTATAAACTTTTCTTAACGGCGCACAGATTAATGATTTTTCTCTCATCGGCAATGTAAAAATTCATAATCTCCCCCACTTTTTTCTGCTCTCCATACAGAAATTTCTCACCCTTTCTAAATTTGAAATCAGCTAACCGGATTTAATCCGGATCGTCGGAAAAACTCATTCCGCCGGAGTGATAAATGCCGTAATCTTTGCTGTGAATGAAAAAGCGATGAAGATTCCAGTCATCCCAATCAAAAGCGATTTGCAAAATGAAATGAAGGTCGGCAATCGAATAATTACCCGGCACCAGCAGTCTTCGCCAAATCATTGGACTAATACCTTCAATATCAACCCCTAATTGATAAATAACTGGTTCTCTGGCGGTTTCCATTGAGATATTTTACATCACATCATCAAAAATCTACCCGCTTTTTTCTGCTCTCGCATCAAGGAGATTTTCGAGCGGCGCAGAACTATCAATATCAATCCAAAGAACTTCAGGGCGGTCGGCAATTTTTTGCACCGTGTCGGCGGTCGCCGACAGTAAAATAATGCCGCTCCCCGACAATACTTCGACAGCTTTTTCGTCGGTTGCAAGTTTGCTCAAATCTTCGGCGAAAGCGGCGGCGCTTTCGCGGCTCAAATCATTTTTCAGCATTATGTGGAGATTTAATTCCCGAACATTGTCGTTCGCGTCGAGAACCGCTTGAAGTTTTTCTGACATTCTATTCATACTTCAAATTTATCATATTCCGAAATCTTTTTTCAGAACAAGCGTGTAACCCGCTTTGCGTAAATCCGCCATTTCCTTTTCGCCGGCAATAATAATGAATTTTCTTTCTTTTTGATTAATTTTCACATCAAATCCCTTATCTGCCAACAATTGAAATTCCGCAATCATCGCATTGCGGTCGAGGGGCGCACATTCGAGCAAATACCGCCGAAAATTTTCGGCGGGCGGCGTTTTGAATTTCCACGATTGTTTCGCGTTCAAAGGTGAAAATTCGCTTACAGTTTCATCAACTATCGGCGTAGCGCGACGTGCCAGAAGTGCGTCGATGTCGAGTCCGGTTTCACCCGTCGCGCACAAACCGAGTGCTTTTGCTGCCTGCGCGACTTCCAGCGAGGCGAGAAGTGCTTCCGAAATCGGCGGTTGAAAATCGGTTCCGCATTCGAGATCGAACCCGAAAATTTGATGTTTAAAAAAGAAAAACTCGTCCGTCGTTCCGGCGTGGTTGCTCGTGCTGCCGGTCGTATATCGTATTGATTGCACCTTCTGAATAAAATCATTGATCTTTGTTTCGAGATGTCGATAAATTGCATCATCCGCATCCGAAACAGGTTGACTTGAAACGAACGTGCCACCGGTTCTCGAAGGTCGGAAAATCGCTTGACCGTGCGAATGGCTGTCAATGGCAAAGATGATGTTTCGGAAGCGTTCGACAAGCACGGCAATATTCGCCGCTTCGGGTTCGGAGAGCGGTTGCGGTCCGTGATAAATTTCCGCGCAAGGAACATTTGAAGACCCGGCTTCACCCCAGAAATTCGGAAAATTACGGTTACAATCAACGCCGGCGCAACCACTGCCGCCGGGCGGACGCAAATTTTTGCGCCACATCCGCTGTCCAGTATCGAAAAAACTGAGCCGTGCGCCGTCGGGATTGGTTTCGGCGATGATCATAAATTCAACTTTTTCAAGCGTTCTGACAATCATCCGAACTTCCGGGTCTAGATCTTCGGGGCGAAAATTTTCGACCAATTGGCGGGCGGTTTCCAAAGCCGCCACGGGATTAATCCATTCTCTCGCGTGATGCGAACGCATCAGCAAAACAATCGGTTTCGTCGAAATTGCCGTGCCGGGCGCAGTTATGCGTAGAACCTTGATGGCGTGCCGTCCGCGGGCTTCGGGGCGTTGCCCTTGATAACCGTGGCTCAGATGCGGCAAAGTTTCCAGGCGGCACAGTTCGGGAAACTGTGCCGCGATTCGCATAACTTCCGCTTCGACTTCGAGCGGATTAAGATAACCGGAAAAAAATCGTTGTCGAAAAGCCATATTTTACCACCATCCTTTGTTTGTTCCGTAGCGATAAGCGGCAAACACATCAATTCGCCCCGTGCCATAGTGATTTTCTTTTTTCTTTGTCTGTCCCGAAATCTTAACCGCCGTTTCTTCGATGGCTTCTTGAATTCTAGCCGGCACAATCGGTTTAGCGGATTTCACACAAGCGTGTGCGAGAAGTGCCAGACATCCGGCAACGTGCGGTGTCGCGCCCGAGGTGCCGCCGAATGATGTATAAGCATTGCTTGCCGAAGAAACTGCAACATTACAAGAAATAGTTCCGTCGCCGGGTGCGCAAATATCCGGTTTGATGAGCCCCAGCTGTATTCCGTTGGCAAATGGGTAATCGGTGTAGGGAGCGCGTTCCCACGCCGCCGGACCACGGGCGGAAGATGTTGAAAGATTATCGCTGACGTTTGTATTACCGCAGGAAATGACCGACGTGATGCCTCCGACGGTCGTTTGCAACGAATGAAGACGCGGCGGCGGACAGTTTCCCGGTGTCGCGGCGTTGTATGGAATTGGATACTGAACCAAATCGTTCCCCTGATTTCCAGTGCTGTTGGCGTGTAAAATACCAGCCGCCAAAACCGTTTCACAAATTCTTCGCCAACCCGGATAATCGGGATTCGAGGGAAATTTCCAGGACATAGACATACTGATGACGTGAACGCGGCGGGCAATGGCGAATTCAAAACCGCGCCAGAAATTTCGTTCTTCTCCGCCGACTTTGACGGCAATTATCTGCGTCCCCGGAGCGATGCCGGTTTTTTTACCCGAAGTTCCGTCGCCGGCGACAATTCCGGCACAACACGTGCCGTGTCCCTGAATATCCATCGGGTTATTGTCGCCCGATTCGAAGTCGAAGCCGTGAAAGGGAAATTCCGCTCCGCCGTCCCACATCCGATTGACAAGGTCGGGGTGACTGTAATTTACGCCTGTATCAAGCACCGCTGCAAGTATGCCGTCGCCGTTGATATTCATCTGCCAGAGCAAGGGGGCATTGACACGTTCGACGCTCCAAGTCGGTTGCGCCGTTTGGTCATCAAGTGCGAATTCGTCTTTCAAATTGAAATATCTCGGAGCGAATTTATCTTCGACTTTATTATCCAATAGTTCCTCGAGCGGCGCGTAACGTGCCAATTCGACCTGCAAAACGTCATCGCGTTCGAGAATGCTTTCAAGAATGTTCCGCGTAACTTTCGTGCCGACAGAATTGTTAATCCAAAAAGGCATTATCGCACTGACTTGCGGCACGGATACTTCAAAATCACTAAAGCCGGGTTGAAATGCGGAGTCATTGAGAAACGTCACCAAATTTTCCTGACTTTGCGCCGATTGTTGTTGAATTCGGTTGATCACATCTTCCTTGTCGGTAACGCTCGGGGCTTCGGAATCGAAAGTGTTTATCGCTCTTTGCGCCGGTTCGTCCTTTAAAAAAATGTTGATGTCGAAAATATCATATTCACGCGCTGTTTCAAGGCGTGTTTGCAGCATTGTTCCTATTTTTTCTGGCATTTTTTTCTCCTTAAGTTAATTACAATTTCCGGTTTTGAATTTAATGTTCGATGTCTTGGAAAAATCGAGTTTTATTTACAAATCGGCAGCGAATCGCCGATTTTTTTTAAAAATCTTTCGAGAATGATTTTTCCATAGAATTTAAGATTTTCAGAATCCTGACTTTTCGGATGGAATCTACAAAATTCTGATGACTCCCGGTTTTACATGATAAAAACCGCAAAAATCGGTATACCTTCCTCTGGCGGCTGTTCTAGGGTCTGAAATAAGAATGCCGTTTTGATCGTAATTGATAACAGATGTGCTTCCTGGTTTATGCGACCACATTCCATTGCTGTCCCGGCGATACCAATGGAAATCCCAATTCGGACCCACAACCAATGCTGCGTAATGACCTTCTGCCGGTGTCGAAGACGGATTAGCGAGCGTAATCAGTCCGTCGCGGCTGGCTCCGGAACCGACTTCACTGCAACTGATTGCAGCATACATTCTACCGCTGCCGCGCCCTGGTTGGGCAAACGTATTCGTGGCGACGTTACAACCATAGTTATAACAGTTGTTGTTTGCTAATCTGTGCGGGTCATTATTCCACCAACCGGGATTATAAGGCGGTTCATTAAAATTTGCTGTTGAGGGTTTTCCGGTATCGAGAAGTGAATCGAGGTTGTTAAATTCTCCGTTGATTTCTTTTAAAGCTCCGGTTTTCGTTTCATCATCCAAAAAAAATCCCGCCGTGTCCAATAGCCAGTTTTCGAGATTATTTTCCTGATCGATGAAACTTTCTCTTCTCCGACCGAAATCGATGACGTTAGCCGCCACTAAAATTTCCGATGGCAAATCGGCGTCGCCGATTGATCGGATAATAAATCCGCGATAGCCAAGCCCGTAAAATATTGAGGGCGTTTTTAATAAACTTCTTTCATTCAGAGAATAAAGTTTTTCTTTAAGATTCGTTATTTGTTCTTCATTTAATTCCCAGGTTGGATTCGGTCGTCCCGAGAATATGTCCAGCGTAATTTGTGTTGCCATTTTTTATTTTTCTCCTTTGATTCAGATATTTGCCATTTGATTTTGTTTCCGAAAACTCCAAACACCCTCATTTTTGAAAGTTACTGATCCGAATTCATTATCCTCAACCGGCAGTCAGGCGATGCAGTCGTTATTTAACTTGCCTTGATCTTCCGTGATATTGGCGTTTGAGATCGAAGTAACTTTCCACCACGAAGTGTGATCCGATTTAATTAAGCCGCTGATTGATGTGCCGTCAAAAGCCTTTACGCCGTCGGCATCAACCGCCGCCGGAGTTTTTTTGTTCGGGGCTAATTTATGTGCGATTGCGGGTCCCGAATCGGTTTCGACAACCCATAATATTTTTGTTGATTTATTAACAACGCTTCCTGCCATTTTAATTTTCCTCCTTTGTTATTTCGATTACGGCTGAAATCCGCGTAATACGGTATTTCGCATTCAATGAATCGCCTTCGTTTTCAACTTTGAGAAGTCCATCCCAAAACTCACTTCCCTTTTCCGGTAAATCTTCAAAGGCATTGATGTTTTGCGACGGTGCGACTTGAATTTCGGCGAGACGGGCTTTGAGATTATTTTGAAACTTAGTCGTCTTTTCAAAAACTCCATGCAATTGTTTCGGCGGATTACTGACGCTTTGCAAATTTACCCAGCCGAAATAAGTTTCGCTTTTTTTCTGACCGCGAAAATCGCTGATTTCCTGGGTCAGAATCAGGCAATATTTGAACATCGGAAATCGTTCTGCATCGGCGGGAAAATTGACTTCAAAAGTTTTGTTGTCCGGTTTTAAAATGATGGAAGTCGTTTTTCCCGTGACAAAATTCGATGAAGGCGGAAACTGCACCCACAGCGCGTCCGTCCAATCATTTTCTTCGGCAACCTGATTATTTTCGTTGCCGCTTAAACGCCGCAGACGGATTTTTGCAAAATCCCAATCGTCAAATTTATATTTTTCGTTCGCTAAATCCGCTAAAATAACATAAGAACTGCTACCGAAAAGCGGTTGCCGTGCGCCCGTATCGAACGTATGCCCGAACGCGCCGCCGAGTTTAAATTTTACGGATTCAATATTCGCATCCGGCAAAACAGGCGTATCAACCCGCAAAATCGGATCGTGTCCGGCTTGAAAAAGTTTATCCGCAGTTTGTTGTCCTATCGCTTTAGGCAAATCAACCTTCATCAACTCGCACTCGATCTGCTCGGTAATGCCGCATTGGGCGTGCGCCGTTTGATCAAGCACGAGCATCAGGGAGGCGGTTTTTTCCGTTTCGGTAAAAGGCTGGGTTAAAGGGACAATCGCCTGCACAAGCGGTTTAGCGGGTTTTGCGCCCTGATAACGAACCAACGCCCGTTGCCAGCCCGTGCCGCTTAACTGCACTATCTCCTGATGTTCCCCTTTCTTTGGTTTGAAAGGCTGCTTGGTCGTGACCGGCTCAATGCCGCGTCTAAACAGTCCTTCGTAGCGCGAAAAGACGCGCAAACCGTAGCGCATATAACGTGCCGCAATATCTTTTTCAAAATTGTCGCGGTAAAGCAATTCGAGCGCGTTGAGCGAATACGGAAGCGAAATTGTAATTAAATCGAAAGCCTCGCCCATTTCGGCAAACGCCGTCATTTCCCATTTCAAAAAATCAATATCTGTCGGGTCTTCAACAACCCCGTTTTTCGCCCAAATAGTTTTTAACGACTCAATATCGGCGGGTTTGGCTATTTCTTTTTCGCGTTCGACGGGTCTGCCCTGCCAACGCCATTGTTGGCGGCGCAGTTCGCAACGAACAATATTTCGACGCAGGATTTTTTCAGTTTCGTCCTGGGTGTTATTGAGCGAAATTTTAACCGTATCGTTATTGCCTTCCAATTGAAGTGCGAGCGATTGCCAGAGTTTCTCAGCATCAGGCATTTTTTTATTCGGCGTTTCGAGCAGAACCCGGTGCGACTTCAAACCGAAAAATTGTGCTTTTACTTCATTGATTGTTGTTTCTTCCGGGCTTCCGCTGACAATTTGATATGAATCAAAATCTTCCTGCAACAAAAAATCGCCGGGTTTATCTGGAGCAAGTTCCTGTCGAATGGCGGGTGATTTTTCCGCGAAAAATGTTTTGGAAAATTTCTTGTTTGCCGCGTCTCCCGTTTCGCCTTCGACGAATTTCCGGTCAACCAGTGCCAGCACACGCAACCGGACGACATTCACCGCATCGCTTTTGACCGTGACGGTAACATCGAAACCTGCCCCGTCGCTGATGACCGGCTTTCTGACTTCGTTTTTACTTGAGCGCAGACAAATTACTTTTTGCCACCGGCTTTGGTATTTTTTGATCGGCGGGTCAGGGGCGTTTAAGTTATTGACAATTTTATGTTTATACGCGCTGACGACCTTCCATTTATTGGCTTTCGGATCATTACTGAAATTATATTCTTCAAGCACGAATAACAGATTTTCGACAGCCGGATCATCAATCGTCAAATCGTTTTTATTTGAATCATCAACTGCTCCCGGAGCATTCGATTTTTGATTATTGAGTCGTTTGAAATAATCAATTAAGACTCCTTTGAGTTCCGCCTGACCGCCGGGAAAAGGCAGCCAGCGTTCCAAAACGTCAATGTCAACGGTCGGCGGCTTGATGCCGAAAGAGTATTTTTCCGATTCGTCGTAAAGTAAAACAAGCTGTTTGCGGCGGTTTTTCTGTTCTGACGGGTGATCCGCGTCCGTTCCGGCTAACCCTTTATTCATCGGGTTTTCTGGTTCGACTTCCCACGCCAGCGGAAACACTTTTTCGGGGACTTCCTGCCACGTTTTCGGCTTGTTTCCGCCTGTCAATTCGAGTGCGCTGAGACGAACCTGTCCGACCGGAACTTTGCGCCAATATTGAAAATCCTGCGCCGTATCCGCAGGCATCACGGGATTTTCATTCGGCTCGAAAATGAATGGTTTTCCGTTTTGCAACGCGACAGGCAAACCTCCGGCGGTGTCAACCATAAACGCCGACATTTGATATTTTTTTCCGAATTTAAGCGGCACGAGTTTGTAAAAATCTTTGGTCGTATCCGGTGCGCCGTATTCGTAAAGCGGCATCCATTTGACCCCGTTTACACCACTTCGTTGGTCATTTGCGGCAAACGAATTTTTAACGGCATCGGCAAGCGCAGTCGGTGAGATCAGCGAACGCTGGTTATAGGTTAAAAACGGGTAACGAATGCCATTTTTATACGGCACACGCACCGGGATCATTGCCGTTTCCGCGAGCAGAACGCGCTTTCTTGTGACAAATTCGACGGCATCTTTTTCGGTAAATTTTGTATTTGGGTCAAGGCTTTCGATTGTCAGCAAATTTCCGCCCGAAGACGGCGCGGCAAATGACGGTGTGATTTTTATTTTATTTGCCGGAATTGTGCCGCTCGAAGTTTCCCGCGCTTCAAAAACGGCTTTAAATTCCCTGCCGCCAATCATTAGATCGTGTTTCGCATCGGCGATTGAATCAACGTCAATGGTAATTTTGAGCGTTTTTTCGTCAACAAATTCGGTTTTCTTAATCTCGATTTCGGGAAAATTAGTGGTGACGGTCGCGGCGGTCGCCAGATGCCACTTTTTACCTTCCTCGCGCACAATTACGCCGACCCCGGCAATCTTGCGCCAATTTGACTCGTCATCTTTCGGCGCAAGATTTTCACGCTCGGCGAGTCTGTCGAATTGAATTGTCAAACCGCCCGGTTTTGTGTCGAATTTCGGCTCAAATTCCAAATTTGCATCCGAAACTGGCGTGTTCAATTCCGTAATCCCAGCAAGGTAACTCTCAATAAATTTGTCCCACAAAGCAGTCCAAACTGCCGTCGTTTCCCCCGCGCCGACAATTGGCGGCACGAATTCAGGATGCTCGAAATAGCTTTTCAAAAGCGTCAGACGCTCTTTGATAAAATCTTTTACTTCAAGCTGATTTTTCTTTGATGTTAAAGGCAACAACCCCTGTTTTTTCAGGAATGGTGCTTTGACAACCGATAAACTGAGAACAGTTTTGATTTTCTCTCGAGTTTCTTCATTTTGACCGTTCCATTTGACTTTTAGGTCATCCGAACCGAATTTCTGCACAGAAGAATCCCAAATATAAAAAACTGTCGCCTGAAAATCTTGCGGCGTTTCGGCAGCGCGTTTTAATAAATTGTCGGCGAATCGTCTATCTGCTTCATCATCTTCAACTACAAGGATAGTTTCACCGAAAGCGCGGCGAAATACATTGAGCCAAAGTCCGCGTTTTTGCCGGCGGTCCCCGACTTTGAGATTATCGTGAATCCGATTTACAGCGGTTTCCAATGCTGCCTTTTCATCTGCCGTCAGCAACAAGAAGTCTTTGATTTTTTCTATACCGGCAACTTTATCGTGAGGTAATAAATCAACACCAGGCAAAGTTCCCCATTGCGCGTAGATGCCAAGAGCCATCAAACGCAAATCTTCCCAAAGTTCGGCAATTTCCGGTTTCGAGTCCGTCAGATTGAAATAAAAAGACGCGGCTTCCGCCATTCGTTTTTCAAAATCAGTGGCGGCATTTGCAAAATCTTCGAGTCGGTTTTGCCAGAGCGGACTTTTCTGTGAACGAAACCAATAATCTTTAAAATTTAAGCCGGAATCCGCTGATGGTATTTCGCCGGAATCGTAGAAAATACCAGTTACGTCGGTGATTTCAAGTGGCTTCACAAACGCTCGTAATTCAAAATCGTTGGTTTCCAAAGGGTCTTTGTCGGTTTTGTATTTCCAACCTTTTTGCCATTCGTCAAAATTGAAATTACCGGGAATCATCAGGTCAAAAGTCTCCGGCGTAAAAACGATTTTTTTACCGTTAAAATTTAACTCAAACTTCGGCACAGCGGCTAATCGGTCATCGTTTTTCGGTGTCCAATCGGTCGTCACGATTTTAAAGTAATGAAGAACATTGGAGTCATTAGCGGAACTTCCCGGATATAAACTCAGGGAATGAACCGCTTCGATCAGTTTTGCTTTTTCAATCACCCCGGAATTATTGTCAATCGCGTCCGGTGTCCATTTCTTTTCTTTGTCCCGCACTAATTTGCTCTGTAAAATCTTTAGTGTGTCCGGGTTAGCCGAAGGATTTTTCGTTTCGGTAAGCGGGTCGCTCTCGAATTGTTTGCCGATAATTTCCCCCGTATCTGCCGATGTTTTGACGGCGGTTATCATCTTCTTCACATCCCAATTACTTTCCCAGGTCCACGGATGCAGTAATTTTTCAAACTCCGGCGCGTAACCTTCTTCGCCAAAAGCCGCCGAAAGATGCAGTGCGAAAACCTGATTTGAAATGTCCGCCTGCCGTGCGCCCACCGGCACGAGTGAAACGACGAGATTGATTTTTATCGTTGCCATAATGTTATTCTCCGTATGAGTTAATATAATTTTCGACGGCGGCTTCGACTTCATTGTTCGCTGCCATTGAATTTAATTGATTCCCGTTGTTGCCACCACCGCTTCCGGCGAGAACAAATTCAACTTCCTGCTCGACTTCGAGCGTAAAGCACCAGCAAATCTCAATGCTGACTTTCAACTCGCCGCGACATTTCAGCGTTCCGCCCGATTCATATGAGGCTTCGAGAACGAGCGAAAGATTGACCGAAACGATGCCGAGAATCGAAACCTCGCCGCCCATTGAGAGGCGCAGGGCAATTTTCAAATTGCTGTTGCCGCCGCCGACCGTGTATTCGGCATAAAGGCTGATGAGAAAATAAACCGTTCCAGCGGCAACCCCGATGTCAAACGTAAAGTCCGCGCCCGCCGCCAAGCCGATGCTCAGACGGGTTTGTAATTTATTGCTCTCTTCAAACGGACGATACGTCGCCAGCACATCCAGCCAACCGCCACCGCCCAAGCATAGAATCGTCAGCGTGAATGGTCGCTCTTTGCTCGAAAGACTCAAGCCGACACCGACATAAAATTTTCCGCCCGGTGCGGCAACTTCAAAACGCGAACGCAAAGCGATATGCGAAATAGCAAAAGCCCCGGTTTGCAGCGGCGGCAGCGGAAGATTTAAAACTGCCCGCGCACCGACCGGCAGCATTCCCTGCATCACAAGTTCAAACGACAAACCCGATTTTTTGCCCGGACTAAATGTGCGAACCAAATCGCTGACAAACTGCAAAGCCGCCGCCAGTTTGATACTTGCGGGCTGCATCTCGAATTTCAACTTACCGTTTTTGTCAAAACGCAGGGTTGATTTTTCCAAAGTTAAAACTATTTGTCCGAGAATCAACAAATGCCAATCGGCGGTAATTGCACCTTCGGCATGTTTTTCAATGCGGTCGGGATTCATCAAATCCGCGCTCATTGAGGTATGAGCCTCAAAATGCGCTTTAACCAGACGAACTTCGACTGCACCGAAATTGAACAGCGAAACCGGTTTATCAAGCGGCATCACGACATCGCATTTCGCCCACGCCCGCCCGGTTTGTTTATCAATTCCGTGCGCCACATTGACGGCATCTTTTACGCCCTGCGGAATTTTTACGCCGCTGAAAAATTTCTCCAACTTCATCCCGGCAAAATCGGGCAGAATGTCCTTTAAATCGAATTGCGGGAGATTGTTGGCGACAAATTTTTCAACCAATTCTTTTGAAGGCAGGCGCGTGCCAAGCGTTTTTAAATCAAGATTTTCAAGTTCACGCCCGACGCGGTTCATCAAAACCGTCGCGGGAGTAAATCCAATCGAATCTTTTAGTTCGCCTAAAATACCATTTTCGGCTTTTTTTGTTTCGCCGTAGTAATAAGCGAGCCGTTCGCGGTTGAGCTTCATCGCCTGGGCAATCGGTGCTTCGCCATAAGCGCGGACAAGCCGCAAAGTGCGTTCGCCGACGGCTTTCGCTTTTTCCAAATCGCCGCTCAAATCAATGCGCCGCACTTCGTCGCGCAGTTTCTTTTCAAACGGCGCGAGAATCTTCGTCGCATTACCCATCAAGGCTTCGGTCGCATTTTGCACGGCGCGTCGTGTTTCATCGGTTAAATCCGCTTGCAGTTTTTCGGCGATTTTTTTGGCAATTGCCGCCGCAGTTTCGATTTCCTTTTGAGCAGTGAGGGTAACTTTGTCAATTTCGCCGTGAATTTTGTCAATCTCACTATTTAATTCTTGAAGTTTGGTTTTCGCCGGAGTGAAGAACTCACCGTTGAATTTATCTTCAATATCTTTGATAGTTGCACCGATTTTCGATTTAATATTTTCAATCGTTTCCTTTTCGAGGTCTTCGATGTTTTTAATTCGCGCTTTCAAAACTTCTTCCAATTCTTTGGCTTTATCATCAATAACTTTGAAAGAATTGCCAACCTTGGTCTGCAAATCTTTAAGCCAAACTTCATATTTCCTGAACAATCCTTCGACTTCATCCAGCCAAGTCTGAACAGTTTGGGCATCCGTCAAAATCGGGATGACGAGTTTATCAATCAATTCATTGGCAACAATATCAACGCCCTGCCAAAAATCGGGTATAAGTCTTTCTATTTGCGTTCTCAAGTCATTCAAAAACTTATGCCAACGAGTAAGTTCAGCAATGGCGGCGGCAATTACGCGCTCTTTTTTGAGTTTTATTTTATCCTGTTCAGAAATAATCAAATTATCAACTTCGGCAATAATTTTTTTGACTTCCGATTCAAGCCGGTTTCTGACTTTTCGGATTTCCGTCTGCAATTCATTTTTAATACTATCGTTCGGAAGCGGTTCAAAATCCTTCGTCCATCTTTCAATTTCGGCAAACGCTTTTTGCAGTTTCATTCGCGTTTCGTTAAGCGCAAATTCGGCGGCAGCGATTTGTCGTTTAAGGTCGAAGAGAAAATCACGCGCTTCTTCGACTCTGTTTGATTCGGTAATCCCTTTTAAAACTTTTTCGCGGGTTTGTGACCACGCATTTTTCCACTTATTTTCCAAATCTTCCTGTGCTTTCTGGAAAAACTTGGTTGTGGTCAAATTTTGTGCGTCCGTGTCAATTTTCAAGTTT
The DNA here is from genome assembly GCA_038251885.1 of Pyrinomonadales bacterium. Lineage (GTDB taxonomy): Bacteria > Acidobacteriota > Blastocatellia > Pyrinomonadales > Pyrinomonadaceae > JAHCHG01. The sequence continues at coordinate 23,854 of JBBSAX010000018.1, read as the reverse complement.
TTATACAATTCATTGAAGGGTTCGAGTTTTAAATTTATATCGTTCTGCAAATCTTCGATGTGTTTTTTCAAATCATTGACGGTCGGATCAATCAGATTGCTTAGGCGTTGGTTAAGCTGTTTCTCGACTTCATTTTGATAATCTTTTCCTTTTGCGTCGAGAATTGTTTTCAGATTTGAGCGAAACACATTACTTGCGTCAAACTTAAATTCTTCCATCTTGCGCCGCGCCATACTGACGTTTTCAATCACGGCTTCGACGGAAGACTTCAAGCGGTCAGCCAAAAGATCGGCGGTTTGCCCGTTCGTGTCGAGATGAAAAGTAAATGGTTCGTAGCCGCCTTCGGTGCGCGGCGGGTCGGGTAAGGTCGCGTCCATCGAGCCTTTGACGTGCGTTTCGATTTTATCCGGCGGTTTCGGAATGTTTTCGAGTGGGTAATCAATCTCCGGCACCGCCGCCCATTCGTCAGTCCGGTCATCATCTTGCGGGTTGGTCGAAGTATAAAAATATAAATCTTCGGGATTGGTGATGCGCCCCCAGGTTTGCGCCTTGCCGGTTTCTTCGGCAGTAGCAATTTTCAGGTGGATGTTCGGTTTCGGATAAACGGTTGGTTTATCTTTTTCAGCCGCCGGATTATGCAGCGGCACAACCCAACCGCCGGAAATGTCGCGTCCCCATTTACTGTCCACCGCAATCCGTGCTTCCGGTTCAAACTTGCTGCCCAACACGAAGCCACGCACTTTCAGTGCTTCGCCGAATTCCGGGTAACTGCGTTCGGGTTGCAGAATTTCGACGTATTCGGCGACTTTTCTGACGACGGGTATTTTGCGCCAAATTTTCTTTTTATCGTCAAACTGTTCGGTGTCGGCGACCGAGCGTTCATAAACGATGACGTGTTTGGCGCGATTCCATAAAACGCCGATACGCCCGATGCGTTCGAGGCTGTAGAAGAAGGTGCGTCCGAGAAATGTATTTGAATAAATCGTGCTTTTATCACGGGCAAAACTCGCTCTTTGATAACCCGAACCGCCGAGCGCGGTAAAAGAGGGCGCGATGATTTTGCCGGACGAAGACGTTTCTGAATTGATAACTTCGGTGTGAATATTTCCCGATTCAAATCCTTGGTCCACACCGCCGCGCATGCCGCCTTCATCAAGCCGCTTAAAGGTTTTATTACTAATTGTTTCGTCAATCGGATGAACGACTTCGCGCGTCGTGCGAAAACGAAAAGTTACGCCGTTATCCAGCGTTAAAAATCGCGCCTTTTGCGCCACGGAAAATGGATATAACAATGCCAGACGGCTTTGTAAAAGTGATTTTTGATTACGAAAACGACGGCGCAGTTTGTCATATTCGATTAAAAATTCGTCGCATATTTTTTCGTGTGATTTTTCGACAAATCCATCAATTCGCAACGGCGATTTTTCCCTCAGTTGCGGCGGCAGGTGTCCGAGTCGGGCGTTAAGTTCCGCAAGCCGCAAAAAATCGTTTTTGACAGTCGTCGTTAAACCGAAAAGCAGTTCATATTCTAACTGTTCTACTTCTGCGCCGCGCTCCTTACCCTTGATATAACCGAGCAGACGGCGAATGTTCCACGGAGCTTCGGTAAAATTTTGCCGTTCATTGCTACGAAAAAGATTAAAAACAGCGGGCGGCGAAAATTTGTAACGGATACGGAAAGGCTCGTCCGGCTTGGAAGTCGAATCGGGATGTTTAGGAAAGTTTTCGTAATCTTTGATAAATTCCTCGCCGACCACCTGCGGCGGCAAAATCAATTCAAAACTTTTGCCTTCGTCCGCCAGTTCCCAAAATGATTCTGCATCGTCCCAGTTTCCGACTTCATCGGCAAAATTAATGTTCGCGCTCACTTTGGCAACCAAAAAAGGATGTTGGTCTATAACGATAAAACTGATGGGCGGACTGCTTTGATTGGTCAGCGTTTTTTCAAACTTTTCAATCCGCAGTGCAAACTGTTGATTTTCCTGCGCCCGGTTGCTTTCATTGGCAACCAACACGAATTTTCCTTTTATAAAACCGGGATCATCTTGAACGGCTTCCGCACCGGCAATCTGAAAAGTATCGGAAACCGGAATAATAATCGTTTCAGGAAATCTTTCGGTTTTGTCAGCGATTTCCTGCGGCAAAGGGTCTTGACCGCCGGGACTCAAACCGTCAAGCAAAAGGGGAATTTCGGTTTCGACCGATGGATTGCAGCGGTTCAAAATCGCTTCCTCCAATCTGTCAATCAAACGGTTGTCAAATTCAGAAAAGTCGAGTTCATTTACCCCACGCAATCCGCCCGTCAGCATTCCTACGATTTCGTGGCGAAAGGGTTCGACATTTTCGGTTTCCCCCCAGGGTTCCGTAAAATGCAAGTTCAACGCCCCGACCCGTGATTTCAAAGTAGTTTCTTTTTCCGGTTCGATGACAGTATCCTGAATTGTAAGTCTGAACAAAACTTCGTCCGTAAAATTGTCTTCCGCGCCGCAGGCTAAAGCATAATCCGAGAGCAGAAATTTTCGCCGGATTGGTTTTTCGTCCCGGTCTAAAAAATTTCGCAGTTCGACATCTATCATTAAAGGCTGTAGCGGAGAGGTTTTGTCGTCCGATTTTATGCCGATGTTTCGCAGAACGAAATCGAATTGTTCTTCTTCGAGGTCGTCATCCCCGAAAGGAGTTTTATCGGTTACGTCATAGCTCGATGTCCAGACACGGCTTTTCAAACTTTCGTCATAAACATAACTTTCAGGAAAAAAATAAGGCACGACCGAACCCGGATTACTGTCTTTAACCATCCTTAAAGATTGAAAATGCCGTTCGGCGATAAATCTGTTCCAAACCGCGAGCGGTGTAAAATCCAAATTATTTTCAAATGATTTGTCGTAAATGCTGTTGACCTTCATTTTCCAGATTGATTTCACATCTTTATCCGGTTTGTTCAAAATCCATTCGTCCAAAATTTGCGAAGGATACGTCAAACGCATCTCTAAGTCGAAGTTTTCACCGCGATAGACTCCGACCGGAGCAATATTCAAAGGAAAAAGTTTGGTGGCATTATTTTCTTTGTTTCCCCACCATTCGTTGTTTGCTTTATCCTTTCGATAGCCGACATTCAAACCGAATTTCGGATTGTTAATTCCCACTCCGCCCACTTCGATATTTGAAATTTTCACTTCCCAAAAACTTTTACCACCGGGTTTTCTGCTTCCGTTCGCGTCAGGCGCAAAATGGTCAAAATCTAAAACCCGCGGCAGGTTATCGGGAAAACCTGTAACTTCTTCAAATTTGTTATAAATGTCAGTAAGTGGCTTTGGCTGTGCGCTTCCAAATTCCAAACCATCGTAATTCGAGGTAAGTTTTTTAAGACAATTTAGTTTATTTTCAGAGGTTAAATCACCCGTCGGTTTTGCAAAGTCGAAATCCAGATGAACCGTATCTCGGTTTGACGGTAACAAAGAACATCGGCTTCGCGTTTTTAATTTTAAGGTAGCAAGAAATTTAGGGTCTTCTCCCGTATTGCCGTCAAGATGAATCTGCCAATTTTTTAGCTCGTCCGCAATATCTGCGCTTTTCAATTCAATTGAACTTGCCTCTTCTCTGGTAACTAAAAAAAGCGATTCCGTATGGCGAATTTTGTCAGCCCTCTTTTCGTCCGCTGCATCAAGCAAACCGGAAAATATTTCAACCGCACGAATTCTTTGAATTCTTTTTTTAGTTAAAATTCTGGCGGCATTTTGAATTTTGTTGTCGTCATCTTTTTCTCTGAAATAAACAAACATCAGAATCCGCTGACCGATTTCACCTGTTTCCTTTTTGTATGGACATCTAATTGAAAGTTTTGCAGTCATAATTTTCTCCGTTGGTATTAGAAAGCACCGGCTTTGAGGGCGTAAAATTGTGTTTTGAGAATTACGCCCGACATCGTAGTCGGAATTTTGACAAAAAGTGCGCCGGAAATCGGATTTCCTTCCGGTCGCCAGCCGAATGCTCCATTTTTCACCGGAACACCGTTAATCTCGGTCAAACCCGCAAACGGGTCTTCAATCGCGCCCTGTGCAACGGCAATCGCGTTATTGACGAAAGCCGCAAATTTTCCGGGCGAACCGGAATTGGCTCGCGCCAAAATCGCGTCAATATTAGCCTGAACTCCGGCAGTTAGTGCTAATTTACCGTCAGCACCGAGAAAAAATCCGGCGAATTGTCTTTGCGGATCACTTGCTGCGCCGGGCGGCGCGGTAACTATTTGCAGCGTCGTATTGCCTGCCGCCAAAAATAAATTTGGCTTTAGTTTGCGGTTTTCTACAACTGCCCGCATCGCTTTCATCGCCGATTTTGCCGCCGCTTCATCATAATCTGCAAATGCGGGTCCGCGGCATTCAGCAAGCAGTAGGCGTGAAATAATCCCTGCATCCGTCGCAATATCGGGAAGCGTGATAGTCGTAAATAATCCGAGGAGTTGTCGAAATTCATCATCTCTTTCAAATACTTCGAGATCGTTGTCGGTCGCGTCCTTTTGAACTCCGCTCTGCAAAAGCGTTCGCAGCCGATTGAGCCATCTTTCGTTTTTATCTTTTTCCAGTGTTTGCGTTGAATAATTCAAGGCGTTTTTGCGGGCTTCGTGCAATTTTTCCGGTTCGGCGTTTTGTTCTTTAAGCCATTTAAATCGCTGCCCGTAGGCGGCGGCAAGATTAACCAGCACTCCAACGCTTGAGATTTTTCGCGGGTCGTCATCATTAATAAATTCTTCCCCGTATTTGATAGTGTTTTCAAAACCTTTTGGCGGATCGGAATACAAATAAAAAAATGTGATCGCCCGGTAAACCTTCATTTTCGTTTCGGGCGGGGTTGCGCCATCGAGCAAACCATATGCGGTCAGCAATTGCGCTTCCGATTCGGCTCGCATCTGCTTCTTTTTCGGTTGGTCGGTTGTCTTTGTTCCGGCGTAATATAAGGCATTTAAATATTCGAGCCGTAACTGAATGTCGCTTGGCGCACCCGCCACGGCTTTCTTGTAACCCTCAACCGCATTTTCGTAATTACTTGCGGCAAGCTGCGCTTTCGACCAAGCGATGATGTCTTCAAGTGATGAAATTTGGTCAAGCCGGTAATCAAGAATCTTATTGGCGGCATTTTTTAAATCGGGATTCAAGGTCATATTTTGTGGATTGGTCAAATCAGATTTATTCAGTTCGAGTCTGACTCCCGCATCGAGTTTTAAGCCGCCGACATCGGTTTCTTCAAAAACTCTCGATAAATATGTCCGCGTCATCAAATACGCACCGATAAACCCGATGACCGGAAAATAAAACATTATTGAGGCAACAAACGGTTGATTGAGGCTTTGATCCTGTGGATATATTCCATACGAAATAAATCCTGAAATTGAATTAAATCCTGCAACAACTTTTTCCCACTGCACGAGCGTTAGTCCGACGATGAGCGTGGTCAACCATTCTAAAATCCGGTCAAGATGAGAACTGACCTGATAAATACTGCGACGCAATACCGGCTGACCCGGCGCGGCGGCATTCGGAGTCTGAGCATTGGCGGCTTTTTCATCGGCAAACAGGATTCGCGGCATCCCGTATAAAAATCCGAGTAATCCGCCGAAAATCAAACAACCCAATGACCAAATGATCGGTAGTAAAAAACCGTTTTTGTTGAAAAGTTGATGAATCGAAACGAGCAGGATGCCCACACCGATTGCTCCAAGCACGAATTTGCCAATCAAAACAATATCTTTTTTATTCGTGTCATTATTCATTTCTCACCTCGCTGTTGCATTAAAATTGCTAATAAAATGCTGTCATGATTATAAAAACTTTATAACTTATTCAGCACTAATTACTTTTTAAAAGATTATCTAAAGAGTAATGATTTTTTTTGGCAAAATATAACACAAATTTTAAGAAAAATGTAAAAATATTTTGTCCGATCCCAATCCCGGATTTATTTTTGACGACTGGTTTTGCTATAAATCAATCACGAGGCTATCGTCCGCTTCGTTGATATACTGCGCTTGATAGGGATAATCACCATTGATTAAGTCAGTGTTATTCCACATTTTGTTAAACTCGCTGACATAATTAAAATACAACTGCGGCATGTTTTCCCCGCGTGCATTAACGAGAACCCGCGCAACAGTTTCGGCATTGGGATGCTTGAATTTTTGTCCGCTGCTGGAGAAAAGAAAATTTCGGCAGTTCAGAAGTTTTAATAATTCTTTACTGGTGTTGTTCTTACTTCCGTGATGAGAAACTTTTAATAAATCCAGTTCGATTTTTGTCTGATCTCCCGAAATAAGGCGTTTTAGCGAAGCGGTCAGCAACGATGGAAAGGCATCGCCGGTCAGCAGACAGCTTTTCTTTTTATTGTCTTCTGCATCATCATATTCCATTAAAAACGCAATACTGCTGCCGTTGGCTTCGGCGGCATCTTCGTCAAAATAGGAATCCGCCAAACTCTCGACATCTATTTCGCGCTCGCCCAGACGGTCGTCAATAAAAACTTCGGGACGCAATGCACTTCTTTGTTCCAGGACTGCCAGCACCGCTTCGACATCTTTGTTTTCGGTCAGTTTATTTTTTTCGATTTCTGCATTCCAAGCCGGAATTAAATTTTTGAGAGTTTCGCGGGTCGGGGATAACAATGTGATTTTTAATCCGTCCGCCAAATGCTTTACGGGTAATGCCCCGTTATCCGGCACGACGACTGCTTTGCCGTCGTCAAAGGCTTTGTTCCACGTTAAATTTCGGCTTTTCATTAGGGCAGACAGAAATTCCCCATAAATCCCACCGAGTTTGTCATCGTCAACGCCCTGTAAGTGCTCGTAACCGTTAAACCAAATATCGCCGAAGGTTACATTTAATTCCTGAATTCTGCCGAGCAATTTGATTGCGCCTTCAATGTGATCGGCATCAACGTGAGTGATCACGAACAACTCGAAATGCCGCTCTTCTGCCGGTAATTTAAGAATTCGCTTTTTTAGAAGTTTATAAGTCGCCGTAATTCCGCCGTCAATCAGGATTCGTTTCGGTTTGTCCCTATTGCCGTATTCAATCCACAAACAATCGCCCCACGCCGCTTGGAGCATTTCGATTTTGAACATAATTTTCACCTCATTTTTCGGGAATCCCGATTTGCCAGTCGGCATCGCCGTAACTCATCAGCGTCAGCACCATCGGAATCCCGCGCGCCAACATTTTTTGCTTAATTAGTCGCATCGCTTCGCCAAAGGAACGGTTCGGTTCTTTTGTTAATTCATCCAGAGTTTTGAGCAGCTCGAAAGTAACCGGAATCGCGTGCCGACCGAGAATGGTCGTTCCGGTGCTGACGATTATCGTCGCGCCGCACTGCCTGAAACCCGCCACGAAATTCATAAATTCGATTTTTGCTTTTCCGGTTTCGCAGCCGATCAACAAAACAATCGGGGGAAGATTTTTTTTGACGGAATATACATACTCCGGTTCGATTGATTCGAGCAGCATATCCGGCTGAGTGCCGTCTTCGATTTCAAGAGCCAAAATATTACCATTCGTGGTTTTTGTATGTGTCAGCAGTATTAAAGCCGAGGGAGCTTCGGATTTAATTGAATCGCTCCATTGCCGCCATGAATTGATTTTTGAAACTTTTGAATTGGTAATCGCGCTTAAAGCCGAACCGATTTTTTCCACGCCGCCTTTTTTTATCTCCGTTTTACCTTTAACCGATACTTCCTCAAGCACGTCCGCTTTATTCGAGGCGGCAAATAATACCTTTCTGAAAACTTCCAGGTGCTTGCGGTTTTCAAGCGGTTCGGTTTGCCAGCGAAAATCGCCGTGGAGGGTTTCGGTCGAATACTCGATGCTGTGCGTGTGGCGTTCGATGATATTCGATAAGCCCCAAAAACCCAGTGGACAAACATGGTCTTCGGGACTGGCGATTCCCGGACAATCGGTAAAACACGCGCCCTTTTCCAAACCCGCGACTGCGTTCGGACACAGTTTTGTTTTTTCGCCCGTCGGCGCGGCGCGGTCATATAAAAACTCGAACGGCAGGCGAGTATCCGGCTTGGCGGAGATAATTTGAATTCTTTTGGGATTGCCGCTGATAAAATTACTTTCCGAAAGCGCGATAAGGATATTTGCGAGCGGCGAAGATTTTTGATATTCGGTTAGTGATTTATAAAGTTTCCGCCCGTGTTTAGCCAGATTGCTTAATAATTTGACGGTCGCCGGATTATCCAATTTTCCCGTATAGATATTCGGGTCATCCGAAATATCGGTGAGAAATTTGTCAACCTGTTTGTTAAATTCGGTGAGTCCTTCGGGAGTCGAAAATGCAACATACTGATCCTTGATCGCTGTCACTCCGTGATTGTGATTCGAATCTTCATTGAGAATAAAAGCGGCATCAAAATAACGTCTTTCTTTTAATCCCGAAAAATCAGCCCGGACTATCGCTTCGCGCGTCATAGTAATTTTGAAATCATCGGAAGTTTCAGACGGCTCGAAAACAACCGCAGCTTTCAGCAAGGCGGTTTGCAGAACACGATTCTTATACAGAATGCTGATTCGCGCCTCTATTTCTTTGATATTTTCCCCGACGTGAAAAAAGAAACGGCATTCCGAGCTATCGCCCTCCGGTGGCAAAACGACTTCCGAGATTTGCGGCTCGTCAAATAACTGCGGTTCAGTAATAATGACTGTCAACCGATAAGATTCTTTACCGGGCGGCAAAAGCTCCGCCGGGAATTTTTCGTCGCTTTGTTCCCAATCCTGATTTTCCGTTCCAATTCGCACCATTAATTCGTGCGGAGCGTTGGCACGCAGGGCAGAGCGCAGTCGAACCGGCTTATCGCGCCGGCTTGAATCAAATATCTGCGCTTGGATCCAGCGGGTTTGATTGGGCTTTTGTTTGTTTTCATTTGCGAGACTTTTTTGAAATTCTTTATTTATTTTCACCGCCGAAGTTGCCGATGTTATCTCGCGGTCAATCCGAAAATCGTTTGACCTTTTGACAATCTTTTCGCCGAGTTCATTCCAGTTATAAGAGCGAGGTTCAATCCCGAAGTTATAAGCATCGTCACCGGAAACATCAATTAATTTGTCAACGGCGGAATTTTTCAATTTTTCACCGAGCGATTTAATGCTTTCGACAAGCCGTGAAAATCTAATCAGTTGGCGCGAGGCAATCAAAAAAGGCGGCGGAGTTGCGGTTCTTCGACAAGCCGCAAACAACGCGACATCAATCGGCTCGTCGTGTGACAATTCACGGATGAGTTCAGTGAACCAGTTATTTATCTTTTCGGATTGAACTTTGGCAATTCCGATCCCGGCGGTGCTGATTAATCTTCGCAAAGTATCAATCAAAGCCGGAACATCTTCCGGGTTCTCGTTTGTCTGCCCGATTACCAAAGTACAATCCGCCGAAATCCTGATGTTAAGGGTAAGTGCCGCCCCGATAGCCGAACGAAGACTTGCCGGAAGCAGCAAAACATCACAGTTGTCATTTTCGCTACTTAAGTTGACGAATTCGATTAATGGAGCCAGCCATTGTCTTTCGGTTTCAAAATATTTCTCCAGGTCGCCGCGCAAACGCCTTGAGTCTTCATTATTTAAGAATCCGACTCGCAAAGCCCAATTCCAGCCGACTTCCGCCGCCGGTTCGTCGGTTCTCAAATAAACCGAAACTTCATTATCACCAAGCTTTAAAAATTGTTCGGTCAGCCAATAAGCATTTTCCGAATTGGTGTAAAGTTCCAGTCTCAGATAAAACGGGCGCGGCAGAAGTCTATAATTGCTGTTTTTGTAACGCTTATCTTCGTGTTGAGTGTGTGTCTGTTTTAAGGTTTCAACAAAATCCAGCCATTGACGATAATACTCGGATGCCGGGCGCAACAAGCGAATTATTTCCAAATGATAGGTTACATCGAAACAAATCTCTATCGGACTAATAAATTCATTTTCATTATCAAATCGCTTGAATGTTCTAACGCCGATTAATTTTGCGAGAACATCGGCGGGAGTATCCCGATAAAATTCACGAAGCAGGAAAACCAATGCGCCCGCAAATTCTCCAGACTTTAATTCGATGCCCCATTCGCCAAAGTCTTGTCTGTTCATAACTCTCTCTCCATATTTTGAAAATTGAAAATAACCCCCCGAAAATAAAAACTAAGTTATCTGAATTTCATAGTCATACCAAAATCCGCCCGTAGTAAATCCTGTCGGATTTATTTTCGGAATTTGGGGTTCGGTATTTTCAAGCGGATCAGGCGCACCATTTAATTTAATCCAGTCGCTCCTGACCGTTTTTTGTGCAGTTTGTTGGTCTAATCGCTTCATCAGCGGCACGCGCGGGATTGACTCCCACGGAGTGCTTTGAGTTGACACCATCGCCGCAAATTTTCCGGTGGTCATTTTTTCCAGTGCGTCCTTCGGCATTGCATTATGGCTGCCGTGATGAGCAACTTTGAGAAAATCAATTTTTGGTAAAATATCGTCTCCCTCCTGATCCAGCCAATATTTCCAGTTTCCATATTGAGCGTCTCCGGGAAAAAGCAGGTGCTTTCCTTTATAAATAAAAAGCGTGACCAAGCTGGTATTATTCTTCGCGGAATCAAGCGCAAATGCCAGTCCGTCTAATGACTCGTCATTGAGAGTTTCCGCCAAATGTTTTTCCTCATCAGAACTTAGGGGTCGCTGTTCCGTATCCGAGTATTTGATGACCCATTTAGCCGGAAAAGGCTTAAGTTTGTTTGAATCAGTAATCACTCCGTCAGAGTTCATCCGCAAATAACTTTGATCCTGGGGCGGATCCATTTTTGATAAAAATTTTTCATCGCGCGGCGGACTTAAAACCCGCACTTCCAAGCCGGTTACTCCGGCAGCATCTTTGAGATTAATGCCGGCTTCGCAGTAGCGAACCTCAGCTCCGACATTAAAGCCGTTTTTAAGCAATTCTAAAGCATTTTTGTTTGACGTTAAACCGGCAAACGCCGTCATCATTGCTCGGTTGCCGCCCTTAAATTGCGTCACGAGTATGTCCATCAAAGCGTCGCTTGAACTCAAATTGACAAGTGCAGCGAGTGCTTTCTCACGGCTCGCAGCTTTTGACTCGGCGGCTCCGGTTTTCGCCTGCGCGGTAAAGTGCTGCGACAATTGATTAACCATCGCCGCTTGTTTTTTGCCCCATTTGACTGCCAGTTCATCCTTTGGATTTTCACTCCACGGCAACCATACTTCTCCGATTTCAAAATCGCTGAACCTTTTGCTGAAACCGGAGATATGATCTTGGTGTGAATGCGTGGCGATAATCGCGGCGAGTTTTTTGCCGGTGACTGCGGCGATATTCTCAACTGCTTGTTCTATTGTCCCGATATTCCCTCTACCGTGAACGCCGCAGTCAATCACAAAATGCCGGTACTCGTCCGAATCATTTTTTCCGACGGGAAGCGAAAGAAGAAAACAATCTCCGAATCCGACACGATACATTCGGACTCTAATTGCCCTTTCATTTTTTTGAAGTTCATTTTTTTGATGAGTTGTTTCGCCTACTTTTTTCTTTTTTGTCATTTTAATATCCTTTATGAACCATACTGAAGCTTAATCCTTTTTTGCCGTTTCCCGATTTTGTCGGAAGATTAACGTCAATTTCTTTTGAATAGACATTCAAGCTATAACGGGTTGCGGAATCTTTGAAAAAACTGCGTTGAAGTCCCAGTCTTGCGTTATTTTTGTCAGATAAATCGAGATTTTTTCTCACCGCGTAGCGGATTTTGCCTTCTTTTTCAGGAGAGAGATCAATGACAAGCGTAACTCCGCCGTAAAAATTCATTTTGCCGATTGATTTATCAGCCGGATCAATCAAGACTTCCTGTTGTTGAATCAACTCCGCGACAGCCTCCATTTTGAGTTGACCGTTCGGACCGACCCGATGGATCGGGTGAAATGAATGCACCTGAATTTTAACTTCTTGATTAACTTCAAGTCCGAGTTCTTTCCTATATTTATCGCCGAATGAATGAAGAATTTTGGCGTTTGAAGTTTTTTGCTCTCTGGTCAATGGTCTGAACAAATCGAATTTAAGACCATCGCACACCAGAGTTTTTCCACTTAAATCCTCCGGCGGACACCACCGCAGCGATTCCTCGGCGTATGAAACGACCTCTCCCGGTCGAATACCGCGCAGCCGAAAGGCATCAATCAAAGCGGCGCGGTAGCCGATTGGGTCGTCACTAACCAGATCGAAATCGGCAGTAATCATCGCCCGCAAAAATTCTCCGAACCGTATATCAACGGGCGGACAATAATCGAGTGCGCGAATACAAATATTGAGAAAATGCTCGGCGGTTTTACTGGCTTCCGCCGCCAATCGTTCGGCGAGATCGGGATGCAGTTCATTTTCATCGGTTATTTTCCCGCTGATGCCGGCAATCCGAAGCAAATCCCTGATGCGGCTGATGTATATTGTGAAATAAGCATCAAAGACAGCCGCGACAAGGATTGCCCCGCGTTCGTGCGGTTCGGTTAGATTTTCAATATCCTTTGAATTCGGTTTCGTTCCGAGAGCCGCCCGCAAAGCCGCCCGCTGTCCCATCGCTTCGCCGAATTGTTTTGCCAGCTCGACCAGCGGGTTTGAGGCGGAGAGTTCCGAGATTATTTCTTCGGTTCCCTTTTCCGCTTTAATCGCGGAATTAATATTCGACCGATAAATTAACCCGCCGGTTCGCTTTATCACATCGAGCAGAACTTCTTTAAAACTGAAATGTTGCAATAAGGCAACTATGTCGGCAAATGCCTCGTGAAAGGCAAGCGTATCGGGGCTTGTCGCTTCCATAAAGTGCATTCTTTGCCCGTCAATCAGCGCATGAGTTGTTTCGTGGGCGACAATATCGTGGGATAAGCAGGTGAAAATTGTCTGACCGGGTAAATTTGAAACCGGATCGGAATCGGAAGCCGGGAAATAACCGAAAACAAGGGCTTCGAGATCGCGGCTGTAGAAGGCATTGGCTTCCTGCATCGCGTGTGGATAAATTTTGAGCGAAGTCTTTTTGTCTTCGCTACGGTCCCGATTAAAGCCCCACTTCATTTTTCTGCCGAGGGCAAATTCAAAAATACCGATAGTTTTACTTGCTATGGCGTAAACCATCTGCTGGTGAAATCTGGGATCGGATTCGCTCGGCTCCATTCCGTTTTGCATCAAAATAGACGGGTGATTCAAATCAACCGGCTGGTAATAACACTGATTACTTGAGTCGTAATCAATTACCTCAAGATATTTGCCGGAAAGTCCCTTCTCGAGTTTTTCAAAAGGAACACTGACCGTCATATAGTTGCCGAGTGTTCTGCCGCGCGAAGGATCAAAAGCATAGACCTTTAACGGGCGGCTGTTTGGTTCATCATATAAGTTTTGTAACACCATTTTTTATTACCTCGTGCTGCCTGTAATTTCAGACTTTATTATTCGGATATGGAAAGTTCACCGGGCTTTCAAGTGACTGATCTACATACTGCCGCATTCCCAAATCACTCACGGCATATCCCCAGTTAATTAATTTTTCCTGAGTTGCCTGATCCAATTTTTTAAGCCGCGTGTCCAGTTTGGCAAGCAAAGTCGTTTTATCGAATGGGCAATCAAGCGGTTTGGAGATTTGATAATCCGTTTCCGTGTTGGCATTGATTGCCCAAAATGCACCTTTCCTGCTGCCTGATTTAAAGGCTTCGACCGCCTGCCGTTTTCGCAGACTCCTGACCTGATTATCAATTGTGAAAAGAACGCGCACGGCGTGTCTGACCCAATCGCGTGCGGGATCGGCTTCCGCTGCAAAACCGCCGCCGGCATCGCTGATAAGAATCGTTTTGTACCGTTTCCACGCCGTTTCGAGACCGAGATTGTCATAAACTCCGCCGTCGGTTAAAACGACCTGCGTTCTAAATTCGTCTTTCTGCAAATCCGTTCCGCTTCCTTCGGTAAAATCTTTCGGGTCAAGGTCGAGTTCCACCGGCGACAAAACCGGCGGGAACGCGGAAGATGCCGCCACGACCGTCGCCAAATCAATATTCGGTTTTAGGACTTCACCGACCCGGTAATCTCTCATATATGGTTTCATAAACCGCCAGAGAACACCGGATTGCACATTCGTCGCATTAAAAACGAATCGCGGCGAAACGCCCGGAACTTCATCAATTATGTTTTGGAGTGTCGCCTCGCCGAACAGATAGTCGCGGTATGATTGAGCAATTTTATCGCCGATGGTGCCGAACCATAAAGTTCCGGTCACAACTGAAGAAACGTCAATTGTCCGCAAAGCCAGCTTTCTGATAGGAGCGGCAATTTGCTCGACAAAATTTGCGGCAATATTATTTTGAAAATCCATGTTTTGCCAGTTCAGTGCCAAAACGCCGGCAGTTATCGAACCGCCCGAAACACTTGAAATTCGGTTAAGGCGCGGCAACCATCCGATTTCGTTCAAACGCCATAAAACCCCGACATGAAAGAGCATTGCGCGGTAACCGCCGCCGGAAAGACAGAGCGCGATGCCTTCTTCAGGTTCTTTCCCCTCATCAGTATCTAAATAATGCACGGGATCGGAAGCCTTGTTTTGGGAATCGGTTAAAGACGAGTCATCATTTTTTTGATTTGGTTGATTTTTGTTTTCCTTCATTTAAGTCTCCGTATAAAGCTTTATTTCCAAAGTAATTATTGGTTCAACTGCAAAATTTTCGTTTGTAAATTCTCGACAAATCTGTCAACGTCCGACTTGGAAAAGTTCGTGTTGATCGATTTATCCGTATCTTGATTGGGATAGATTATATAAGTTAACGCACCATCAATAATAAAAAACTATCATTCAAAACAAAAAAAGCTGATTACCCGCTTTCTCTCGGCGGACAATCAACTTCGATTCAAATTTTAGACTGCAAGCGACAACATAATATCTTTTTGAAACCCAATCCAATAGATTGAAATTTAAATATGCAAAAAAATATCTCTGCGAAAAGCGTTTTTTTACCGTTTGTCAGGAAGTCAAATTCCCCAATTTATCTTCCGGTAAAAAGAGCAGAAACAAACTCATTGATAAGCTGTTATTCCTACTGGTTGTCGTCGGTTATAACTAAATTGAAACTAACCTACATTAGATAAAAAGAAAAAGCAAGAGTTATTTTTACTAGTTCACCAGCGCGTCCGATAATAAAATAACTAAACCAATAAAAGAACAAAAAATGTTTCCTCAAATAAGACAATGATGATTACAGACAATCCCCTTTCACGAATTCACCACACATTAGCTTGAATCAATTATTTGAAAAAACACGGAATACCGAAACAAGCAAAACCAGTTAAAATTTTAGAATTTCTGTAAACAATGTTGAAAACATCAATATCATTAAATCGGTATTAGACTGCTATCGCCTGATCTGAAGAAAAGAAATCGGCAATAGACATTGTAATATCCACCGGATGCCACTAGATGTCCGGGTCTTTAGAGTTAATTTGTTAGACAAGGCGATAGCAACCAATTAATCCTGTATTTTTATAGGGTTGTTACCTGGGATTTATTAATGATTTTTTCGAGAGATTGAATTTGCGATTTCACATCCTAAATCAAAAATCAAACCCGACCTTTCAGCGGATTAAAATAATTAAGTCCACGAAACCGCGCAAAATCACGATCCGTTGTAGCAAAACGCGCTTTATGTTCGATTGCCAAGGCTGCCAGATGAGCATCCATTACCAGATCAGCAGTAACTTGTTCGGTTTTGACCAAATTTATAAAACTTGTCCAATGCTCCGGCTTCGGCGTAATAATTTCACCCAACGGATGTTCGACGATCCGGGTTAAATTCGTTTCCGCATCGCTCACCGTCAAAGGCTTTTGAAACAGTTTCGGATTTGTTCCGATCCGAATATAGGAGGTGATAACCTGCCAAGCCAAGCCGATCTTTTCCTGATCCTCGTTAAGCGTATCCTCCAACCAATTTTTTGCCGCGAGGTGTTCCCGGAAAGAAGGAATATGTGCGTAGAGCAAAATATTCGTATCGGGGATGATCATTTATGAAAATCTCCATCAACCATTTCAATAAGCTTGCCGATGTTATCGAAATTAAACTCCGGGCGGTGAACAGCCTTTTTAGCGGGTTCGATAACAAATTTTTCCTTCGGCACGGTCTCAACACCGGAAATCTCCAAACCCTGCCTGATTAAATAATTGACTATTTCCTTAAAAGATTTATCCGGGTTTTGGCGCCTTAATTTCTTCAATCCGTCAGCAACCGAGTCCTCTAATGTTAAAGTGGTTCTCATAATAAATTCATCTTAGCAAATTAACTTTTCACTTACAATCATCAAAACATCACATTATAAAAGCATCAAAGCATCACATTTCTTTTTGTAGTTAGAAAAATTGGGAAAATCATTTATTCCTTCCCCGTTAAATTTTTAAGGATCAAGACCGTTGAATCGCATTACTTTCAAAATCTATTTTACTCTTCTTAGAGGTGGGCATTGCGAAAATTTTTATAATGGATTTTTAAAAAATTGTAAGTGTGATTTTTAAATTAGTCAGAATTTAAGATTCGCAATTAAGTAGTCCGTTTTTTAAATTATGTAACAAATTAAGTGTTTATTTCTAATATGAGAAAAGAACACCTAAAACTAAGCGAACAAGATTACAGTTATTTGACAACGCAAACTACTTCAGGTCAATTGAAAGCCAGAAAATTCAAACGAATGATGACTTTGTTGTGGCTGCATCAAGGTAAAACAATGAGCGAAGTTTCCGAACTCTTAAATTATTCTTATCCAAGGGTCATTAGTTTGAAAAATAATTTCTTGGCAATCGGCTTAAAATGTTTGGAGGAAAAGCCGCGTAGTGGTCGTCCAATCGTTTTCAGCGGAATAGAAAGAGCTAAAATTACGGCTTTGGCGTGTTCTGATACGCCGGATGGACGAGCTAAATGGAGTCTGCGACTGTTAAGTGACAAAGCAGTTGAATTGGACTTTGTGCCAAGTATTTCCTACAGCAAAGTGCGCGAGATACTCAAAAAAACGAACTCCAACCGCATTTGAAGAAAACGTGGTGCATCGGTGCTGTGGGCGGAAGGATTACCTACACAGGTGGATAATTTCAGGGTCTGGCACACTTTTGGTGACGATTTTGGTTTTGTTTGCATTTCAGTCTAGATTTCTCTGAACTTTAGTTTCAATTTGAGGCTATTTCAGTTTATTGATTTTAGGCTAATCTGATTTATGCTTATTGTTGATTAAACGACATCTTCAAATAATACTTTTGCTTTGAGAACTTCAAAACTCGCCCGCCCATACATCTGCCGTTTGATTAATTTTAGCCGATTAACTTGTCCTTTTACCTGTCCGTTGCTCCAATCGGTTCTGATCGCTCCTCTGATCGAAGAGCCATCTTTCTCCAACCGAATTACGAAATTTCTCATTTCCGAAGCTGTTTTCTCTTGCTTAACCTTTGCTTTCCATTCTTCATAGTCTGTTTCATTGCCACTTTTCAGTATTTCTTGAAATTCCTTAATTTGTTTAACCGTTCGGTCTATTTCGGGTTGAGTTTTATTCAGCAATTTCAGAAACCGTTTGTTTTCTTTGTCGGTCGGCGGACTTTTACCCAACAGCCACCACTTGATTTCCCTTGCGGTCGGGACACGAAATGTATTCAGACGAATCTTCAAACGATCTCCTTCCGGCAATTCTTTCCGCCAGACCTTTAGGAATCTCATCAAAGTATTGTAACTTCCGACATACCCAAGAGAACTAATTTCCTGATAAATCAGTTTCGCATTACCGCATCCTTCATTCCATCTTTTACGAATATAGTCCTGATAATCTAGTAACGGACTGGGTTTTCTGTAAGCAGGTTTAACTTCCGGGTATTGATCGCAACTCAGAAAATGTCTGACCGTTTGGCGGTGCATTCTCAACCGACGACTGATCTCGCTGATCGAAACACCTTCGCCTCGCAGTTTTTTAACAGTTTCATATCTTTCAACTCTTCTTTTTCTCGCTTCACTTTGTTTGATTGCCGCATCCTGTTCGCATTTACTATTGGTTTTCTCCAGTTTCTTTAACCCGTTTTCATTCAATAGTGATCGGTTTTTCCGACTGATTCGATTGCAAGTTTGGCGGATTTCTTCGCTGACTAGATTTATGGTCTTTCGTTCCCGATGAAGAATCTTTTCCAACACTTCAAAGATATTCTTGATGATATGAAATCTATCGGCAATTTGTTCGGCGTTTGGTAATGCCTGATTGACGGCGTTAGCATAAATCGGTGAACGATCCCGACTGACTACTTCGACTTTCGGGTATTTCTTCAGCCATTCAGCAACATCTGCTGCTTCCCGACTCGGAATCATATCCAGTGCTTTTCTTCTTTCCAGATCGATCATCAAAGTGCCGTAAACTTGCCCGCGTCGCAAGGCAAAATCATCTATTCCGATAACTCGCGGAGCGACAACTTCAGAAGGCGGAGCTTTGAGAATTCGTCGGATCAATGTCTGGCGACTGACTTTAATCGCCAACAGCTCAGTAACTTTAGCCCCCATACGACCGCCGACATAAAAAGCCAGAGAAGAAATGATTCTACTCAGACGGCTTGTTTGACGAGCGGAAACGTCAGCCAATCCCGTCAATCTTTCAACAAAAATCTTTTGAGAACAATCATTATGTAAACAAAAGAACTTCCTGACTTGGCAAATTAAGCGAACTGCCAAACCTGACATCGGTAGATCAGTCAAAGTTCGAGTGTAACGACTATGAATTTTCTCAGAAACTTGCTCACAACTAGGACAAGCTACCTCAAGTTGAGTTGTGGAAACCTGAAAAACGACTACATTTTCTTGAACCGATATATCGTCAATTTGCAAGATCGAAGGGGTTGGCAGACAAATTGATAAATCCATCTACCAATAATAATCCATTTCCGACTTTTGTCACCAAAAGTGTGCCAGACCCTGAAATTATCCACCTGTGTAGGTAATCCTTCCGCCCACAGCAGTGCATCGGCAAGATGAATTCAATATTTATCTCAAACATGGAAAGAATCTTGTGGCATTATGGATTGCCGTTTGATGAAGAATTTCCCGTGGTGTGTTTTGATGAGCGACCGTGTTTTCTGATTGGCGACACCGTTGCCCCGATAGAAATGAAAAGCGGCGAGCCGCAACGCGAAGACTTTTCGTATCAGAAGAATGGGTCGTGTGCGTTATTGGCAACGATCGAGCCGTTGACGGGAATGAGAATAGCAGATGTTTTTGCCAGAAGATGCAAGCGCGAATTTGCCCTTCATTTGCAAAAAGTGGCGGCTAAATATCCGCAAGCGAAGAAGATCAGGCTGGTTTTGGATAATTTGAACACCCATAATGCGAGTTCATTTTACGAAACCTTTGAAGCGGAAGAAGCCTTTCGATTGGCACAACTGTTTGAGTTTTATCATACGCCGAAAAAGGCGAGTTGGTTAAACATGATCGAAATAGAGTTTTCTGCCATTTCGAGACTTTGCTTAGACCGCCGAATTCCGACTCAAGAACAACTTGAAAAAGAAGTGTTAGCGATTGTCAAAGAACGAACTGCAAAGCAAATCAAAATTGACTGGCAGTTTTCAGTAAGAAAAGCTCGAAAGAAACTGAATCGACATTTTTATTGATATTTTGAATTATCAGAATTGACCTCTTCATCTTAAAAAACGGACTACTTAATATAAATCAACAAAACATTTCACAAACACTACAAAACCTTTAAGGTCGGCAAAACACATTTCTAAACAATCTCAAATTAGTTGCAAGTGAAATCCTAATTAAAGGTTTGCTGTCTTCCTAATACTTTTCAGCTCACCGATAAATTCCAATTCATCATTCCAGCAACGACTATCTAAATTATCCAAATAAATTTCCACAAAGGAGTTAAAATCTTGAATCTATCCTTAAAACTAAAGTTCCGATTTTCCAAAAATAATAAACTCGGTATTTACCATTAATTAGATATTCACCATAGCCGTCCTTAAATTTAGCCAAGTCTTGTTTTGATTTAGTTTTGTTTGGCTCATAAAGAGAAGTGATTTCAATCACAGATTTGTTACCTGCAAAATTGGGGAGTAAGCCAAAATGTGAAAAAAGATACAAATTGGTAAAGATAATGGGAATCATTATCGGACGCACCGCCACAGAATTATAAATACACGGAAGAGTTTCTCAGTAATCAGTAACCCTAAAAAATAAATTTCCCACCAATGCCATAAGACCTTGAAAAATCAATCAAAAACTTTTTCCACAATTAACCAAAGGTATGTAGAAATTTGGGATACATGTATGTAGAAATTTGGGATAGTTCCTAACTTTCCACAGCCGACTATGTAGAAATTTAGGATACTTCTCACTTTTTCCACAACCAACTATGTAGAAATTTGAGATACATCGGTTTTTATCCACAACCGACTATGTAGAAATTTAAGATACTTCTCACTTTTTCCACAATAGCCTATGTAGAAATTTGGGATAGGTTGTTTTTTATCCACAACCGACTATGTAGAAATTTGAGATACTTCTCGAGTCGTTGTAGAAATTTGGGATAGATGTATGTAGAAATTTGGGATACATCTCGGAGACTAAACTATGCAAATACAGAAGTTAGTAGCGATTTTCGGCGGTCTATCCTATTCTTTATCCTATTTTAACCTAATATTATTTATCCTGGGTCGTCTTCCCCTTAACAGGCTTCGGAAAAAATGAAGTTGTTTCTTTTGTTTTTTTAGAACTTTTTTGATTTAAATCCTCAGAATCTTCACTAATTCTGGAAATATTAATTCTTACTTCATTTGAATTCTTAACTTCAAATGAAAAAGCTTGGGTCGGAGTTATTTTTACGAAATAATCTTCAATCTTGCGGGCATCTCTGGAGTTACGAATCGGTTCACAAGTAAATTCTTGGATAACATTGGCATCTTCCATTTCTTTTAAGGCTTCTTTAAGTTTAACAAAAGCCTTGGCAAGAGTCGGATATTCCAAACCGAAATCACGGAGCAATGTAGAGAAATTCACGCTATAAGTTAATTTCGGATTAGATTGAGTAAAATGATGAGAAATTCGGCGATGAAGCAATCTGGCAATCACCGACTTGTAGCTGACAACTTTTTTGTAATTAAATCGCCGAAAATACAGATTATCCAATGCTTCGGCAACTATATTTGAAAATATCAGGTAGCAGGGAGTATCTGCATCTGCATCATCTCTTTTCCTAAATGAAAGAACGTCAATCGGATTAAAAATCATCGTCGTCTTTGTCACAAGATTCTGACAACTGATCTGCGATCCCTTTAAAATCATCAAGGATTCGATCACCTGCGTATGAGAGCGAGTCCTTCCTTGTTTTTTCAGTTCTCTACGAATCCTGTTGACCGTAAACGTCATTCCGGGCTGACCGTCATAAAGTTTCGGATTGTCTTCTAAATACATTTTCCGCAAAACGATCTCAAGGATGTCCTCATCCGTTCCCGGATAATAGGAAATCGACTTTCCATTCTGCTGAACAATCGTAGCAGGTGTAAGCGTCAATTTAAACGGAACTCCGCGACACTCAAAATCCCGCACCAAACCGGGCAAAAGACCGTTATAATCTTTCCGCAAATCCGCCTGATGACCAAAGACAAAACGCGGCATAAAATCATACAATTCAATCGTCTGAGAATAATTTTTGCCTCTTTTTAACTGCTTATCACCATCTTCAGTCAAAACATCCGTTTCAGTTAGGAGTTCAAACAATGACAACTGTAGCGGCTTCGTCTGCTTAATTAATTCAAACTTTTTTGGCATAAACTTTTTGTCTCTCCGCTCAAGTTTCAGTCCGGCTTTTTAACTTACAACGCAAAAAACCCGTCAAAAAAAGTATAACAAAAGAACAAAAACTCACAAGTAGAAACAAGACTCTCACTAATGCCGCTATTCAATCAGATTCCACATTTTAACAATTCGCTCACCTTCAATTCCCTGTTCTTTAAGCCAATCAACAAGATAATTACGAGCGGCTATTTTCTCCCGCACCGGAACATCTTTGTTTTCGTGTTCGAGATTAAGAAATATCCGATGCTTGTTCTTTCTCACCGAGTCAAAACCTTCATCCCCAGCACACCGCCTAAAACCATCCCGCAGAACAGTATAGGAAGCATTTTCTTTGACGGCTAACGCTCCAACCGCATTAATAAAAGTTTCAGTCGAGTATTCAAACACAGGCTCAAATCTGAAATTTCCGCAAGTAATCATAACGTGAGGACTAACCCAGTTTCTGCCGTTCGGCTCTCTTTCCCGCTTTAACCCCTCACAAACGAATCTCGCCCACATCAAAACCTCTTTCAGTCGCTCAAAGCTACCCGAAACAAATTTATACGGCTCTTTAGTCCCTATATTTTCAAGGCAAATCAAGTATGGATATGCAAGAGTAGGATTTATCCGTTTTATAAAATAGCTTCCCAACTTTATAACCGTCGTTTTAGATATATTGCCGGTAAAAAAACTTAAATCAAGGTTATGAATAAACCATTGATACTCATAAGAATCTGCCACAGTCCGCAATTTTAGCGGCAAGACCGAGCCTTCCGCCGAAGCAATGCTACTGAAGCAAGAAATACTGACAAGTCCGATCCCACATCGAAAATAATGAACCCAAAACTGAGCGTTAAAATTGTGAATTAAAACGCCGCGATGATTTTGGGATTTTGTGCAGTCAAAATAGAGTTTTCGATTCTTTTCACATTTCTCCGCACCGAGAATTTTTCCTATCTCCCGAATGGTTGTAGGAAGTTCATCGAAAGACAGAGCCGGTTGCCGACGCATCCGTTCACTTAAAAGTTCAGGATTTTGCTTATAAACCAAGAAATTCCGCAACTCCCGAAGCGGGGCGGCAGTAACGGCAAAAACTTTGACAGGACTCGGCTTACAAATTATAGCTTCATTCATAAATTTAGAGTGATTAAAAAGCTGTCAATCTTTGAATTATTTCGCTCGGAACTTTCATTTCGGCGAGTTTATCTTTGAGTTTTATCATTGCGTTCATCTTTTCTCTGGCGGGTGTCTTTGAACACTCCTCGAAAGAAATACAGATTGATTCACTAGACGTTGAATAACCCGAAAAACGATCATAACAGCCATCGTTGTAATCGTAGCGGAATCCCGACGGCTTAAAGTATTTGCAGGCGATACCTACAAGTTCCTCAAGCCGTTCGGTGTGATAACTGCAATCGCTCAAACCGGCTTCTTCACATTCGGTTTCCGCTTCAACGAGCAGGTAATCGTCCGCTGAACCAAGTTCCCTTTCGGTCAACACGCACAGTTCAAGAAATGCCTCAAACTCCGCCGCCGTGCCTCGCTCGCAAGATAATTCCTCGCCCCACTCGCTATCGTCGTAAAATGAACGAAAAAACGGGTCTTCAAGCATCCCGTTAATTTCTTCCCAGAAAAACTCTTCCAGCATCTCCGAAGCAGTTTCTTCGCGGATGCTTTCAATCTCGGCGTTTTCCAATTCGTTTCGCTCTGATTGCAACGAAATTTCAGACCTTACAGCTTTTTTGATTTCCCCGGCAAGTGCTTTAACATCTGCTTCGTGCAAAAAATCTTCCGAGTCATCCGAAAAATCCGAATAATAAATCTTACCCGTGCCATCGGACTTCAACTCAAATTTGTATCTATTATCTTCAGTTGAAAATCCGCTTTTCAGGACAAATAAATTTTCCCCGCAGCAAGCTGACGGGGTATTAAAAGAGTTTGGGTTGATTGGTTTCATCCATCTTGCCTTGTTGCTGAACATAGTTTTTTATCATTTCTTCTGAACCGTGTGCGCCAACTGTGCTGATGAAATAACC